>NZ_CP045696.1:1495000-1795000 GCF_009676955.1 Sodaliphilus pleomorphus | reverse complement strand
GCACAAAGGCCTGGCGCAGGCTCATGTCCTGCCCCGAGAAGTCGCCGTTGGCATTGCGCGGGGTGTATTGCTCCCACTGGTTCTTCTGCTCGTTAAACACGTTCATGCTCAAGTAGTCGTCGCGCTCGGTCGAGCACGGTGTCATGCCGCTCTCCATGGCGGCCGAGTACACAAAGAGCTTGAAGGTGGAACCCGGCTGGCGCATCGACTTCACCTTGTCGTATTTCCAGGTCGTGTAGTCGATGTCGCCCACCCAGGCGCGCACAAAGCCCGTGCGCGGCTCAATGGCCACCAGGCCGCAGTGCATGAAGTGCAACATGTGGCGCACCGAGTCGATGGGGCTCATGTTCACCTCGCGGTAGCCAGCCACGATGCGGCCCGTGCGGCGGTCGCGGTCATACATGAAGAGCTTCATCTTGTGGGGCGTGTTCATGTAGTGGTTCACCGAGTCGGGGTTGTGGGGGAAACGGCTCACCATCTGCTTGTAGTAGTCGGTGGTGCGCAGCACTTGCTGCGGGAAGCCCGGTATCGAGTCGCCCTTGTTGTCGACCCAGCACGGGTCGCTGCCCCAACGGCGCTCAAAGTTGTGCTGCACCTGGTACATCTGCTGCATCACGGCCTCCTCGGCATGCTCCTGCACGCGGCTGTCGACTGTGGTGTAGATCTTCAACCCGTCGGTGTAAAAGTCGACGTCGTTCTCCTCGCACCAGGCCTGCATCTCGTCGTGCACGGCGTTGCGGAAGTAGAGGGCGCGGCCATCGTTGGGGGTCTCAATGTTGATGTGCAGCTGCGTGGGCTCGTTTTTCATCTCGTTGTAGCGCGCCTGCGAGAGGTCGCCGTGGGTCACCATGTTCCACAGCACCACGTTGCGGCGCCACTGGCTGCGCTCGGGGTTGCTGCGCGGGTTGTAGCTCGACGTGGCCTTGAGCAGGCCCACGAGCACGGCGCACTGGTCGAGCGTGAGACTGTCGGGCGTGGTGTTGTAGTAGGTGCGGGCCGCCGTCTTGATGCCGAAGGCGTTGTTGCCAAAGTCGACCGTGTTGGCATACATGGTGATGATGTCCTGCTTGTCGTAGAACAACTCCACCTTGGTGGCCAGTATCCACTCCTTGATTTTGCTGATCAGGATCCCGAAGCCTGGCACATGACCCAGCAGGCCGCGGTTGGTGCTGCGCACCTTGAACATGTTTTTCACCAGCTGCTGCGTGATGGTCGATGCTCCACGGGCATGGCGGTGTATCACATAGTCCTTCACGGCGGCAAGCATGCCCGTGTAGTCAACGCCGTGGTGCGAGTAGAAACGCTCGTCCTCGGTATCTACAAGTGCCTTGAAAAACAAGGGATTCACCTGGTTGTACTTCACAGGGGTGCGGTTCTCGTCGTAGTACTTGCACAGCAAGACCCCGTCGGCGCTATACACATAGCTGGCATTGTTGGTCTTGGGGTGCATGATCTCGTTGATCGAGGGTGACTTGCCAAAGAGCCACAGGAAATTGATGTCGACCGCAATGAGCAGCAATATCACGCTCACCACCATGGTGCACAGCCCCGACACGGCCTTGACATACCACGGGCGACCCACATAGATACTCTTGTACCATTGCCAGAAGCTGTAGTTCCATCGACACAAATTGCTCCACAGACGGCTCCAAAATCCGTTTTTAAGTCTAACCATAATGCGGCAAATTGATTAAATTATTGCAAAGATAGTGCAAAACAAGGTACTCCCTATCTTTTTTGTAATAAATGTTCTTAATCATCGTTGAAAAAAAAACGCCGATGCCGTCGCACGTGCAATTGCCGCCATCGGTGTCCCTGCCTGCGGCTCGTGCCCACACAGCCATGTGCCCCGCAACTTTCTCACAAAAAAGCGCCTGGTGTTGCCTGGGCCAGGATTTTTTAGTAAGTTTGTAGGCTATTATTGTACACAACCACACCGCGACTATGACAATCGAAGAGGCACAAAAGCGTGTCGACAACTGGATCAAGACCTATGGCGTGCGCTACTTCGACCCGCTCACCAACATGGCCCAGCTCACCGAGGAGGTGGGCGAGGTGGCTCGCGTGATGTCGCGCACCTATGGCGAGCAGTCGTGGAAACCGGGCGACAAGCACAAGGACCTGGCCGATGAGCTGGCCGATGTGCTGTGGGTGACGCTGTGCATCGCCAACCAGACGGGCATCGACCTCGATGCGGCCCTCGAGCGCAACTTTGACAAGAAGACGCAGCGCGACAGCCACCGTCACCTCCACAACCCCAAGCTCGAGGGCCCGGCCGGCGACAAAGCCTGAGCCCCCATTTGCCTCACAGGCAGCACCTGCGTTTATTCTAAATCCACTAAATACAAGATCATGGACAGCATTAAAGACCAATTCAACAAGATGAAAGGCGTGACCGACAATCTGAAAAAGGACCTCCCCTTTGAGCAGACTGTGCCGCCCGACAAATACGAGGCTGCCATCAAGGCCAGCCAGGTGGAGACCGACAACGACAAGGTGAGCGACCAGGTGCACCGCCTCGTCGACGAGCACTGGCAGGAAAACATGAACCGCGACGTGTATGAGTTTCTGCTCAACTGCGTCGATCTCACCACCCTGAGCACGACCGACAGCGAGCGCAGCATCGCCGCCTTCACCCAAAAGGTGAACAAGTACCAGGCCAAGTATCCCGACTTCAAGAACGTGGCCTCGATATGCGTCTACAGCAACTTTGCCGAGGTGGTGCGCGGCAACCTCGAGGTGAGCGACGTGGGCATCGCCGTGTGCAGCGCCAGCTTCCCCTCGTCGCAGGCCCACATCGAGACCAAGGTGGCCGAAACCGCCCTGGCCATACAAGACGGCGCCGACGAGGTCGACGTGGTCATCAACATGGGCTACTTCCTCGACGGCGCCTACGAGGAGCTGTGCGACGAGATTGCCGAGCTCAAGGCCACTATAGGCAACCACCCCCTGAAGGTGATACTCGAGACGGGCGCCCTCAAGAGCGCCGAAAACATCAAGCGCGCCTCGATACTGGCCATGTACAGCGGCGCCGACTTCATCAAGACCTCGACAGGCAAGATCTATCCCGGGGCCTCGCTCGAGGCTGCCTATGTGATGTGCCAGTGCATCAAGGAGTACTACCAGAAGCACAGCATCATGGTGGGCTTCAAGGCCTCAGGCGGCATACGCACCACCGAGGATGCCGTGAAGTACTACACCATCGTCAAGGAGGTGCTGGGCGACCACTGGCTCGACAACGAGTACTTCCGCATCGGGGCCAGCAGCCTGGCCAACGACCTGTTTCAGTCGATGACCGGCACCACCGACAAGCCCTTCTGACGGCGCGCGCGCACCACACACATCATGGCCAAGCACGCAGCAATGTGCTCCGCCACACAAGCCAGCAAGCCCCGGCACCGACGTGCCAGGGCTTGTGTGATATAATAGCTGTTGCATCAATCGGGGCTACATGGCCGCCGGTGCAATCAGTCGATGATGTCGAAGCCAGTGTACTTGCGCAGTGCCTCGGGAATCCTGATGCCCTCGGGCGTCTGGTTGTTCTCGAGCAGAGCGGCCACAATGCGCGGCAGGGCCAGGGCCGAGCCGTTGAGGGTGTGGCACAGGTGGGTCTTCTTGTCGTCGCCGCGGTAGCGGCACTTGAGGCGGTTGGCCTGGTAGGTCTCAAAGTTGGACACCGAGCTCACCTCGAGCCAGCGCTTCTGTGCGCCCGACCACACCTCGAAGTCGAAGGTGATGGCGCTCGTGAAACTGGTGTCGCCGCCACACAGGCGCAGGATGTGCCAGGGCAGCTCGAGCTTCTCGCACAGGCCTTGCACGTGGGCTTTCATCTCCTCGAGGGCGGCATAGCTGTTTTCGGGCTTCTCGATGCGCACGAGCTCTACCTTGTCGAACTGGTGCAGGCGGTTGAGGCCGCGCACGTCCTTGCCGTAGCTGCCAGCCTCGCGGCGGAAGCATGCGCTGTAGGCGCAATTCTTCTTGGGCAGCTCCTCTTGCGGAATGATCACGTCGCGGTATATATTGGTCACTGGCACCTCGGCCGTAGGTATCAAGTAGAAGTCGTCGACCTCGCAGTGATACATCTGGCCTTCCTTGTCGGGCAGCTGGCCGGTACCCAGGCCCGAGTCCTGGTTCACCACCAGCGGGGGCTCGATTTCGAGATAGCCGTCTTTGTTGGCCTCGTCGAGGAAGAACTGGATGAGGGCGCGCTGCAGGCGGGCACCCTTGCCCTTGTACACAGGGAAGCCTGCACCGGTGATTTTCACACCCAGGTCAAAGTCGATGATGTCGTATTTCTTGGCAAGCTCCCAGTGCGGCAGCGCGTCGGCAGGCAGGTCGGGCATCTTGCCGCCCGTTTTCTCCACCACGTTGTCGGCACTCGACTTGCCCTCGGGCACGCCCTTGTAGGGCACATTGGGCACCGAGAGCAGTATTTGGCGTATTTCTTCCTCAATACCGGTGAGGCGATCGTCGATTTCCTTGTTGGCAGCCTTGAGCGTGCCCACCTGCTGCTTGGCAGCCTGGGCTTCTTCTTTTTTGCCTTGCTTCATGAGGGCGCCTATCTGCGCAGCCATCTTGTTGAGCTGTGCAGCGTTGTCGTCGCGCTGTTTCTGAGCCTCGCGGCGCTGCTTGTCGAGTTCCACCACCTTCATGATGGGCTCGCGGCCGTCAAATTGTTTCACGGCCAGGCGGCGTATCACGTCCTCGGGATCCTTGTTGATAAGTTGTAGTGTTAACATTTTATGTGTTGCAGTTTTTAACTTAATAATTGCTTAACCTTGGCGCTTATGGCACGGCCCTCGGCCTTGCCTGCCAGCTGCTTGGTGGCCACGCCCATCACCTTGCCCATGTCTTTGGGCGAGGTGGCGCCCACTTGCGCAATGATGGCCTTGAGCTGCACGGTGAGCTCCTCGTCGCTCAGTTGCTTGGGCAGGAACTCCTCGACCACGCTGGCCTGTGCCAGCTCCTCGCTGGCCAGGTCCTGACGGCCCTGGCTGGCATAGAGCTCGGCGCTCTCCTTGCGTTGCTTGACCATGCGCACGAGGGCCTTGATGGCGTTGGCGTCGGTCACCTCGCCGTTGTTCTCGGGAGCAGTCTTGATGAGCAGGAACTCGGCCTTGATGCCCTTCAGGGCCTCGAGGCGCTGCTTGTCGCGAGCTTTCATAGCCGCTTTTATGCCGGCATTGACATCTTCAAAAAGTGACATAATCGATTGTGATGTTATATTTCTTTATTTTTGCGCAAAATTACACAATAATTCATTACCAAGCAAGTAGCCCCCGCGGCAATCACGATGCACGTGCATCAGCTGCCAAACGAGATGGTGCCCGTGGTGCCCTTCTTCTTGGTCTGGGCCTGGCTGGCCTCGCGGGCATGGTAGTCGTGGGCGGCCTGGTGCTTGTCGCGCAGCTGCGCGATTTGGGCCTTGAACTTGGGGTTGCGGTTGAAGGTGGGCGTCTTCTCAAGCAAGTCGACCATGTCGTCGTTGTCGATGTCCTCGGGCTTGAGCACGATGTAGCGCGACTCGGCCTGCTCCTGGCCCTGCTGTATCACCTTGTCGCCATACTCCTCGCGCAAGCGAGCCTCGTCGTCGACGCTGGCAGCTGCAGCGGCCGTGGCCACGGCGCCCTTGGTAGTGCCGGTGTTGATGGCCGGCCCGTCGGCAGCTGTGGCTGGCGTCTCGCTGTCGAGCGAGACCTCGAAACCGGCTGCCAGAATGGTGATTTTGATCTTGTCTTCGAGCGTGTCGTCGAAGCCCACACCCCATATCACGTCGACCTCGGGACTGAAGTTGGTCATAAACTGGCGCATCTCGTCGACCTCGGCCATCTTGAAGGGCGAGTGCGACTCGCGCGAGAAGTAGAAGTTCATGAGTATCTTCTTGGAGCCGTACACGTCGCGGTTCTTGAGCAAGGGCGACTCCAGGGCATCCTCGATGGCCTTGGTCACACGATGCTCGCCCTCGCCATAGCCGCTGCTGATGATGGCCACGCCGCCGTCGCGCAGGGTGGTGTTCACGTCGTTGAAGTCGAGGTTGATCATGCCCTGGGTGGTGATGAGCTCCGAGATGCTGCGGGCTGCAATGCTCAGCGTGTCGTCGGCCTTGCCGAAGGCGTTGATGAAGTTCAAGTCGGGGTATATCTCGGTGAGGCGCTCGTTGTTGATGATCAACAGCGCGTCAACATACTTGTGCATCTCGTCGGCACCGTTGAGTGCCTTGATGATTTTCTTCTGGCCCTCGAAGAGGAAGGGAATGGTCACGATGCCTATGGTGAGCACGCCGCGGTCGCGGGCGATGCGGGCCACCACAGGTGCAGCGCCGGTGCCGGTGCCGCCGCCCATGCCGGCGGTGATAAACACCATCTTGGTGTCGTCGTCAAACAGGGCCGATATTTCATCGGCGCTTTCCTCGGCAGCCGCCTTGGCCACCTCGGGGTTGTTGCCGGCCCCCAGGCCCTTGGTGGTCTCGGGGCCTATGAGCAGGCGGTTGGGCACGGGGCTGCTGCTCAGCGCCTGACGGTCGGTGTTGATGACGACAAACGAAACGCCGCTTATGTTTTGCTCATACATGTGATTGATAGCATTGTTGCCGCCGCCGCCCACGCCCACAACCTTGATGATGGTGGGCATCTTCTCGTCGAGATTGAAGCCCGACGGCTGGTCGATGCTGTCAAATATTTCTTTACTACTGATATCTTTAGCCATAATTGCAATATGTTTTATCTTATTTATGATTTCGGTGTTTCTCTGTCACAGGGCATCGAGCACGGCTCACTCGTCTCTCTCCTCGTCGTTGTCCTCGATATCACTCTCGCTCAGCAGCTTGTCGAGCTTGCGCTTGAAACCGCCAAAGATAGAGCGGCGTTTTTTGTCGGGCTGCGGCTGCGGCTCTTGCTCGGGCTGCGGCCTGGCGGCTGCGGCTGGCGCGCCGGCCGGCATGGCAAATTGCGGGCCTTCGGGCTCATAGGAGCGGCGCTCAAGGCAGGTAGCCCCTTCTGGGAGCAGCTCGGCACCCTTGGCCAGCAAGGCAAAGAGCTCGATATACTCGGGCTTGTTGATGGTGTGGTCGAGAATGTTGAGCGTCGACGGGTAGGAGCCGCGGCGCACGTTGATCTTGGTCACCTCGTTCACCTTCTCGGGCAGGCCCTGCAGGGCCGAACCTCCGCCTATGAGCACAACCGAGCGCAAGTCGTCGTTGGTGAGACCGGCATTGGTGATCTGGCGGTTGATGTTGACGATGATCTCGCCCATGCGGGCCGAGATGTACTCCGACGCCTTCTTCGAGTGCACGCCGTCGATGATGATGTCTTCGGCATGGGCAGGGTCGAGCGGGTTGTTGATGTTTTTCTTCACGCGCTCGGCCGTCTCCTCCATGATTTGCAGGCCGTTGACCAGGTCGAGCGTGAGGTTGCGCCCGCCCAGCGGCAGGGTGGTGAGATACTGCAGGGCGTTGTTTTTGTAGATGGCCACCGAGGTAGTCTCGGCGCCTATGTCGACCAGCATGCAGCCCAGCGAGAGCTCGTCGGGCTTGAGTATTTCTTCGCCCACCACCAGTGGCGTGACCAGGTACTGGCGCACCTTCATCGTGGCGCTCATCACGCGCTCGAGATTGAGCTTGATGTTGGGCTTGGCCACAATCTGGTTGAGCTTGATTTCTATCTTGGAGCCAAACTGGCCGCCAGGGGTCTTGGTGGCGCTGCCGTCGACATAGAAGGCCCGCGGCACGATGTCGATGACCTCGTAGCCTCTAAACACATCATGCACGCCCCTGATGATTTTGTCGATCATGCTGTCGGTAATCTGCACCGAGGCGTCGAGGTTGCGCGTCACCTCGGTAGCCTCGCTGTGCACCGAGCGGGCGTTGATGCCCACATACACGTCGGTGATGAGGCCGTCGACCGCGTTGCTCAGCATCTTGAGGATGCGGTTGATAGCGTTTTTTGTGTTTTCCACGTTCTGTATACAGCCGTAGCGCACGCAGTTGGAGAGCTTCTGCTCCTCAAGGCGGTTGACGCTCACGTAGCCAGTAGGCGACTTCTCGGCGATGGCTCCCACGATCTTGGAACTGCCTATCTCAAGTGCTACGATATATTGAGTTTTTTCCATAATGTGTAAAGTTTATATGTAATGTTTCGTTATTTCTTCTTCTCGTTGCCGGTGCTCTTCTTCTTGCTCTTGTTGCCCGTTGAGCCCGCTGGCGACTGTGCGGCTTTTTTCTTCTTGCTGCTCTCGGTCGATTTTGAGTCGCGCTCTTGCTTGTCGGTGTGCTTCTTGCCTGGGTGCTTCTCGCTGGCCGCCTCGGCGTGCTGCTTGCCGGCTGGTTTCGACGCCTCCTGGGCCTCGCGCCGGGGCGAGTCGTCGCGCTTGGTCTTCTTCGGGCGAGCCGCCGGGTCGGCGCCCGACTTCACAATGGCAGCCCTGGTGGTGCCGTCGTTGCGCACGAGGGCGCGGTTGTCGTCGGTCACGGTGATGGTCGTGGCATCGGGGGCTATCTCGTCGTCGTCGGGGCCAGCCTCGACTGTGGCTTCCACCCGCTTGAGGCGGCGTGTGGCCACCACCTGGTGCATCCACTTGAGCGAGATGGTGTCGTAGGTGTCCCAGCCACGCACGGGCATCACTTTCTCGTAGAAGAGCAGCAGCTTCTTGAACTTGTTCTCATAGTTGGCCACGCTGCCAAAGTCGATGATTTGCCCCACAAAGCAGGGCACGATATAGATGCTGCCAGGGCCACGGTAGTTGTACATCGTGACGATGGAGTTGAGCGTGGCATCGCTCTGCACATAGTCGAGCAGGGGCACCAGCCGCTCGGGACCGTAGGCCCGGGTGAAGTGGCCGTTTACCACAGGCACGTCGCAGTAGTAGTTGCCGTTGGCCTCCATGCGCTTGCCCTCGCGGTTGACGTAGTAGGACTTGTCGCCGTCCATGACACGCATCACGGGCACAAGCTGGCGCACCCTGATGATGAAGCGGCCATCCTGCCCCTTGATGCAGTCGGCACTCTCAAGATAGGGCGAGGTGTCGAGCAGGCGCTCCACCCGGTCGCTGTTGATCTGCCACATGGGCTTGCCCTCGAGGGCAATGTGGGCGTGCTTGAGGTCCTCGATGATGCCGCGGGGCGTGACAAAGGGCTTGCTCGAGGCGTTCACCACCTCGATGTCGACCTTGCGGCACACCTGGTCGCGTGCCTGGCCATGGGCCCAGATCACCCCCCACGCGAGCAGCGCGGTGAGCACAACGAGCAGTATGTAGCGAACTATCTTCAACGCTGTTGTTTCTTTACTTCTTCACATATCCTGGGCAAGAGGTCGACAATATCGCCCGCACCCACTGTCAACAAGATATCAAAATTAAGCAAATGGATTGAACTGAGCAAATTTTCCTTGCTATAAACCTTTTTTACAGGGCAAGTTACATCTTTCATGATGAGCTCGCTGCTCACCCCGGCTATAGGCTCCTCGCGGGCAGGATAGATGGGCAGCATGTAGCACTCGTCGGCCAAGCTCAAAGCCCGGGCAAACTCGGGGGCGAAGTCGCGCGTGCGGGTGTAGAGGTGGGGCTGGAAGATGACGGTGAGCTTGCGGCCGGGATACAGGTCGCGCACGCTCTTGATGCTGGCCATGATCTCGTTGGGGTGATGGGCATAGTCGTCGATCACCACGTGGCCGTGGCTGCCCGGCTCCTTGAGCCAGAACTCGAAGCGGCGCTTGGCGCCCATGAAGGTGGCGATGCCCTCCTTGATGGCCTGGGCGGGCACCTTGATGAGCCAGCACACAGCCATGGCAGCCACGGCGTTGTCGATGTTGATTTCCACAGGCACGCCCAGCTTCACGTCGGCAATGACGCTGCCGTCGGGGGCCACAAAGTCGAACACGATCTCGCCGTCGCCCTTGCGCACGCGGGCGGCATGGAAGTCACCCTCGTCGATCGAGTAGGTATAGGTCTTCACGCCCGGGCGGGGGCGCGGCTTGAGCTTGAGCCCGGTGTGCAGCAGCAGCACGCCGCCCGGCTCGATGAGCTCGGTGAAGTGGGCGAAACTCTCCAGGTAGTTTTCATAGTTGCCGTAGATGTCGAGGTGATCGGGGTCGGTGGCACTCACCACGGCGATGTAGGGCGTGAGCTCGTGAAACGAGCGGTTGAACTCATCGGCCTCGACCACGCTATAGGGGCTGGTCTTGGATAGCAGGAAGTTGGTGCCGTAGTTGCGCAGCACGCCGCCCAGAAAGGCGTTGCTGCCCACGCCGCTCACCTGCAGGATGTGGGCCGCCATGCTCGAGGTGGTGGTTTTGCCGTGGGTGCCCGAGAAGCACAGCGCCTTGCTGTTGCGCGTGACGATGCCCAGCGCCTTGGCGCGCAGCATCACCTCAAACCCGTTGTCGAGAAACCACTTCAATATGGGCTCGCTCTCGTGTATGGCGGCCGTGTACACCACCACAGTGTCGCGCTTGTCGCGGCAATAGGCAGGAATCGTGTCGGGGTCCTCGACATAGGAAATCTCCACGCCCTCTTTCTCCAGGGCGCGGGTCAGGTCGGTGGCAGTGCGGTCGTAGCCGGCCACCTGCTTGCCGTTGTCGAGGAAATAACGCTCGAGGGCTGCCATGCCAATGCCGCCGGCGCCCACAAAATATATCGATTTAAAATCTTTGCTCATTGTTGATGATTGTGTATGTATATATATTGTAATATAAAGCATTTAGTCGGTAAACGACAGCAGTCGTTGTCGTCGCTTGGCCTTTCACTTGGCAATGGCCATCACGTGGTCGACGATCGTCTCGGCAGCGTTGGCCAGGGCCATCTTCTTCACGTTGGCTGCCAGCGATTGTAGCGTCTGGGCATTGGCGACCGTGTCGAGCGCTGTGGCCACGAGCTTGTCGCGGGCCTCGGCATCCCTGACCATGATGGCTGCGCCCTTGTCGACGAGCGCCATGGCGTTGTGCGTCTGGTGGTCTTCGGCCACATTGGGGCTGGGCACGAGAATGGCAGGCTTGCCCAGCAGCTGCAACTCAGAGATGCTGCTGGCGCCGGCACGCGATATCACGAGGTCGGCGGCGCGGTAGGCCATGTCCATGCGGGTCACAAAGGCGGCCTGGTGCACATTGGTCACGCCCGAGGCGGCCAGAGCCTGGCTGCACTGCTGGTCATAGTACTTGCCCGACTGCCACAGCACCTGCACGTCGTGGTGCCCGGCTATGGCCTGCAGGCCGGCAATGATGCTCTCGTTCACGGTGCGTGCCCCCAGGCTGCCGCCTATCACGAGTATGGTCTTCTTGTCGGGGTCGAGGCCCAGCTCCTGGCGGGCCTGCTGGGGCGTGGCGGTGCACTCGAGCAGGTTGCGGCGCACCGGGTTGCCCGTCATCACGATCTTGCCGGCCGGGAAAAAGCGCTCCATGCCCGAGTAGGCCACACATATGCACTGCGCCCCCTTGGCCAGGAGCTTGTTGGTCACGCCGGCATAGGAGTTTTGCTCTTGCAGCAAGGTGGGCACGCCCATCTTCTGGGCCTCCTTGAGCGTGGGGCCGCTGGCATAGCCGCCCACACCTATGGCCACGTTGGGCTTAAACTCCTTGATGATATCCTTGGCCATGCGGGTGCACTTCCACACGCGGTAGAGCACCTTCACGTTTCTGAGCAAGTGCTTGCGGTCGAAACCCATCACCGGCAGGCCCTTGATGGGGTAGCCTGCGGCAGGCACACGCTCCATCTCCATGCGTCCCTGGGCACCCACAAAGAGGATGTGGGCCTGGGGGTAGCGACGCTTGATTTCATTGGCAATCGACAGAGCGGGAAAGATGTGGCCGCCTGTGCCGCCGCCGCTCACCAGAAAATTCATTTCATTTCCATTCATTTTCTCTTATCATTTGTGTGGGATTCTCAGCGCGCAAGTCATCGGGCAACTGAGCCTCCTCGGTTTTGTTGTTTTTACTGTTTTGGTTGGCAATAGTGCGGCTGATGCTCAGCATGATGGCAAAGGCCACGCTGGTGACGATGATCGAGGTGCCGCCCTTGGAGATGAGCGGCAGGGGCTGACCCGAGACGGGAAACACGCCCACGTTGATGGCCATGTGAAACAGGGCCTGGAAGGCGACCATCGAAGCCATGCCGATGATGAGCAGGGCCGGCAGTACGCGGCGGCAACGGCGTGCTATCATGGCGGCCCGAGCCAGCAGCCACAGGTAGAGGATGAGCACGCACACACCGCCTATGAGCCCCATCTCCTCGACGATAATCGAGTAGATGTAGTCGCTGAAGGCCAGTGGCAGCCGGCTGCACTCGCGCGAGTTGCCCAGCCCCACGCCGGTGATGCCGCCATGGGCCTGAGCCATGCGCGATATCATCTCCTGCGTGTTTTTGCTCGTGATGGGCTTGTACACCAGCGAGTCGCTGTGCCACCAGTCGAGTATGCGGTTTTTCCACGTGCTCTGGCGGTTGACCACAGGCTTGTCGCCGCCTGTCGTGCCCAGCGTGTCGCCCTCTTGCACGATGAGCTCGCTCGTTGCCCCGGGGCCGTTGAGCGTGGCCTCCTGGTTGTCGTTGTGATTCTTGATGACCCAGAACACGCCAAAGAGCACGGCATAGGCCACCAGCACATAGCCTATACGCTTGAGCCTGGCTCCGCCTATAAGCATCATCGAGCCACTGATGCACATGAGCAGCAACGTGTTGGTGAGGCCGCTCTGCAAGAGCAGGAAGCCAAACACCGCCACTACCGATGCGGCCTCGACCATCCCGGTGGTTTTCACGTCTTTGTTCTTCTGGTTGCGGGCCAGTATATAGGCCAGCAATGTGACTATCGACAGCTTGGCCAGCTCGGCGGGCTGAATGGTGAAGCCCGGCAGCGTGATAGCGCGCTGGGCGCCGTTGACGACCTCGCCAAACAATCGCACATATACCAGGCACAGCAGCGTGACCAAGCCCAATCCTGGTATCATGATGGCCAGCAGGGTCTTGTTGTTGTAGTCGACACGATAGATGACATACAGCAGCAGCCCACCTATGGCAAGGAAAACCACCTGCTTGATGATGGGCATGTACACCCCTGCCGTGGCCACCTCGCGGCTCGAGGCGCTGTAGGACTCGATGATCGACAGGAATATCAGCGTGAAGTAGATGCCCCATATCCACGGGTCGCCATACTTGCGCGACATTTCTTCATATCTCTTGGCTTTTTCCGACATGTAATATTTTGTTTCTCTTTCTCAATGTTTACGGGCGGCCTTGCCACACACCCACACACACACTCTCTCTTGTGTGTGCGTGTGTGTTTAGTCGTCCAGTTTTCTCACGCAATCTTTAAACTGGCAGCCGCGATCCTCCATGTTCTTAAACAGGTCGAAGCTGGCACAACAGGGCGAGAGCAGCACGGTGTCGCCCTTCTGGGCATAGGCGTGGCACTTGGCCACTGCCTCGGGCATCGAGCGGGCATCGGTGATGTTGGGCACCTTGCCGTCGAAGAACTTGTGCAGCTTGCTGTTGTCGACACCCAAGCACACGATGGCCTTCACCTTCTCCTTCACAAAGTCTTCTATCTCGCTGTAGTCGTTGCCCTTGTCCTTGCCGCCCAGGATGAGCACCACCGGCGTGGTCATGCTCTCGAGGGCATACCAGGTGGCGTTGACGTTGGTTGCCTTGGAGTCGTTGATATAGGTCACACCGCCCACCGTGCGCACGTATTCCAAGCGGTGCTCCACGGCCTCGAAGTCGGCCAGGGCGCGGCGTATCACCTCGTCGTTCACATTGAGGAACGTGGCCGAGATACCGGCAGCCATCGAGTTGTACACGTTGTGCAGTCCCTTGAGCGAGAGCTGGGCACGGGGCATCTCCCAGTGCCTGCCGCCCACGTTAAATTTCATCAAGCCGCTCTCGTCGAGACAGGCAGCGCAATCCTCCTCGTCGAGGGCGCTGAAGGGCAGCATGCGGGCCTCGCTCGTCACGTGCTTGAGCTGGGCGGTCACCACCGGGTCGTCGTGCCAGTAGATGAAGGCGTCGTCGCTCGTCTGGTTCTGCATGATGCGGAACTTGGCGGCCACATAGTTTTCCATCTTGTAGTCGTAGCGGTCGAGGTGGTCGGGCGTGATGTTGAGTATCACGGCCACGTTGGCCTTGAAGTCGTACATGTTGTCGAGCTGGAAGCTGCTCAGCTCTATCACATACACGTCGTGGCTCTCGGTGGCCACCTGCAGGGCCAGGCTCTTGCCCACATTGCCGGCCAGACCCACGTTGAGGCCTGCCTTCTGCAAAATGTGATAGGTGAGCAAGGTGGTGGTCGTCTTGCCGTTGCTGCCCGTGATGCACACCATCTTGGCATCGGTGTAGCGACCGGCAAACTCAATCTCGCTGATGACCGGTATGCTCTTCTGCTGCGCCTTCACCAGGATGGGCACGTTGCCGGGCACGCCGGGGCTCTTTATGATCTCGTCGGCCGCCAGCACTCTCGACTCGGTGTGCGGGTGCCCCTCTTCCCACTCGATATCGTATTGAGCAAGCAGCTGCTTGTATTTGGGCGCAATCTTGCCCATGTCGGTCAAGAACACGTCCATTCCCTTCACTTTGGCCAGGACAGCAGCTCCGGCGCCGCTCTCTCCTCCGCCTAAAACCACGATACGTTTTTTCATCTTATTATTAAAATGTGATTGAGTCATGTTTTTTTTATCTTATCTTAAGTGTCACAAAGGTGAGCACTGCCAGCAAGATGGCAACCAGCACAAAGCGCATCACTATCTTGGGCTCGGGGATGGCGTGCACAGGCTTCTGCCACTTGGCCTCGACCTGACCCGCCGGCACCTGGAAGTGGTGGTGCAGCGGCGTCATCTTGAAGATGCGCTTGCCCACGCCGTAGCGCTTCTTGGTGTACTTGAAATAGGCCACCTGCACCATCACGCTCAAGTCCTCGCAGAAGAAGGTGAGACACAAGATGGGAATGAGCAGCTCCTTGCGTATGAGAATGGCAAACACGGCGATGATGCCGCCCAGGCACAAGCTGCCCGTGTCGCCCATAAACACCTGAGCCGGATAGCCGTTGTACCACAAGAAGCCCACCGTGGCGCCTATGAAGGCCGCCGCATACACCACAAGCTCGCTGCTGTTGGGGATATACATGATGTTGAGATAGGTCGAATACACCACATTGCCCCCCAAGTAGCACATGATGGCCAGCGCCACCCCTATCACTGCCGAGGTGCTCGTGGCCAGGCCGTCGAGCCCGTCGGTGAGATTGGCGCCGTTGCTCACTGCCGCCACCACAAAGATGGTGACCAGTATAAACACGATCCAGCCGCCTGTGCTGGCTCCATCGCCCATCCACTTGGTAAACCACGAGTAGTTGAAGTTGTGGTTTTTCACAAAGGGGATGGTGGTCTCGGCCGCCTTGATGTTTTGGGCCTTGTGCTCGATCACGACCTCGTGGGTCACGGGGTCGACAACCTCCACGTTCTGGTCCATCACAATGGCGGGGCTCAAGTACATCGTGAGGCCCACAATCAGGCCCAGGCCCACCTGGCCCACAATCTTGAACTTGCCCTTCATGCCCTCCTTGTTGTGATGGGCAACCTTGATATAGTCGTCGCAGAAGCCCAGCGCGCCGCACCACAGCGTGGCAATGATCATGAGTATCATGTAGATGTTGCCCAGCTTGCCCAGCAGCAGGCAGGGCACCACGATGGCCAGGATGATGATGATGCCTCCCATGGTGGGAGTGCCTTTCTTCTCCATTTGCCCCTGCAGGCCCAGGTTGCGCACAATCTCGCCCACCTGCATGAGCTGCAGGCGGTCGATAATCTTGCGGCCAAACACGATGGCTATAAACAACGACAGGATGAGCGCAAAACCGGCACGGAAGGTGATGTAGTCAAACAGCCGCGCGCCCGGCACGTCGAATTGCTCTAAATAGTGAAATAAATAGTACAACATGTTGTTTTTTTTCTCTTAATTTATCTATCGGTCAGATTCGTTTTACTTCTCGTTGTCGAAGATGTGCTGCAGCACCTCGCGGTCGTCGAAGTGGTGCTTCACGCCTTTCACCTCCTGGTAGTTCTCGTGCCCCTTGCCGGCCACAAGCACCACGTCGCCGGGCTTGGCCAGCTGGCAGGCCGTGGCTATGGCGCTGGCACGGTCGGTGATCTTGAGCACGCGGGGGCGGTCGTCGGGCGTGAGCCCGGCCTCCATGTCGGCCAGGATGGCCTCGGGGTCCTCAAAGCGCGGGTTGTCGCTGGTGAGTATCACCTGGTCGCTGCGCCGTGCCGCCTCGGCAGCCATCATGGGGCGCTTGCCCTTGTCGCGGTTGCCGCCGGCACCGCACACGGTGATGATGCGGCCCTTGCCGTTGAGCACCTCGGCAATGGTGCTGAGCACGTTGACCAGCGCATCGGGCGTGTGGGCATAGTCGACCACGGCCGTGTAGCCGCGCGGCGAGGTCATCGTCTGGAAACGCCCGGCCACCGGCACGAGCAGGCTCATCTTGACCAGCACCTCGTCTTTTGGGAAACCGAGCAGTACCGAAGCCCCGTACACCGAGAGCAAGTTGTAGACGTTGAAGCGGCCCGTGAAGCGCACCTCAAGCTCCTGCCCGTTGAAGTTGACGGTCATGCCGTCGAGGCGGTCTTCGATCACACGGCCCTTGAAATCGGCCATGGCACGCAGCGAGTAGGTATAGCTGCGGGCCTTGGTGTTCTGCACCATCACGCTGCCCTGCTTGTCGTCGGCATTGACCAGGGCAAAGGCATCGGGCGGCAGCAAGTCGAAGAAGCGCTTCTTGGCCTTGATGTAGTTTTCGACCGTCTTGTGGAAGTCGAGATGATCGCGGGTGAGATTGGTGAAGATGCCGCCGGCAAAGTGCAACCCGTCGATGCGGTACTGCACACAGGCGTGGCTGCTCACCTCCATGAAGGCGTAGTCGCAACCCGCCTGCACCATCTCGTGCAGGAAGCGGTTGATTTCAAGGCTGCCCGGCGTGGTTTGCTTGGCAGGATACTCGGTGCGGTCGACCACGTTTTTCACGGTCGAGAGCAGTCCGGCCTTGTAGCCCATGAGCCGAGCCATCTCATAGAGCAGCGTGGCCGTGGTGGTCTTGCCATTGGTGCCCGTCACGCCCACGAGCTTGAGCTGCGAGCTGGGATGATCATACCATGCATCGGCCAGCAGGGCCTCGGCTTGGGTGCTGTTGGGCACTTGCACATAGGTCACAGCCTCGTCGAGTGTCGCGGGCAGCTCCTCGCACACAACGGCAGCGGCGCCGGCGGCAACCACAGCCGGGATAAACTGGTGGGCATCGACCACAGCACCACGCACGGCGATAAAGAGCGAGCCCTCACGAGCCTGTCGCGAGTCGTTGGTCACCTCGACGATGCGCTTGTCGAGGCTGCCCACTACCCGCTTGGCGTCGATGGCAGCGATTAAATCTTTGAGTTGTTTTTCCATTTTTATCTCATCTTTTTATAATATTCTGTTGTCTTTACACACACACCGGCATGGGCCGCCCCGGGCGTGGCTCAATTCTTGAGCTTGAGATACACCATCTCGCCGCGGGTGAAGCGCTGGCCCGGTGCCAGGCTTTGCTCCACCACGTAGCCATAGCCCTGGGTGCGCACCGTCATGCCGCGGCGCTCAAGGCGCCCTATGGCCTCGCGTGCGCTCAGGCCCACCACGTTGGGCACCACTTTGCTTGCACCTGCCCCTGGGCGGGCCAGCACCTTGGCCGTTTTCAGTCCTATGCCGTTGTTCAGGTTGGCCGCACGGCTCTTGCTGTCGGTGGCATAGAGCGTGGGGGCTGCAGGCACATGGCCCGCTGCCGTGACCCGGTAGTCGCTCTTGTTGTCGAGCAGGCCGCGGGCATACATCTTGAGGGCCACATTCTTGAGCACCACGCCGCTGCTTGCCCCGGCACCGCGGTCGGCCCCAAGCATGAGCACCACGCACGAGTAGAGCGGGTGGCTGTAGGGGAAAAAGCCGCAGAAGGCCAACCGCTTGGTCGACCCGTAGCGCCCGTCCTTGCCTATGATGTAGGCCGTGCCCGTCTTGCCGGCGATCTCCACCAGGTCGCTCTGCACCCACTTGCGGGCAGTGCCGTGAGGCCCCCACACCACGTCGTGCAGGCACTGGCGTAGCTTGGCGGCGTTCTCGGGCGAGCACACCTGGCGACGTATGTAGCGCACGGGCACAATCGAGTCGGGCTCGCCGGCACGGGAGAGCTTCTTCACCAGGTGCGGGCACACATACTTGCCGTCGTTGGCAATGGCGTTGTACATGCCCAGAATGTGAAGCGGCGGTATCTCGGTGGTGTAGCCAAAGGCCATGCGCGTCAAGGCCACACGGCCGCCGTTGTTGTTGGGCAGATGGGCAAACTTGGGTTCCATCTCGCCGCCTATGCCCGAGTGATAGGGCTCGAAGAAGCCCATCTTCACCAGTTGCTGGCGAAAACCGTCGGGGTTGTTGCCATAGGCCTGCACGGTGATCTTCGACATGCCTATGTTGCTCGACATCTCGATGATCTCGCGTGGCGACAGCGCCGCGCCGCCATGAGGGTCCTTGATGGGGCGGCCGCAGTAGTTCCACACAGCGCCGGTCTCCCACTTGGCGTCGATGTTCTTGACAGTGCCGTTTTCCAAGGCCACCATCATCGATATGGGCTTCATCACCGAGCCTGGCTCGTAGCCCAGCACGGCATTGTTGCGCCCCTCCACATAGTCGCCGGCCTCCTCGTTCCACTCCAGGTTGGAGATGGCCTTGATTTCGCCGGTCTGCACCTGCATGAGCACGGCAGTGCCCCAGCGGGCATTCGACTCCTTGAGCATGCTCGAGAGTTCCTCCTCGAGGATGTCTTGCAGCTGCACATTGATGGTGGTGGTGATGTCGTAGCCACTTATGGCCGGCACAATGCTCCACTTCACGGCATTGTTGGTGAGCTGTATGTTCTGTGCCTTGCCCGGCACGCCGTAGAGCAGCGAGTCGAGCGCCATTTCCAGTCCCGAGTGGCCGTGATAGCCGTGGCTCACGATGCGGCGGCGGCCCGTAGCCTTGTTGTAGACGGTGTCGACGCGCTCGCTCACGTTGCCTATACTGCGCGAGGCCATCATGCCATAGGGCTTGCAGCGCGCATTCTGCTTCTCGGCATAGAGGCCGCTCTCGCGCTGACGCTTGTTGAAGAAGGGAAATTGCTTGAGATGCTCAAACTCGTTGTGCGACAATTTCTTGAACAGTCTGAACGAGGTCTTTCTCTTGGCTCTTGCCTCGAGTATCTCGGCTTTCCACTGGGCTGCCGTCTTGCTCTTGTTGGGGTCAAATGCAGCCAGGCTGTCGCACAGGGCAGGCAGGTAGCGGCGCAGTGTGTCGTCTTTGATGCCCGCCGAGCCGAAGTCGACGCGGGCGGTGAAAAAATTCATGTTGGCTGCCAGCACGGTGCCGTTGTCGGCCAGTATCTTGCCACGCTCGGGCTCAATCTCGGTGGTGTCGAGCCACAGGCTGTCGGCCTTGCTTTCCCACTGATGGGCATAGATCACAGTGGTCTTGAACGTGTCGTAGATGATGAGCGAAGAAAACATGAGCATGAAACCCACCACAAGCAGGTAACGCGCCAAGATATGTTTTTTATTTGATTGCTTCATTTGTCGGTCAAGTAAAATGGTGGCTGGTCGGGTGAGGTGAGGTCGATGTGCATCGAGTCGATATAGGCGGTCATCTGGCTCTCACGTATCATCGAGTTGTACTGCGCGCTGGCATTCACGCAGTCGGTCTTGGCGTTGTTGAGCTCCTCGGTGAGCTTCATCACCTGCGAGAGGCTGTTTTGGCACGTGTACTTGTTGCTGATGTACATGAGCAACATGACCGTGATGGCTATCACATAGACCATGTTGCGCTTGAAGAAGCCGAAGGTGAGAAAGCTGCGGCCCTGTATCATCTTGCCAGCCAGCTCGGTGGTGTTGACACCGTAGGCCACATTGTCGCTGCCTCCCTTGTCTTTCTTCTTGTTGTTGTTCTTCTTCTTATTGTCGTTGCTCTTCGCCATTTCTCTTTAAGCTGTGTTTACGCCTCCATAATGTTTTGAAAGAAACCTCAATTGCCGGCCGCGGCCTTCTTGCAGGCAATGCGCAGCTTGGCGCTGCGCGAGCGCGGGTTGCGCTCCACCTCCTGGGCGCCGGGCACGATCACCTTGTTGTTCACGAGCTGCCATGGGGTGCTCACGCGGCCATAGAAATCCTTGTCGACCTTACCCTCGATGTTGCCGGCGCGCATGTAGTTTTTCACCAGGCGATCTTCGAGTGAGTGATAGGTGATCACCACCAGCCGCCCGCCCGGCTTGAGCACGTCGAGCGACTGCTCGAGCAGCCGCTTGAGCGCGTCGATCTCGTGATTGACCTCGATGCGCAACGCCTGAAACACCTGGGCCAGCTCCTTCTTCTCGGCGCCGGGCTTCAAGTAGGGCTTGAGCAAGGCGGCAAGCTGCTCGGTAGTGGCAATGGGCTGGCTGGCCCGTGCCTTGACAATGGCGCTGGCCATGCGCCGGCTCTGCCTGAGCTCGCCGTACAGGTAGAGCACGCTGGCAAGCCGCTGCTCGTCGTAGTTGGCCACGACCCAGGCTGCATCGTGGGCCGCATCGCGGTTCATGCGCATGTCGAGGCGACCGTCGAAGCGGAACGAGAAGCCACGGTCCTTGTCGTCGAAGTGGTGAAACGACACCCCCAGATCGGCCAGGATGCCGTCGACACTGTCGACACCGTAGTAGCGCAAAAAATTTTTCAGGAAGGCAAAGTTGCCGTGTACAAATGTAAACCGGCTGTCGGCGATGCGGTTGCCATAGGCGTCCATGTCCTGGTCCATGCCGTAGAGCCGGCCCGTGGGCCCAAGGCGCGACAGCAGCTCGCGGCTGTGGCCGCCGCCGCCGAAGGTCACGTCAACATAGGTGCCGCCGGGCTTGATGTCGAGCCCCGTCATGCACTCTTGCAGCAATGCCGGAATGTGATATACTTGCTGGTTGTCGTCTATGTGCTGTGTTGCCATCGCCTGCTGAGAAAAATATAATATTGCGTTATCTTTTAGACTCGTGTCTCGCGTGCGCGTGATAAATCGGTTGTAAAGGTACTTATATTTCTCCAAAATTTACAATTTCAAACTCATCCTTAATTCCGCAACACTATAATTTAACTTTATTTATAAGTTCCTGAGCAACAAAAAGTTGCCCAGGATTTTGCCATGTCAGAATTTTCACTTATCTTAGTGTTGCAAAAAGAAAACAAGCAAAACTCTAATATGACATGGCAAAAATACAAATTAAATCTGAGAAACTCACACCTTTTGGAGGAATTTTTTCAATCATGGAGAAATTTGACTCCATGCTTTCACCCGTTATCGACTCAACACTGGGTCAGAGATGCAGCAGTATCTTCGGATATCAGTTCAGCGAGATAGTCCGTTCGCTGATGAGCGTTTATTTCTGTGGCGGCTCATGCGTGGAAGACGTAACGTCACAACTGATGCGCCATCTCTCGTATCATCCTACCCTTCGTACATGCAGCTCTGATACCATCCTCAGAGCCATCAAGGAACTGACACAGGAAAACATCTCCTATACTTCCGACCAAGGCAAGACCTATGATTTCAATACTGCAGACAAACTCAACACATTGCTTATAAACGCTTTGGTTTCTACAGGCGAGTTGAAGGAAATTGAGGAATACGATGTTGACTTTGACCATCAGTTCCTTGAAACGGAGAAGTATGATGCAAAACCGACCTACAAAAAGTTCCTCGGCTACAGGCCTGGCGTATATGTTATCGGTGACAAGATAGTCTATATCGAGAACAGCGATGGTAACACGAATGTGCGTTTTCATCAGGCAGACACCCATAAGAGATTCTTCGCTCTTCTGGAATCCCAGAACATCCGTGTAAATCGCTTCAGGGCAGACTGCGGTTCCTGCTCGAAGGAAATCGTCAGTGAGATAGAGAAGCATTGCAAACATTTCTACATCCGTGCCAACCGATGCAGTTCGCTCTACAATGACATCTTTGCTCTGAGAGGATGGAAGACGGAGGAGATTAACGGCATCCAGTTCGAACTCAATTCCATTCTCGTTGAGAAATGGGAAGGCAAGTGCTATCGTCTTGTCATCCAGAGACAAAGACGCAACAGTGGCGACCTTGACCTGTGGGAAGGCGAATACACTTACCGTTGTATTCTGACCAACGATTACAAGTCATCGACAAGGGACATTGTTGAATTCTACAATCTGCGTGGCGGCAAGGAACGTATCTTTGACGACATGAACAACGGATTCGGTTGGAGCAGGCTCCCCAAGTCATTCATGGCGGAGAATACTGTCTTTCTTCTGCTTACTGCATTGATACACAATTTCTACAAGACCATCATGAGCAGGCTTGACACCAAGGCTTTTGGGCTCAAGAAAACGAGTCGCATAAAGGCTTTTGTCTTCAGATTCATCTCCGTACCTGCCAAGTGGATCATGACTGCAAGGCAATACGTGCTGAATATCTACACAGAGAACCGAGCTTATGCAAAACCCTTCAAAACAGAATTCGGATAAGAATCCTTTCTTTCCGGTTTGAATCTGCGTATTACCTCAAGTCGCATCGTGGGGTAAGGGGATGGTGGCTACATATTGATGTTGTGCTGTTGCTTTTTACTGAAAGCTGCTACTAACGACTCATAAATCTACCCTTAATCGTGTATTGGATGATAGTTGCGGATTTTAGGCTCATTAAAAATCTTAATCCCGGGAAAAAGTTATTAACAACCAATCAGAAACAACGGTTAAACCGCCCGTCGCAGCACAATTTAAAAAACCAAATCCTTTTGCACTTGTAAACGCCACAGCCAACCAACGCCACCTGCAAGCGGCCACGATTTGCTCCTGAAGGGAAATTTCAGTACTTTTGCCCAACACAACATTTTGCACACGACATGAAACAATATCTCGATCTACTGCGGCACGTGCTCGACGAGGGCACCCTCAAGCACGACCGCACCGGCACCGGCACCAAGAGCATCTTCGGCTACCAGCTGCGCTGCAACCTCGACGACGGGTTCCCGCTGCTCACCACCAAGAAGGTGCACCTCAAGTCGATCATCTACGAACTGCTGTGGTTCCTGCAGGGCAATACCAACGTGCACTGGCTGCAAGAGCACGGCGTGCGCATATGGAACGAGTGGGCCGACGAGAACGGCGACCTGGGCCCCGTCTACGGCCACCAGTGGCGCTCGTGGCCCGACTACCACGGCGGCACAATCGACCAAATTGCCAACGTGGTCGAGGCCATCAAGACCAACCCCGACTCGCGCCGCCTCATCGTGAGCGCCTGGAATGTGGCCGAAGTGGCCGACATGGCCCTGCCGCCATGCCACACGCTCTTCCAGTTCTACTGCGTCGACGACCGCTTGAGCCTGCAGCTCTACCAGCGCAGTGCCGACCTGTTTCTAGGCGTGCCCTTCAACATTGCCAGCTATGCCCTGCTGCTCATGATGGTGGCACAGGTCACGGGCAAGCGGCCTGGCGACTTCATCCACACCTTCGGCGACGCCCACATCTACCTCAACCACCTCGACCAGGTGCACGAGCAGCTGAGCCGCACGCCGCGGCGGCTGCCCGTGATGCACATCAACCCCGACGTGAAGAGCATCTTCGACTTCGACTACAGCGACTTCAAGCTCGAGGGCTACGACCCCTACCCCGCCATCAAGGGGCAGGTATCGGTGTGAGCCACAACTCATTCTGCAAGAAAACACCCAAAAACATCGATGAAATGGACACAACATTATCGGCTATCGTAGCCATCGACGCCCACGGTGCAATCGGCCGAAACGGGCAACTCCTGTGCCACCTGCCGGCCGACCTCAAGCACTTCAAGGCCATCACCACAGGCCACAGCATCATCATGGGCCGCAAGACCTTTGAATCCTTCCCCCGCGGGCCGCTGCCCGGGCGCCAAAACATCGTGGTGACCCGCAATGCCCACTACCGCCCCCAAGGGGTGACCGTGGCCCACAGCATCGACCAGGCCATCGCCATGGTCGAGATGCCTGGCGAGGCCTTCATCTTAGGTGGCGGCACCCTCTACCAAGCCACCATAGGCCTGGTGAGCACCTTGCACCTCACGCGCATCGAGGCCGCCTTTGCCGAGGCCGACACCTTCTTTCCGCACATCGACGCCGCCCAGTGGGCTGTCGCCAGCGAGGAGCATCACGAGGCCGACGAGCGCAACCCCTACCCCTACACCTTTGTCACCCTCTGCCGCAAGTAACCGCCGCCCACAACACAACAAGGGGGAAAAAAGTAATGAGGCTGCACCGCTACAACAGGCGGTACAGCCCCATTATTTTTCATTCACTTGCTATCTCGCCCGACTAACGTCGTGCATGGCGTGGAGCCGATGCCGGCTGGGTCCAGTTGATGTTCCACACCGCCACACGGTCTTTGTTGGTCGTGAGCCCGCTGGGCGACAAGTTGGTAAACTCGATGGTGAAGTCGCCCGTCACGCCCACCGCCTCGCTGAAGTCATAGGCCGTGTACTTCACGGCATCGGCCTTGGTCACGGTAAACGATTTCACAACGGCACCGTTCTGCTTGATGTCGACGCGCATCGACAAGCCCTTTCTCTCGGTGTAGGCACAGCCGTAGATGAATTTCAGGGTGGCACAGCCGCCCTTCAGCACTGGCGACACCAGCTTGCCCACTGCCGTGGTCTTGCCGCTGAGGTTGACAGCCGTGGCATACTCGCTGTTCGACCCCGTTGCAGTGCCTATGAAGGTGAACACAGGGTTGGCATCGGCAGCGCCGCCCCGCACCCCGCAGCAGGCTGGCATTGGTAGCCGCCCAGCCGGCCGCGCTGGTATAGTTGCCATAGGTGGCCGTGGGTAGGCCGCCGTTCATCGTGCTCAGGTCGGCGCTGGTGCCGCTGGGCTGCGGCTTGGTGCCAGCCTGGCCAAATTTCACGTTGTCGACACACCAAGTGGCATAGTTGGCATCCTTGGTGGCATAGAAGCGGAAACCTATGTAGTAGCTACCGTCGGCCCACTTGCTCAGATCGACGTCGCCACTCTCCACAAAGGCGCTATAGCCGCTGGCAGGCGCCACGGCGAGCTTGGCGTTGAGCTCCTGCTTGACGGTAGCCGTGGCCGGGTCGGTGCTGTTGAGCACATACACCTGGAAGCGCGAGGTGGTGCTGCCGTAGCCGTTCACCTGCGAGAGGAAGCTCAGCACTTTGCTCTTGGCATTCTTGATGTCGAGTGCCGGCGTGATGAGCCACGACTCAAATGGCGGATTGGTGCCCTTGTAGCCCGTCATGGCTGCATAGTAGTTGTTGTCAAACAAGGTGACGTACCAGCTCTTGTCGCCGCTCACGGTGGCCACGGTCCAGCCCGTGGGCAGCTTGCCGCCGTCGAAGCCCTCGTTGAGCGAGGTCTCGCCGCCGGTGACCACGCTGAGCCTGAACTCCTCGGTCGAACCGCTGTTGCCGGTGATGCCGGCCATGTTCATGTAGGAAGCCATGGTGCCCTTGACCCATATCTTGGTCTTGTACACGGCCTCGTTGTCCTTCAGGTTGGCTTGTGCACGGAAGGGGGTGCCTTGCGGCAGCGACACGGCCACGCACTTGCTTGCATCGGTGCAGTTGGGGTCGTCGGCAATCACGAGCGTGTTGTCGAGGGTGGTGGGAGCCTTCCACTCGATGTCGCTGTTGCTTTTCACGCTGGTCACCTCGGGGGCCACGGCGCCCACCACATAGCCGCTCACCCAGCCGCTCTTGCCCTGGTTTTGGAGCGAGATGGCCTCGGCGATGCTATAGGGGTCTTTGAGCAGGCCCTTGGTGCTGGTCGAGAAACCTATCACATCGCTGGTGCTGCGTATGTAGAGCTGCCAGGTGCCTGCGCTGCCGTTGTGCGTGTTGTAGTAGTAGAGCAGGCCCACCACGTCGCCGCTGCCCAAGGGCAGGATGTCGTTGCGGAAGGTGGCATAGTTGCTGTTGCGCATCACGATGGTGTTGCCCTGGTTATCGACCAGGTTGCGGTTGGTGGTGGCACCAGCCTCGGCATAGGTGAGCTCGCCGTTGGCTGCCTCAAATTTCACGTTCTGCAGTTTCACCAGCCGGCCTTGATACTTGAGCAGCGAGGCCTTGTCGGTCTTGAGGTCGCTTATTTTCACCGTCATGGTGTCGACCTTGGCCATGTTGGGCAGGCCGTTGAGCTGTGCCATGCCCTCCCAGGTGTCCTGGGGCAGGAAGGTGGCTTCCCACACGCCGCCCTGCTGGTAGTATTGCGGATAGCCCAGCTGCTGCTGGCCGTTGTACTTGCCTATCCAGGCGCCCTTCATGGGTATCACGATTTCCTGTCCCACACGGTAGGTGTTGTAGAGGCTGTTCTGGTTCACGCTGATGGTGAGCCCGCCGGTCTCGTCCTGGATGTAGAGGCTCTTGTAGATGTTGCCCGTCTCGTCGCTGCTGGTCACATAGCCGTGTATCACGATATCGTCTTTCACGGTATCGATATAGTTGACCGCGTCTTTCCAGTATTTGGCCTTGAAGTCGGCGATGGTCGTGTTGGGCTTGTCCTGGGCCGTGGGCACAACCATGGGCGGAGTGTCGAAGTCGTCGTTGCAGCTGGCCAGCAGGCCGGTGGCCAGCAATATCATCGAGAGATATAAAAAGTAACGTCTCATATAATGTGTTTTATTGTCGTTGTTGGTTTTTGTTGTCGTTGTTGTAAAAAAGTTGAATCCAACTGCCGCATGCCGCATCAGAAGCGCACACCCAGGTTGAGATACATCTTGAAGCCTTGGGCATAGTAGTACTTGTTGGGGTACTTCGACATGTCGTAGTTCTTGTAGTCGAAGCGTCCCTGCTGGTAGCCGCCCGTCTGGATATTCTTGTTGTCGAGCAGGTTGCTGAGGTTCAGGTTGATGTTGAGCGAGCTACTGCGGCTCAAGTAGATGAGCTTGCCTATGCTCATGTTGATCACGAGGGCCTCGTTGAGCTTGTCCTGCCGGGTGATCTCGTTGATTTTGTTTTGCAGGGCCTCTTGGCTGTCGGCAATCTTCCACAACTCGTCGATGCTCTCGTGGCGCACCGGCGAGAGCTCGATATAGCTGCGGTTCATCCAGGAGCCGTTCACCTCAAAGAACCACATGTGCGGCGCGGCATAGTTGAAGCCTATGGTGTAGCACTCTTGCGGGGTGCCGCTCACATAGAAGTTTTTCAAGTACACCGTCTTGGTGATATCGGCTTCAGAGCCGTTTTCAAAGCTGCGGGTGCCGGTGGGACGGTTCTTGTACTGGTAGCGGGCCAGGTTCATGGCTGCGTTGAAGGTCACGCGATCGGTCATCTTCCAGCTCAGTCCCAGCTCCACGCCCTTAAACACCTTGTGCACATCGGTGAGGGCATAGTTCATGAAGGTGCTGTTGAGGTCGTCGTAGAAGGAGGTGCGCTCGGTGCCCTTCTGCATGTCGGTGTAGAAGGCTGTGATCACGCCGCGCAGCGTGCGGAAGTTCCACGAGTAGCCCACGTCGGCACTGGCTATGCGCTCGCTCTTGAGGTGGGCAATCACGTCGTCTTTCACGCGGGGGCTCACATAGGCGTTGTAGCTGAGCGGGGCCTTGGTGCCATAGTAGGCATGTGCCACAAAGGTGTTGTGGCCGTCGAGCTTGTAGTCGATGCTGCCCTTCAGGCCCCAGTTCCAGAAGTTGTGGTGCGCGCCCTTGCCATAGGAGTGCTCGGGAGCGCGGCCGTTCTGCATGTTGCCGTCGCGCTGATAGGTGGTGTAGCTGCCCGTGGCGCTATAGCTCACGTCCCAGCGGGCGAAGTTCCACACGTTTTGCACCCACAGGCTGCTCGAGTACTGGTTGATGTCGTAGTCATAGCCGAAGCGGTCGTCAACACCCACCTTGCGGTTGGGGTTGCGCAGGTCGTTTTGCGGCGTGTTGTGGTCGCCGGGGAAGTCGCGCTCCGAGTAGTTGTCCACGTCGAGCCAGTAGCGGCCCCCCAGCAGGTCGTCGATGGTCTTGTAGTAGCTCGAGCGGGTGTAGTTGGCATCGTAGCCGGCCTGCAGGGTGAGTTGCTCGCTCAGGCGGGTGTTGAGGTTGGAGCTCAACGTCCAGCTGGCCTGGTTGCTGTGGCGCTTCTCGATGATATAGGTAGAGCCGTTCTCCACGCCGGTCTGGTCGGCTATGGTCGTGTTCAAGTAGTTGGTCTGGTACAGCTTGTCCCAGTTGATTTGCCGATAGGAGTCGCCGCCCATGGTCCAGTTGTTGTAGTAGAGCGCGTGGGTGGCCTCGTCGGTGTAGTAGCTGGGCAGGTAGCGGTAGTAGTCGGGGCGCGGGTCGGCAGCATTGTGCCAGTTGAGGGCCGACGACGAGTAGTAGGACTTGTGAAACGACACGCCGGTGTTGAGCGTGGTGCCCATCTTGGGTTTCCACAGCCAGTTGAGTATCACCGTGGGGTCGAAGGCCTCGACGGTGCGGGCGTTGCGCTTCTTGCCTTGCTGCCAGCCCCAGTTGCTGTTGTAGAGGTTGCTGCCAGCCAGCTCGTAGGCCTCTTTGTAGGTGGCCGAGTTGCTGGCGCGGCGCGTGGGTGCCCCGAAGGTCACCAGCGAGAGTGTGTGGCTCGCGTTGAGGTCTTTAGATACCGAGAGGAAGTAGCCCCAGCTCTTGTAGAACGAGCCTGGTATCACGCCCTCGTCGGCATAGCGGCCCACCGCGCTCAGGGTGAGCGCCCAGCCGTTGGGCATGAGGCCAGTGCTGTAGGTGACCATGCCGCGCCAGCGGTAGTTGCCGTTGGTATAGGCCACGCTGCCGCGCAGGCCCGGGGCATAGTCACGGGCAAGGGTGTTGATGTTGTTGGCACCGCCCACGCCGCCAAAGGCAAAGTTGTTCACCTCAAGCCCCAGCCCTATCGACTTGCTCTTGAAGGCCTGGTTCAAGCCGCCCAGCATCGAGTAGTTGAAGCGGCCGCGGGCTGCGTCGTTGAAGTTCACACCGTTGATGTAGGTGTTGGTGTACTCCGAGTTGTAGCCGCGCACACGGAAGCGCATGATGCTCCACCCGAAGCTCGCTGCCTGGTAGAAGGGGTTGTCGTTGGCACCCGTGAGGGTGGCCACGGCCTGGGTGTTGCCTTCCTCGTCCTCGAGCTGCGACTCGGTGAGCTGGATCTCGTGGTTGGCCTCGTTGATGCTCTGTTGAGCACGGCTCACAAAGGCGTTGTCGCTGATCTTGATCACGCCCAGGTTGGCGACCACACCAGCCGTGAGCACAACATCCTGGGCATAGTCCTTGTAGCCGTAGCCCATGATGAGCAGGCGGTCGCTGCCAGCCTTGGCTCCCTCGATCAGGAAGTCGCCGCCGGGCCCGGTGGTGGCAGTGAGGCCCTGCTCGTCGAGCATCACCGTGGCTCCCGCCACAGGCTGGCTGGTCCTGGCGTCAATCACCACGCCTTGCAGGCCGGTGCCAGCCATGGCCGGCACGCTCAGCAACAGCGTGAGTAGAAAAAAGAGTATGCTTCTCATATAGAAAAAAATATTATTATGTGTTGTATTTTTGTTTGTAGCAAGTTTGTTTGTAGCAAGCTTTTGTTTGTCGATCATGCCTCAAGTCGCGGGGGCGCGCTGCGATGCAGGCACAGCGCGACACCCGCCCGGTTAATCTTTTTTAGTTAATTTATTTAATAGGGTTCAGGCGATACCCGTCCATATTAAACAAAGCTTGTAAAATTAGCACTTTTTTCCCAATCCTCCTCAACAATTTCGCAAAAATCGCACTCGCACAAGGTTTTTCATACCTCACCGGCAGATTCAACCAGTCATGGCCATCACGGCACCACATTTCCAAACTGAGGCGCCAATGGGCAGTGCGGCAGGGCTGGCGCACAGACGGGCAGTGAAAGCCACCTTCACTTCAGGCCGATAGCATGCAGCACACGATCAAGCACGACGTCGTAGGGCACTGGGTCGTAAAAAGGCCCAATAAGCACCTCATCTTTACCTGTCAAACACACTAATCCACCCATAGTACGCAATCAGTAGCCAGACAATATTCGTCACGATACACAAGGCCACTTTTTGCCACTTCGAGTAAGCGACAAAAGCATTGACCACCCCTTCATGATGCCGTTTCATGACGGGTATAATTTTGGGATAGAACCACAATGAAACAAACGCCACAAGAAAAATATAAATTTTGAAAATATAACTGGGCAAAACAAAAAACAATGAGAGTATTCGCATGAGACTGAGAAGCACAGCTATCAAAAGTGTAGTGAGTATCAACGCAATATCCCCATTAGCCGCTTCAGCATCATATTCCCTGACAACATATTTTACCGTCAAGTATAGACCGTAATATAATAGATACAACAGTTTCTTCATTATCAACAATCATAAACGTTCTAATGTGCATTCTTTTTCTCTTTTCGTAAGCAATCAAAAAAGCATTATAAACATGTGTATGAATCCAAAATATGTCAACAAACAATTAAAAAACATCACCAAAGTGCACAGCACAATGTTTTGCCGCTTCGAGTAGGATGAGAACTTCTTGACAATTCTTTTATGATGCATCCTCAAGATGGGTTGAAATGCCATAAAAGAATAACAACTTATCACCATAACAGAAAATAAGAAAAAGTTGCCCATAGGCCAAAGGGGCCAGCCAAAGCATATGTACAGAATTTGCCTGGCACCAAATATGGCACAAACAAGATCAAACGACAAACTACTACTAATATTGATTATTGGCATTTTGTGTCCAAAAGTCACCCACGAAAACCACAAGTAGTATCCATAGTAAAACCCATCAAGCAGTCTTTTCATACCTGTTTTAGTAATAAACTCTTATGCCTAACCTATCCATCTCGCGCAAATACTCCATCATGGGAGTGAAATGGTAGAGTCAAGTGGCAAGTGCAAAATTAGTTAATCTTTCGGAAGAACAAAATTTTGGGAGTTGAAAAGCCTAATTTGTAGAGTCAAGGGGCGAGTGCACATAATATCAAAAAAATTAGTACTTTTGCACCGTTTTTCAAAAACACGCGTGCACACATGGAAAAAATTCTGCGCTTTATCCAGTATATCGCCGCCCCGCTCAGGGCCGAATGGATGTTTTTCATCATCACCTTCCTGCTGCTGGCCCAGCAGCCCATCGACTGGCTCACGCTGCCCAGCAGCGACCGCTGGTACCAGTGGGGCATGGGGCTCAAGAGCCTGGCCGTGGAGACGGGACTGGTGTGGGTGCTCACCTGGGTCGTGTGGAAGAGTCACAGCCGCCTGGTGAAGTACCTGCTCACTGCTGTGGCCTGGCTGCTGCTGGGCATCACGCTGTTTCTCTCGTTCAACTTTGAGATGAACATCTCGCAGCAGACGCTCACCGTGCTGGTCGAGACCACAAGCAAGGAGAGCGGCGAGTTTGTCAACACCTACATGTGGAGCCCCGAGAGCCAGCTGAGCTACACCATCGACGCCTGCCTGGCCATCGTGATCATCGTGCTCTACTGCATCGAGGGCAAGCTGCACCGGACGCTGCGCAGGCCCTTCCACAGCTTTGCCACCGACCTGGTGGCCGGCACCGTCGCCACCGTGGGGCTGGGCTTCTTCATCTATGCCTGGGGCACGCTGCTGCTGGCCAGCAACTCGACGCGCGTGTACCGCTGGCGCAACGGCTTTGCCACCACGTCGCTCGACATAGGCACGCAGAGTGCCCACGCCATCAACTCGCTGCGAGCCTTCGGCAACGACGTGCGCATGGCCGTGAAGCAGGCCCGCGAGGTGTACCGCACCCACCCAACGGTGCAGGAGAGCGACTCGCTCACCGTGATCTACGTGCTGGGCGAAAGCTATATCAAGCACCACGCCAGCCTCTACGGCTACGAGCTCAACACCACGCCCTGCATGGTGAGAGAGCGCAACAGGGGCAACCTCTTTGCCTTCACCGATGTCATTGCCCAGGAAAACATCACCTCGGTGGTTGAGAAAAACACCTTCTGCCTCAACAGCGTGGCCGACGGCGAGTCGTGGTTTGAAAAGCCCAACTTCACCACCATCTTCAAGCGGGCAGGCTACAACGTGTACATGTGGGACATACAGCGCACCCAGCAGCCCCACAAGCTGTTCACGGTCACCGTCAACCAGTTTGTCTACAATCCCGAGATCATGCGGCTCTCCTACACGGCCTGCGACAAGGGCGGCTTCGACTACGACGGCCAGCTGGTCGACGACTTCCACAAGCGTGTGAAGCTGCATGGCAAGCACAACCTCATCGTGTTCCACCTCTACGGGCAGCACGTCAACCCCCACTATCGCTACCCGGCGGGCAGCTACTACGACAACCACTTCAAGCCCGACTCGGTGCGCCGCAACGAGAAGTGGCTCACCACCGACAAGAAGCAGAAGATTGCCTACTACGACAACGCCACCCTCTACAACGACGCTGTGATGGAGAAGATATTCGACCTGTACCGCAACAAGAACACTGTGGTCGTCTACTTTGCCGACCACGGCGAGGAAGTGTATGACTTCCGCGACACCAAGGGCCGCCACACCGAGACCGACCCCAAGCCCGGCACACTCATGTACCAGAACGAGGTGCCCTTTGTGATATGGTGCAGCGACCGCTACAAGCAGCTGCACCCCCAGGTGGTCGCCCGCATCAAGCAGGCACTGCACCGCCCCTACATGACCGACAACGTGGGGCAACTAATGCTCGACCTGGGCAGAATCAAGACACAATACTACATCCCCGACCGCGACCTCATCGCCCCGCAGTTCAGGCCGCGCAAGCGACTGGTCTACGACCACTGCGACTACGACAAGGTGATGCGCGGCGTGGACCGCAACAAAATATATCCCCGTTTTGTGAAATAGGCAAATTATTTCTACCTTTGTAAATTGTAACAAAGTCACGACAATGAAGTACAAGATACATAGAGAAGGGCAGAATATCATCTTCGTGTTGCTATTCATCCTGCTTGTCATCAACATCCCGGCCTATCTTTTCATCGAGTGGAAAGTGATACCCGTCATCTTCATTGTCATTTCGTCCATCTTCTTCCTGCTCGTGGTCAACTTCTTCCGCTCGCCGCGCCGCTATTTCAAGGGAGACCACGCCAATGCCGTGGTGTCGAGTGTCGACGGCACCGTCGTGGCCCTCGAGGAAGTGTATGAAGACGAGTATTTGCACCGCAACTGCATCCAGCTCTCGGTGTTTATGAGCATCTTCAACGTGCATGCCAACTGGGTCCCCGTCGAGGGCACTGTGAAATATGTGAAACACCACAACGGCCGCTTCCTGGCCGCCTACCTGCCCAAGTCGAGCACCGAGAACGAGCGCTCGGCCGTGGTGATACAGGCCCGTAACGGCGACGACATACTGGTGCGGCAAATCGCCGGCGCCATCGCCCGCCGCATCGTCACCTATGTGGAGCCAGGCGAGCACGTGAGCGTGGAGCAGCACATGGGCTTCATCAAGTTTGGCTCACGCGTCGACCTGTTTCTCCCCCTCGACAGCGAGATCCTGGTGAAACTGGGCGACAAGACCGTGGGCGGTGTCACCCAGGTGGCACGGCTCAAGCCCCGCAACAACGCGTGAGCGCGCTCACGCGGGCTCATGCTCAACTATCTCATTTATAACAGCACCATCGTGATGAATCTACTCACATCAATACGCAACAACACCCCCAACGCCGTCACCTGCTGCAACCTGCTCTCGGGTGCGCTGGCCTGCATCGCTGCATTCCACTGCTTCGACACCTGGTGGTGGGGGCTGCAAGGCTATCAAGTGGCCTTTGTGTGGATTGCCGCAGCTGCGGTGTTCGACTTCTTCGACGGCTTCACGGCACGCCTGCTGCATGCCGCATCGCCGCTGGGCAAGGAGCTCGACTCGCTGAGCGACTCGGTGAGCTTCGGCCTGGCCCCAGCGCTCATACTCTACAACATGATGCTGCAAGCCTACCCCCACGTGGCTTGGGCGCCCTACGTCACGCTGCTCATCCCGGTATTTGGCGCCCTGCGCCTGGCCCGCTTCAACACCGACCCCAACCAGGGCACCGTGTTCACCGGGCTGGCCATCCCGGCCAATGCCATCTTCTGGATTGGCTTCACCAGCTTCTTTGCCACCCGTCACCAGGTGCTGCCGCTGTGGTGCGTAATCGCGCTCATCGCAGCCTTCTCGCTGCTCATGGTGTGCAACCTGCGCATGTTCTCGCTCAAGCTCCACAGCCTGAGCATCAAGGCTGCCTGGAAACAGTATCTCACGGTCGTGGTCTTTGCGGTCTCGCTGGCCACATGCGGCATCGCCGGACTGGCTGTGACCATCGCTTTCTACATCATCCTCTCGGCCTGCACCCGGCAGGACTGACCCGCCGCACGAGTCGCGGCGCTGGCATGGTTTTTGCTCATTTATCATGCATTACTCAACAGCTGCTCAAAAGCTGAAAAAGAAAACATCACTATGTGGATATTCCTGCTATTGATCATACTCCTGCTCCTGCTATGGCCCGTGATACGCCTCGCACTGGGCTATCGCAAGCTGCGGCAGCACATGAGCCAAGCCTATAGGCAACAGCAATACGACAACGCCAGCCGCCAGGGCCGGCAACGGCGCCAGGACACCGGCGACTACGACCCCGCCACAGGGCGGCGCAAGGTGTACAGCGAGAGCGACGGCGAGTATGTCGACTTTGAAGAAGTCGACAACGGCCGGCGCGACACTGTAGCAGCCCAGCAGCAGGCCTGCGACACAGTGGTCGAGGAGCAAGTCTCCGACGCCGAGTATGAGGATATCCCGTAGTGCGCACCTCACCGCCGCTACACCGCGAGCAGCACGCAACCGTCACATCCCAACTCTATTTCTTGAAGTAATACAGAAACGAGGCGATGCCCTTGAGCGCCGGCTTGCGCTGCCCCTCGATCTCGATGGCAAAGTCGATCTCGGTCTTGGCAATGCCGCGCAGGTTCTCGATGCTGTGCAACTTGGCCACAAGGCGCACACGGCTGCCCGTGACCACAGCCTGCCCAAAGCGCATCTTGTCCATGCCGTAGTTCACCAGCATGTCGATATTGTTGACCTCGATAATCTGGCCCCACAGGTAGGGCAGCAGCGAGAGCGTGAGATAGCCGTGGGCAATGGTGCTCTTGTAGGGGCTCTCGACGCGGGCACGCTCCACGTCGACGTGTATCCACTGGTGGTCGAGCGTGGCGTCGGCAAACTTGTTGATGCGGTCCTGGTCGACCTCGAGCCAGTCGCTCTTGCCCAGCTCCTTGCCTTGATAGGCGGCAAACTCGTCGAACGAGTTGATGACTAATTTCTCCATGTGTGTGAGTGTATTACTAAAATGTCGTTGTAATCATTGCTTCGGCCACGCACCGGTGCCGTGGGCGAAATGCAAAGTTACACATTTCCCGCCTGCATCGCAAGAAAAAAAACCGCGGTTGCACCCGCCAGCAGGGAACGACACACTATGGGCAGATGGTGGTAGTGGACCGTGCAGTGTAGCCCCTGCCACAGTGCACATTGTAAAAGGCAGTCCCCTAAATCGACAAACACACACACATTTAGTCAAGAAAAATTATTCAGAAAATATTGTTTTTTATATTACTTTTACTACCTTTGTTTCAAAGCCATAACACAAACCATTATATGAAGACCCAGCTTGTAATGATTTACATTTTCACCGCCTCGGTGGCCGTTATGGCTTGGGGCGGCAACACGATCGAACCTGTGGCTCAAGTGCCGATAGCCGCCGGCGTGCAGCCATTGCAGCAGCCTATCGAAATGGATAAAATCTGTAATACAGACTATGCAAGGAATTTCCAAAGAAATAGAGGGTTATGAACCATCGATTTTACATATTATTATTCATTTCTGTTCTTTATTTTTGCCAGACTCCTGCCGCAAACGATTCTGTTCTCTATAATCATGCTGTGGATTATATCCTAAAGGATTTGGACTTGAACGAAAACGACATAGTCATTCAAAAGGATTTGTACGATTTAAATAGCGTCTGCTTCCTAAACGAAGCCAACGATTCAATAAGGCCAATTCTTTATGACGATCTCTATAAGAAGAAAGAAAGAAGTGAAACTTATGATTTTAAAAGAGGCTATGACGGGGAAACAATTTTTCATAAGACTGCATTGTTTTTTTCGGTCATCCAGGACAACATATTTACCGTTGATGTGTTCTTTATCACTCAACAATTAAAGAATAAAATCGACACGTATAGCTATTTGGGAATTTCGGAAACGTCTTTAAGCCTATTCTATTATTTGTTTGCTTTCAACCAGCAGAATGGGAGCATTGAAGTCTACCGAGTTAGAGGCAACAATAACCCACAGGGAATTTTACCCAAAGATCTGTACAAAAATAAAACTGGCGCTGCTGCCATTCAGCCAAGTTTGTATAAGGCTTTTTCTACAGGTCATGTGCCATTGGCAATCATTCCAAATACATTGCTTAAAATTTTGAATTTAAGATGAGAAAATTTGTTTTAGTGCTGTTACTATTATCGAGTGCGCTCGGGTTTCTCCATCAAAACATGAGGGGACAAACAATTATTGTGACTGACAATCCAGAAGACGCCTGGCTAAAGGCTCAAGCTCAAAGCCTCAGACTGCTGCTGGACGTTTTTGGCGACAGCATGACCAATTATTTTATCACTCCTGGCAATTGGCCAGGATTGGCTCGTGTTTATTACAACAGCTTGTGGCAGGTAGACAGCATTGTATTTCGAAGCACATTTAATGAGAATTGTAAAAATCCTAATGCTGAAAAGTTGGTAAAAGAGTATATCAGAAAAATGCCATATATTTTTACTCCATATGAATTATTTAATAGATATGTACAGGGTAAAAATATTATCCTTTTTGCCCAATTTATGATTCTGCCTTACTCTATGGAAGAAGGATGGGATCGAAAGAGGTTTTCTCGACTTCAATACGACAAACAACGAATGGAGGAAATAAATCGAATGCCGGTAATAGACATCTATGGCCATACGTATTATTGACATATTGATATTTATCGATGATGCGGCGGGGCGCAAGCTGCGGGTGGGTGGCAACTCTGCCACCCCCTACGGGGCTTGGACAAATTCATGCTTATCGACATTGATTTTTCAGCCAAGGGGGAAAACGCAGGTCATGCTGCTGCACCGCAGCACAAGTGGCCGAAACTCACGGCACTCCTGTGCGGTAGTTTCGGCCACTTGCCTGTTTCGGTGTGTATATGTGTGCAGGGCAGCGTGCAGCAGCCGCTACACAAATCGCCAGATGATGGTGCCTATGCCCTCGGTGGTGCGGTTGAGCGGCACCGAGAAGCGGCACTTGTAGGACTCGCTCAGGCAACTCTGGCGTGCTGCGGCGTCGCTGATGGTGCCGCCGGCAATCTCGGCCCGCGTCACCTGGCCGCGCGCGCTCACGTGCACGCGCACCACCACAGTGCCCTCGTAGCGGCTGTGGGGGCGTCCCCAGTGGGCCACGGTGTAGCCATCCAGCCCGCTTCCCAGCGAGCCGTGACCGCTCGCCGAGGTGCCGCCGGCACCCGAGGCCGTCGAGCGTCCTGTGCCGCTGCCCGTGTTGCTGCCGCCCTTGCCGAAGGCGTTGCGCATGCGTTGCCCTATGGCCCTCGACTGCGACGAGCTGGCCGCCGTGCCGGTGGTCTTGGTGGCAGTGGCGGCCTTCACACGCGTGGGCGAAGTGGGCTTTTCGTGCTTGGCAGCACCGGGCTTGGGCTGGTGCACGGGCTTGGAGGTTTCTTTCACCTTCATGGGCGAGGGCGCGGCGCTGGTGATCGTCCTGGGCTGCACGGGCGAGGGCTGGCCGGCATCCTCACGGTCATCGCCCTCGGCCTGGGGCTGGGCAGGCTGGTCGGGGCCCTGGTTGGCGGCCGCGGGGCCGTCTTCGGCCTCGTTGTTGACGGTTGCCATGTTCTCACCCGACTCCAGCTCCTGGGCACCGCCCAGTGGCACGTCGGCCATCATGTCGACATAGATGGAGTCCTGGTCCATCTGGGCCAGCTTTTCCATGCCCTTGGGCGGATATTGCACGCTCAGGTTGTCATACAACAGGAACATCACAATTGCCACACTGAGCAGCAATGTGATGACGAGTGACCATATTTTGCTTCTATTATTTTGTTCCATGAGTCAATGTGAGATAGCAATGGGGCTACTGGGGCAGTCCCTGTACCGGGGCAGGCTGCTGCGCCTCTTCCTGGGCGGCCTGGCGGTCGATGCTCGCCTGTGTGGGCTTGGTGGCAAGCACCACCTTGAGGCCCACCCGTGAGCCTGCATCGAGCACCTCCACAATCTTGCCGTAGGGCACAGCCTGGTCGGCATGCACGGCCACAAACTGGTGGGCGGGGTCGCTCTCGGTCTTCACTTGCGTGAGAAAGGCGTCGAGCTTATCGGCGGGCAGGGGCTGCGGCTCGCTCTCCTTGAGCGAGTCGGCCGTGGTGTACCACATGTGTTGCAGCGAGTCGATATAGATGCGCGAGGTGGGCTTGAGCGAGGTGGTCTGGCTGCTTTGGGGCAGGTTCACCTCGAGCGCCGAGGGCGACACAAAGGTGGAGGTGACCATGAAGAAGATGAGCAGCAGGAAGATGACATCGGTCATCGATGCCATGCTGAACATCGACATTGATTCATGTTGTCGTTTTAATGCCATTTCCTTGTAGAGTTTTATTTAGCGGGTTCGTTGAGCAGGTCCATAAATTCCATCGTGCTGCGCTCGAGCTTGTTCATCACCTTGCTCACGCGGCTGGTGAGGTAGTTGTAGGCAAACATGGCCACGATGCCCACGATGAGGCCGGCCACGGTGGTGACCAGGGCCTCGTAGATGCCTTGGCTCAGGATGGTGACGTTGGCGCTGGTGCCTGCCTTGGCCAGGGCCATGAAGGCCTGCACCATGCCGGTCACGGTGCCCAGGAAGCCTATCATGGGAGCGCCTGCGGCGGTGGTAGCCAGCCACGAGAAGCCTTTCTCGAGATTGGCCACTTCCATATTGCCCACGTTTTCGACGGCCACGAGCACGTCGTTCATGGGGCGCCCTATGCGGGCCACGCCCTTGGCTATCATGCGGCCATAGGGCGAGTTGGTGGCCTGGCACAGCTTCTGGGCCTCCTCGATGCGGCCGGCATGGATGTGGTCGCGTATCTGCTGCATGAAGGCTTTGTTGTCTTCCTTGCCCACGTGGTTGATGGCGAAGACGCGCTCAAAGAAAATGTAAATGCTCACCACCAGCAGCAAGGCCAGCGGTATCATGAGCCATCCGCCTGCAAGGGTGAGGTCCCACAGGCTCTCGGTGGCAACGGCCGGGGCGGTGCCTGCCTGTGCAGCGCCTGCAGCCTGTGCCAGAATCATGTTGAGAATTGTCATGTTGTGATTTATGTGTACGATTATAAATTGTCGTGGGAGTTATCTTCAGGTTCACTTCAGGCACTCCTTGTAGGCCTTGATGGTCTGCTCCAGGCCCAGGTAGAGCGCGTCGCTTATGAGCTGGTGCCCTATCGACACCTCGAGCAGGTGATGCACGTGGTCTTTGAAGTACTTGAGATTTTCCAGGCTCAAGTCGTGGCCGGCGTTCACCCCCAGCCCGGCGTTGTGGGCAGCCTCGGCGGCGGTCACAAACGGGGCCACGGCCCGCTCGGGGTCGGTGGGATAGAGCTGGGCATAGGGCTCGGTGTAGAGCTCAACGCGGTCGGTGCCCGTCTTGGCAGCCTGGCGTATGTTTTCCACATCGGTGCTCACAAAGATGCTCGTGCGTATGCCCGCATCCTGCAGGCGCGTCACGATGCCCGTGAGAAACTCCATGTTGGGGGCCACCTCCCAGCCGGCGGTCGAGGTGAGGGCGTCGGGGGCGTCGGGCACAAGCGTCACCTGTGTGGGCTTGACTTGCAGCACCAGTGTCATGAAGTCGGCAGTGGGATAGCCCTCGATATTGAACTCGGTGCGTATGAGCGGGCGCAGGGCATACACGTCGGCGCGGCGTATGTGCCGCTCGTCGGGGCGGGGGTGCACCGTGATGCCGTTGGCCCCAAAGCGCTCACAGTCGACGGCAACATTCTCCACGTTGGGCACATTGCCTCCGCGTGCGTTGCGCAACGTGGCTATCTTGTTGATGTTTACACTTAAGTTGATCATCGTTTTTTGGTTTATAGCGTTTCTACGACAGTTTTGCGCCGCAAGGCGTTTTTTTTCACAAAATAATTGTAATTTTGTCGATAGATACATGCAAAAATAAAACGAATAAGTGAGAAATAAAAGGTTTTAACCTTTATTTTGGACTTTCACGAGCTTTTTGCACCGCACAACTGTAGCCATCAATACAATGAGAATAGCAATTTCAGGCAACACCTACCAGCACGAGATGCTGGAACACATCGAGCGGCTGCTGCTCGCCCTGGCAGCCCGCGGCGTGCAACTCGTGGCCGAGCGGGCCTTCGACAGCTACCTGAGGCAGCAGCTGCCCGGCCTGCCGCCCATGCGGCAGTGCGAGCTGGAAAACGGGGTCGACGCCCAGGCCATCATGAGCATAGGCGGCGACGGCACCTTCTTGCGCACCGCCCAGGCCGTGTGCAGCCAGGACATCCCCATCATGGGCGTCAACTCGGGCCATTTGGGCTACCTCACCACTGCCGACGTCAAGGACACGGCCCTCATCGTCGAGGCCCTCACGGGCGGCACCTACCGCATCGAGCACCGGTCGATGCTCGAGCTGGGGTGCGACAGCGCCCAGGCACTGCCCCCGCTGCCCTATGCGCTCAACGAGATCTCAATCGTGCGCCAGGAGACCTCGTCGATGATCGACGTCACGGTCGACATCGACGGCCAGCCGCTCACCCACTTCAAGGGCGACGGCCTGCTCGTGTGCACCCCCACAGGCTCCACGGCCTACAACCTGAGTGTGGGCGGCCCCATCATGGAGCCCACCACACGCTGCTTTGCACTCTCGCCCATCTCGCCCCACGCCCTCACCATGCGCCCCATCGTGGTGCGCGACGATGCCGTGCTCGACATCACCACCCGCAGCCGCGCCCCGCTATACCAGGTGAGTCTCGACGGCCAGTGCACGGTGCTCAAGAGCGGCACCAGCGTGCGCATTGCCCGCGCTCCTCACACCACCGGCGTGATACAGCTTCAGGGCACCAACTTTGCCCACACCCTGCGCCACAAGCTCATGTGGGGCAAGGATAACCGATAAACACATCACTCTCAAGTGCCAACCTACTTCTACGACGACAAGCACCTGGGCCGCGTCTACATAGGCGTGCGGCGTGATGCACGCCGGCTCATCGCCCGCTGGAAAGACGGCCATGTGCACGTGAGCGTGCCAGCCGGCACCACGGCCGATGCGCTCAAGCGCTTCCTCACCGTCAACCGCGAGGCCATCGAGCGGCTCAACCACACGGTGGTCGCCTACCACTGCGGGCAGGTGATAGCCTGCTACAAGTGCAAGGCCACCATTGCCGAGCAAGACCGGCTGCCAGGGCGCATCATCTTCGGGCACGACGGCGACGACGTGGTGCTGAGCGTGCCGCGAGGCATCGACTACCACAGCGAGAGCGCCACACGGTCGATATCGGGCGCGCTGCAAGTCGTCATGGGCGAGCGCGCACCGGCACTGCTGCTGCCCCACGCCGGCGAGGTGGCCGCCCGCCTGGGCGTGCAGCCGGCCGGCTGGCAGGTGGGCCGCGGCCTGCGCAAGCTGGGGCACTGCACCACCCAGGGCGTGATACAGCTCTCGCGGGCGCTCATGTTCCTGCCCGAGGACCTGGTCGACCTCACCGTGTGCCACGAGCTGGCCCACCTCACCCACTTCGACCACTCCCCGGCCTTCCACCGTCTGCTCGACAGCTACCTGGGCGGCCGCGAGGCCGAGCTCGAGGCAAGGCTGAAAAATTTCAAGTGGCCCATTTTGCGGTAAAATCGAGCAAAATGACAACAACACCAATAAAAACACAAGGATTTTTACCATTTTTGTGTCATTTTTCCAGAAAATGCACTACATTTGCACCTAAAGACGTTTAACAGTTCTACCAAAGATGGATAAAATAGACAACCTCGACAAGAAAATTCTTGAAATTATTATGAAAAATGCCCGCATCCCCTCAAAGGATGTCGCCCTGGAGTGCGGCGTGTCGCGTGCCGCAATACACCAGCGCATACAGCGCATGATCGACATGAAAGTCATCACCGGCTCGGGCTATCATGTGAACCCCAAGATCCTGGGCTATGCCACCTGCACCTACATAGGCATCAAGCTCGAGCGCGGCTCGATGTACCGCGACGTGGTGCCCGAGCTCGAGAAAATCAAGGAAATCGTGGAGTGCCACTTCACCACCGGCCCCTACACGATGCTCATCAAGCTCTATGCCCACGACAATGAGCACCTCATGGAGTTGCTCAACGACAAGATACAGCACATCCCCGGCGTGACCGCCACCGAGACACTCATCTCGCTCGACCAGAGCATAAGCCGCGAGATCCCCATCTACCACGACGACAAGCAATAGCAGCCGTCATCGACACAGCCGCGCGACTCAGGCGGCAATGCCACATCAAGATTTCGCTCTATGATTTTGCATTGCGCCCGATTTGCAGTAACTTTGCAGCCCATAATACAATATAGTACACGAAGATACACTGAAGATGAACATTTTAGAACTAAGTGAACAAGAGATTGTGAGGCGCAACAGCCTGCACAAGCTGCGCGACATGGGTATCGACCCCTACCCCGCCGCCGAATACAAAGTCGACGCCTGGAGCCAGGAAGTGAAAGCCAACTTCAACGACGACCAGGAGCCCAAGCGGCAGGTGAGCATGGCCGGCCGTGTCATGAACCGCCGCATCATGGGCAAGGCCTCATTCATGGAGCTGCAAGACTCCAAGGGCCGCATCCAGGTCTACGTCAACCGCGACGAGCTGTGCCCGGGCGACGACAAGAGCCTCTACAACGACTTGTTCAAGAAGCTGCTCGACATAGGCGACTTTGTGGGCATCACCGGCTACGTGTTCCGCACCCAGACGGGCGAAATCTCGGTGCACTGCCAGAGCCTGAAGCTGCTCAGCAAGAGCCTGCGCCCCCTGCCCATCGTGAAGGTGAAAGACGGCAAGACCTACGACGCCTTCGACGACCCCGAGCTGCGCTACCGCCAGCGCTACGTCGACCTCATCGTAAACGACGGCGTGAAAGACACCTTCCTCAAGCGTGCCACCGTGCTCAAGACCTTGCGCAACTATCTCGACGACAACGGCTACACCGAGGTCGAGACCCCCATACTGCAAAGCATTCCCGGCGGTGCCAGCGCCCGCCCCTTCATCACCCACTTCAACGCGCTCAACATCGACATGTACATGCGCATCGCCACCGAGCTCTACCTCAAGCGCCTCATCGTGGGCGGCTTCGAGGGCGTGTACGAGATAGGCAAGAACTTCCGCAACGAGGGCATGGACCGCAACCACAACCCCGAGTTCACCTGCCTCGAGCTCTATGTGCAGTACAAGGACTACAACTGGATGATGAGCTTCACCGAGCGCATGCTCGAGAAAATATGCATCGCCGTCAACGGCTCGAGCCAGAGCGTGATCGACGGCAAGACCATCGACTTCAAGCCGCCCTACCGCCGCCTGCCCATCCTTGAGGCCATCAAGGAGAAAACGGGCTACGACCTCGAGGGCAAGAGCGAGGACGAGATACGCGCAATATGCAAGCAGCTCAACATGGAGGTCGACGAGACCATGGGCAAGGGCAAGCTCATCGACGAGATCTTCGGTGAGTTCTGCGAGGGCACATTCATCCAGCCCACCTTCATCATCGACTACCCGGTCGAGATGTCGCCGCTCACCAAGATGCACCGCAGCAAGCCCGGCCTCACCGAGCGCTTCGAGCTCATGGTCAACGGCAAGGAGCTGGCCAACGCCTACAGCGAGCTCAACGACCCCATCGACCAGGAGCAGCGCTTCGTCGACCAGATGAAACTGGCCGACAAGGGCGACGACGAGGCCATGATCATCGACCACGACTTCCTGCGCGCCCTGCAATACGGCATGCCGCCCACCAGCGGCATAGGCATAGGCATCGACCGCCTGGTGATGCTCATGACGGGCCACAGCTATATTCAAGACGTGCTGCTCTTCCCGCAGATGCGCCCCGAGAAGGTGGCCAAGCGCGACAAGGAGGAGGCTTTCACCGCCCTCGGCATTCCTGCCCAGTGGGTGGCTCCCATCCAGAAGGCCGGCTACCTCACCGTCGAGGCCCTTGGCGCCCTCGACCGCCCCGGCAAGCTCTTCCAGGACCTGCTCGACATCAACAAGAAGTACAAGCTGGGCCTCAAGACCACAACCGACGAGGTGAAGGCCTGGGTAGATGCCGCCGCAGCTGCACAGCAGGCCGGCAACTGACCCGTCATCGCCCGGCTGCAACACGCTGCACGCGCTCACACTACACAAGGGCTTGACGCCGCACAACGGCGCCAGGCCTTTTTTCTTGCCGGCCCAAGGGGGCAGGAAGCAAGTGTTTTTTTTGCCCAAAGTGCACGCTCAATTGCAAGAAAATCTCTAACTTTGAACCATGTACTTCAATTCGGTAGAATTCTACACCATCTTGCTGGTCATTGCTTTTGCGCTGCTGGGTGTGATTTTTGTGCCCAAAAACAAACAGCCCGTGAGCACCAAGATAGTGCCCATGCGCCTCACGCCCGAGAGCCACAGCAACGGCGAGAGCAGCCACATCACGCTCACTGCGCTGCCCGGCGGCAGCGCGCTGCTCGCCCACCCCGGGCTGCCGCTGCACATGGGCGAAACCGTGAACCTGGTGGTGCACAAGAGCGGCGACACGCTCAAAATCATAGAGCGCAAGGGCGTGAGCGTGCCAGCGGCCAGCCTCAACAGCCAGGGCGAGGCACTGCTCACCATGCTGCAGCCGCGCACCTACAGCCTGCGCTTCGACTCAGAGGTCACCGGCCAGTGGGCTACCACGCAATTCTGCAACGTCGAGGGCAACGTGAAGACGATACCTCTCAGTTATTGACGACTCCCGAGGCGGGCACACACAATTTAATAGTATGATTTCACGTTATAATGCAATAAACTCATGACAATCAAACCACATCGACACATGATAAAAAAGATTTTAGCGTTACTGCTCCTCGTGCTGCCGCTGTGCATGCAGGCACAGTTTGGCACCGGCAAGTGGGTGATACATCCACGCTATGCCATCAACGCGGCCCAAAACGTGATCGACGCCGGCGACAAGGTCTACTTCCTGGTGAGCAACTGCCTCTACAGCCTTGACAAGGCCACCAAGGTCATCACCAACCACAACAAGGCCACCGACCTCAACGACGTGCTCATCACCGGCATCTACTACAACTACGACAAGCACTACCTTGTGGTCACCTACGACGACTCCAACATCGACATCATCAAGAGCGACGGCACGGTGCTCAACCTGCCCGCCGTGAAAGACGTCGTGCTGGCCGTGACGTCGAAGTCGATCACCGACGTCTCCTTTGCCCCGGGCAAGATGTATGTCTCCACCCTCTACGGGTGGCTGCAATTCAACGACAACGACTTCTCGGTGGCCAAGTCGGCCGTGTGGAAGCGCCCCGTGCATGCCATTGCCGAGGTGGGTAAGTTCTTGTTTATCAACCTCTATGCCAACTTCTACTACGCTCCGTTGAGCGACGACCCCATGACCCCCGCCGACTTCAAGACCGCCTATATAGCCGAGGGCAAATACATCCCCATCGACGCCAACAGCTTCTTCCTGAAAAAAGCCGGCTCGCTCGACCGGGTGAGCTTCAGCGAGAACAGCGACGGCTCGCTCTTCTTCACCATCAACACGGCCGTAGGCGCCACGGCTACCAACGTGCAACGCACGCCCAGCGGCTTCATTGCCAACTTCTTCTCGACCAACGCCGCCAGTTGCTACTACTACACCTTCGACACGCAGGGCCTCAACGGCGTGAAGACGAGCGGCGGCCAGGCCCTGTACAGCTGCGACCCGCAAGGCGACGGCACAATGTGGAACGCCTCGGCACAAGGCCTGAGCAGCAGCGCCGACCCCGCGACCCACTACAAGCCCAACGCCGTCGAGATCTCGGGCGTGCCCTTCTGGATGACCTACAACACGGCCAACGGCAAGCTCTACCTCACCAGCACGGCCGACTATATCCCGCTCGACAAGCTCTCGTCGGCCTACTACAACGCCTACCCCGAGGTGTGCATCTACAACGGCAGCACCTGGGAAAGCCACAACCCGCAGGGCACTGCCAAGAGCAACATCTATGGCGCCGTCATCGCCCCTGGCGACAAGACCAACACCTACTGGACCACAACCCGCCTGGGCCTGGTCTACAAGATCGTCGACGACGTGGTGAAAAACGCCTTCACCTCGACCTCGGCCATGGCCGGCTGGGTGGCCCGCAGGCCCTGCCTGCAATTTGACGACATGGGCAACCTGTGGGTGATGAGCACCAGCATGTCGACCACCGCCACCGTCAAGGTCCTGCCCGCCGCCAAGGTCAACAGCGCCAACATTGCCGCCAGCGACTGGAAAATCTACAACATCCCCCACCTGGCCGACGTGAACGACTTCAAGCGCTCGAGCCTGGCCGTGGCCAAGGGCTCCAACATCAAGGTGGGCACCAACGGCTGCTACAACCAGCCCCTCGTGTTCTGGAAAAACAACGACAACAACGTGACCGACGGCCAGTGCGACTACCGCGTGTTCTCGGCCCTGACCGACCAAAACGGCAAGAGCTTCACCAACTGGACCTACAACCACGCCCTCGTGGCCGACAGCACCGGCAATGTCGTGTATGGCAGCACCATAGGCCTGGTGATGTTTAACCCGGCCGACGCCTTTGCCGCCGACAAGCCCTTCACCGTGACACAGCTCGACGAGCTGAGCGGCATCGAGGTCACTACCATCGCCGTCGACAAGCAAAACCGCAAGTGGGTGGGCACCATAGGCTCGGGCATCTACCTGGTGAGCCCCGACTGCAAGACCGTGCTCAAGCACTTCACTACCGACAACAGCCCCCTGTCGTCGAACGAAATCTACTACCTGTGCTGCAACACGAGCAACAACTCGGTCTTCATCGTCACGCCCAGCAGCATCATGCAATACTATGCCGACTACACCGAGAGCGCCTCGAGCTACAGCAACGTCTATGCCTACCCCAACCCCGTGCGCCCCGACTTCACGGGCCTCATCACCATCACGGGCCTCATGGAGAACTCGACCGTGGTCATCAAGGACGCCAACGGCAAGATTGTGAAACAGCTCACCTCGACCGGCGGCATGGCCACCTGGGACGGCTGCGACAGCAACGGCGAGCGCCTGCCCACCGGCAGCTATGCCGTCTATGCCGCGCAGGGTGCCGCCAGCCTGCCGGCCAAACCCTGCACCAAGGTCATGATCATCAAGTGACGGCCACAACACGCCCGCACAGGCGCAGCACCCCACACACTGCATTAATGGGCTTGCAAAACACAATTTGCAAGCCCGTCTTGCGTTATATAGTAGTAAAATCATCGACTTGAAACCCAACAAGATTATGATAAAGCACTTCATCTCGTTATGCCTCCTGGGACTGCTGGTACTGGCCCAGGGCACCGCCACAGCGGCAGGCAAGTGGCGCATCCACCCCAGCTATGTGGGCACCGGCATCCAGAATATCGTCGACACCGGCGACAAGGTGTACTACCTGGTGAGCAACAACCTCTACTGCCTCGACAAGAGCACCGGAGAGAACCTGTCGCTCAACAAGATCAACAGCCTCAACGATGCCTCGATCACCGGCATCTACTACAACGACTACAAGCACTACCTCATGATTGCCTATGCCGACGCCAACATCGACGTCATCACCAGCAACGGCCGCGTGGTGAACCTGCCCGACATCATGGCAGCCTCGCTCACGAGCACCAAGGCCATCAACGATATCACCTTCACGGCTGGCGGCGAGGCCTTCGTGGCCACCACCTTTGGCTACGTCGTCTACAACGACACCAAGTGGGAAGTGAAGGAGTCGCACATCTACAACACCAGCATCAGTTCGGCTGCCGTGGTGGGCGACTACGTGCTGCTCAGCGCCGGCAGCAACATCTACTACGGCAAGGCCGGCACCCACTACGAGACCCTGGGCTCGATGATGAGCACTGGCGACAACGACAACGGCCGCATCTACCCCATAGCCGACAACAAGTTTATGCTGCTCACCGGGTGGACCTTTGAATACACCGTCACGCCCAACCCCGACGGCACACTCGCCTTCGCCTCGGCCACCATCGTCGAAAACATGACCGACAACCTGCACCGCACGCCACAGGGCTACCTGGGCAACTGCATGGGCTCGCAATTCTACTACACCCTCGACGACAGCGGCACGCTACAGTCGAAGGTCGACGGCGGCACAGCCATGTACAGCGCCTGCAGCGACGGCGACGGCACCCTGTGGAGCGTGACGCCTCGCGGCCTGCACAGCGCCGCCGACACGGCCGCCTACTACATGCCCGACGCCATCACAACCGCCACCCCCTACTGGCTACGCTACGACACACGCAACAACCTGCTCTACGTCACCAGCACCGGAACCAACAGCCTCATCACCGAGCAACGGCTGCCCACCGCGGTCAACACCTACGACGGCAACTCATGGACCAATGTCACCCCCTCGCCCGCCATCGACGGCGGCGGCACCTACTATCCCGTGTTTCTGCCCGGCGACAAGACTTCTTACCTGATGGGCAGCTGGTGGAGCGGCATCTACAAGATTACAGGCCGCACCGTGGCCTACGACTACAACTGGAGCAACTCGCCCCTGGAGCTCATCATCAACTACTACTGCCACGCCACCATCGACATCGACCGCCACGGCAACCTGTGGGCCGCCCAGACGGGACCCGCCCCGGGCAGCAACGTCTATGTACTGCCCAGCAACAAGCTGAGCCAGGCCACCACCACCCGCAGCGACTGGCTCAAGGTCGACATTCCCAACCTGCAGGGCAGCAAGCGCGCCCGCTGGCTCATGCTCAAGTCGAGCGACATCATGCTCTATGCCGACGGCGAGTTTGGCGGCAACCTCACTTTTATCAACAACGGCGGCACCCTCTCGTCGACCGTGACCTCGCGCTCCTACAGCAACCTCATCGACCAGGACGGCACCACCTATAGCTGGAACAACATATGCTCGATGGCCGAGGACAACAACGGCGCCGTGTGGGTGGGCACCACCAACGGCGTGGTCTCGCTCAACCCCTCGGCAGCCTTCTCCACAGGCTTTGCCGTCAACCACATCAAGGTGCCGCGCAACGACGGCACCACGCTGGCCGACTACCTGCTCGACGGCCTGCAAGTGAACGCCATCGCCGTCGACGGGGCCAACCGCAAGTGGCTCGGCACCGACGCCTCGGGTCTCTTCCTGGTGAGCAGCGATGGCTCGAGCATCATCCAGTCGTTCAACACCAGCAACAGCCCGCTGCTGTCCAACAAGGTCTACGACATCGCCTGCGACCCCAACTCCAACGCAGTCTACGTCACCACTGCCGGCGGCCTGCAGGAGTACCAGAGCGACAGCGCCCCCTCGCAGTACGACTTCAACGACATCCACGCCTACCCCAACCCCGTGCGCCCCGACTACCTGGGCGAGATCACCATCACGGGCCTCATGGAAAACAGCCTGGTCAAGATAGCCGATGCCAGCGGCAATGTCGTGAGGCAGCTCAAGTCGACCGGCGGCACGGCCACCTGGAACGGCCGCGACGACAGCGGCGAGCGCGTGAAAAGCGGCGTGTACTACATCATGGGCTCGAGCAGCGACTCATCAACCGGCAAGGGCGGCGTGTGCAAGCTCCTGATCATGCGTTGACACTGTGCAACACACCCTCCCACTCACACACACAGGGCGGGGGCCGAAGCACCACATGGCTCCGGCCCCCGCCCTTGTATCACGGCACTCTGGCGCCCCGCAGGTTCAAAACTCCTCAAAGCCCAGCGGCAGCAGCGACTTGATGCTCGACAGGCGGTAGATCTTGTCGCGCCCAGCAAGCAACACGGCCATGTTCTTGCCCGAGTGCACCTCAAACTCCAGCAGCGCCTGGCGGCACACGCCGCAAGGCGAGCAGGGCTCCTCCACAAAGTCGCCGTTGTGAAAAGCCGCAATAGCCACCTTCACAATGGGCACGCCGGGATAGTTGGCACCGGCATTGTAGCAGGCGCTGCGCTCGGCACAGATGCCGGCAAAAGCGGCATTTTCCTGGTTGGCGCCCTTTATCATCACACCGTTATCCAATAAAACGGCCGCGCCCACGTTAAAATGACTGTAGGGCGTGTAACTGCTCTGCGTGGCAGCCTTGGCCAGGTCGACCAGCTTGTGGTCCTCGTCGTTCAACTCCTGATAGGAGCAAACTTGTATTTTTGTAACGATATTTTTATCTGTCATTATGTTTAAGATTTATCGATTGTACAAATATATCCATTATTTTTTACATTTCAATCTAAAATTGCAATTTTGCGCCGTTTTGGCCCTCACATGCGCCCTGCCGGCACCCGCGCAGCGACTCTCGTCGCGGTTTCTCAACTATATCGACCAGTACAAGGAGATTGCCGTCAAGCAGGCACAGGAATATGGCGTGCCTGCCAGCATCACCCTGGCCCAGGGCCTGCTCGAGAGCGGCGCCGGGCAGAGCTACCTGGCGCGCGCAGGCAACAACCACTTTGGCATCAAGTGCCACAGCCGCTGGAAGGGCGAGAGCATCTCGGTGGGCGACGAGACAAGCAGCACCTGCTACCGCCAGTACCGCAACGCCGAGGAGTCGTTTGTCGACCACGCCCGCTTCTTGCAGCAGCCCCGCTACCGCAACCTCTACAAGCTCAAGCTCACCGACTACAAGAGCTGGGCTCGCGGCCTGCAAAGCTGCGGCTATGCCGAGAACCAGAGCTATGCCACGCTGCTCATCAGCCTCATCGAGAAATACCGCCTCTTCCAGTACGACATCGACCAGCCCCTCGTGGCCCGGCGCAAGAAGCTCGCGCCCGACCCCTCGATAGGCCACGACCTCGACGACGAGCAACAGGCGCAGAAGGACCTGCTCAAGCGGGTCGAGTTTCTGCACCACGTGCACCGCAAGTGGAACCTGCACTACATCATTGCCATCAAGGGCGACACCTACGAGACCATCGCCCTTGAGTTCAACCTCAAGCCCGAGAAGCTGCGCGAGTTCAACGATATCGACGACGAGAGCCTCGTGCCCGCCACGGGCGACCGCGTGTGGGTGGAGCCCAAGGCCAAGGCCACGCCCGAGCACTTCGACTACTACACCGTGCGCAAGGGCGAGTCGCTGTGGAGCGTGTCGCAGGAGTTTGGCGTGAGGCTCAAGAGCCTCATGAAGCTCAACGACATCAAGCGGGGGCAAGACGTGGCCGCCGGCGACCAGATAAAATTGCGCTGAGCCACGAGCGCACGCTTTCATGCGCAACTTGCCGCGACCATGCGCGCACGCGCCAAGGTGCACTCATGCAATTTCAATCAATAACCAAAACGCATACTAAAAATAACAATTAAAAGCTTTTAAGCAGCAATTGGTTACAAACAAATCTTTTTAAAAAATTTTCTCAAAAAAGTATTGTTTTTCTCGTTACAATTCATAACTTTGTAACCGATATCATTAACGAGACCGCTACTCAACGATTTTATTTTCAAGTCGAAAGGGTGTAGTTTCATATGATAACCAAGACAACAAAACAATACTATCTAACTAAACAACTATTTTTTTTAAACAGCTCATGATTTACCCCATCTCAGCAATACACACAGGCGCCCCGGGCGCCGCCGGCGCAGGCATCCTGCCAGCAGCAAGAAGCGCTGGAGAGAGGTGCCGGCCAGGAGGCGAGGCGGCAACGTTGCACCTGTAGCGACCTGGCTGGGAGACAAAACTGAAAGCTATACTTTTTCAACAATAGGTCACCCTGCGTGACTCAAGAAGTTCCCCCTAATATCATTTATAAACATCTATTTTGGTTCCAATTATTTAGTGCTTCATTAATAATTATCGTTTTACTAATTTTTAGTTTATAGTTTCCCTAATATTTTAACAGTTTCAATCTGATACCACAACACAGCAGGCAATCCCCGAGTAACGCTAATTACCCGGGGATTGCTCACTTTCAAGCCCGCACCCAAGGGCAAGCGAGGGCGGCAATTAAAGGATTCTAATCTTTTTTTGACCTCATCGTCAGGAAAATTTGAAACATAAATCGTAACTTTACAATAAATAAGATCTCAATCATGGAACAATGCAACAAGGCCCGAGTGCTCCTTGCCGAGGACGAAAGCACGATATCCAATTTCATCAAGGTGGGCATGGCCGACTTTGGCATCGACGTGACCGTTGTCGACAACGGCCTCGAGGCCTGGAACACGCTCCAAGCCCAGGAGCAGGACTTCAAGCTCGTGATTCTCGACATACGCATGCCCGGGCTATCGGGGCTTGAAGTGTGCCGCAAGTACCGCGAGAAATACGGCTACAGCACCCCTGTGCTCATGCTCACGGCCCTGGCCACGACCGACGATATCGTGTTGGGCCTCGAGGTGGGCGCCGACGACTACATGGTGAAGCCTTTCAAGTTTAAGGAGCTCGTGGCACGCGTCCAGGCCCTGATGAGGCAGCCCAGGGCGCAAGAGAGCGCCCCTGTGAGCTTCAAGTGCGGCCAGCTTAGCCTCGACCCATCCACGCGCAAAGCCACGCGAGAGGGGCTCTCGGTGGACTTGAGCACCAAGGAGTACCGCCTGCTCGAGTACATGATACAGCACCACGACGAGCCGCTCTCGCGCCGCCAGCTCTTGAAAGACGTGTGGGACAAGGACTTCGACACCAATACCAACATCGTCGACGTGTATGTGCGCTATGTGCGCAACAAGATCGACGACCCCTTTGAGCTCAAGCTCATCCACACCATCACGGGCGTGGGCTACATGATGTCGTGTCGCGAGCCCAATGCAACCAGCAAAAAGAAATGATAAAACCCAGCCGCAAACTCTCGCTAATCTACAGTGGCATCAGCATTCTCATGATGACTGTCGTGGGCGTGGTCGTGTATATCGTCACCTCGGGCTCTATCCAGGACATCTACTACGACTACCTCGACGACAAGGCCGAGCTGCTGGCCATCGAGCACTTCGAGAAAAACACCATCGACACTACCAGCTATGCCAACGTGGTGCGGCGCCTGCAAAACACCATACCCACCTCGAAGGAGCTCTTCATCAACCTTACCGACACCAGCAAGGCCAACGTGCTGCTGCACCGCTACCTCGACAGCAAGGAGATCGCCAGCCTCTACAACCCCGACATCGAGACCGTGCACTTCCAGTACGGGAAAGAGGTGGGCAGCGCCCTGCTCTACCAGGACCAGACGGCCGCCTACGGCGTGCTGGTGATGAGTGCCAACCCCTACGGCGCCAGGGTGCAGAAGGTGGTGCGCGTGTGGATAGTGATGCTCACAGTCGCCTCGCTGCTGCTGCTGGTGCTGGTCAACCGCCTGGGGGTGGTGAAGGTGATGAAGCGCATCGACATGCGCTACCAGCGCGAGAAGATGTTTGTCAACAACGCCTCCCACGAGATCAACAATCCGCTCACGGCCATACAGGGTGAGTGCGAAATCGCACTCATGAAGGAGCGCCCGCGTGAGGAATTAGTGCTGGCTATCAACAAGATAGCTACCGAAAACGAGCGCGTGATCGACGTCATGCGCAGCCTGCTGCAGTTCACCAGCCAGGACACGGTCGACCGCGACAGTCTCGACCGTATCGACATAGAGCAATTCATGAGAGAAAACTTCGGCTGCCCAGGCATCAACATCACCTGCGAGAGCAATTTTGCCGTGATGATGCCCTACGGCCTGCTGAAAATCGCCATGCGCAACATCGTGAGCAATGCCAAGAAATACTCGAGCCACAAGCCTGTAGAGATAAAAATAGGCCACAACACGGTGCACGTCGTCGACCACGGCATGGGCATCGACCGCAGCGAGCTCAAGCACATCTTTGAGCCCTTCTACCGCGGCGCACGCACCCGCGGCATCGAGGGCCACGGCATAGGGCTGTCACTGGCCAAGCAGATACTCGACACCTACGGCGCACGCATCAGCATCAAGTCGAAGCCCGGACAGGGCTCCACCTTCACGGTGCACTTTGCATGACCCGCCAGGCCGCCCCCCGCTACTCCTTGAGCACCGAGTCGACAATGATGGTCACAGGGCCGTCGTTGACGAGCGCTACCTGCATGTCGGCCCCAAAGCGGCCCGTCATCACCTTGCTGCCCAGCAGCTGCTCCAGCACAGCGCAATAGTGCTCATAGAGGGGTATCGCCAGCTCATGGCCGGCGGCGTGGATATAGCTGGGGCGGTTGCCCTTGCGCGTGGAGGCATTGAGCGTGAACTGGCTCACGGCCAGCACCTGCCCTCCAGCCTGAAGCACGTTGCGATTCATCACGCCCTTGTCGTCGTCGAAGATGCGCATGTTCACCGTCTTCTGGGCAAGCCACTCGGCATCGGCGGCCGTGTCGCCCTCGCGCACCCCCACCAGCACCATCAGGCCTGGGCCTATGGCGCTGTACAGCGCCCCCGATATCTCTACCGAGGCACGCTTCACTCGTTGTATCACTATTCTCATCGGTTCTTGTTTTTTTTGTCACATGTGGGTTGCATCACTTGGACTGCAAGGCCTGCTTCAAGGCCTGGGCCCGCTTGGCGCCCACCACGGCTGCAACCTCCTCGACCGTGGCCTCGCGCAGTCGTTTGAGCGACTTGAAGTGCTTGAGCAACAGCGTCTTTGACTTCGGCCCAATGCCCGCAATATCGTCGAGCTCGCTATGTATCTGCGACTTGCTGCGCTTGTTGCGATGATGCGCGATACCAAAGCGGTGAGCCTCGTCGCGCAAGTGCTGTATCACCTTTATCGTTTCGCCGTTGAGGTCGATATAGAGCGGCACGCTGTCGCCCGGAAAGAAGATCTCGTTCATGCGCTTGGCAATGCCTATGGCTGCAATGCGGCCGCGCAGGCCCAACTCGTCGAGCACCTGCACAGCGGCGCTGAGCTGGCCCTTGCCGCCGTCGAGCACCACGAGCTGGGGCAACTCCTGCCCCTCGTCGAGCAAGCGGCTGTAGCGGCGCGTGAGCACCTCGCGCATCGAGGCATAGTCGTCGGGGCCCTCAACGGTCTTGATGTTGAAGCTGCGATACTCCCGCTTGGCGGGCTTGGCGTCGCGAAACACCACGCACGAGGCCACCGCACTGGTGCCGCCTATGTTGGAATTGTCGAAGCACTCGATGTGGCGCGGCAGCTCGGTCAGGTGCAAGTCACGCTGCATGCGCGTGAGCGTGCGCGTCACGCGCTGCTCGGGGTTGAGCTTCTCCATGAGCTTGTACTTGTCGACGCGGTATTGCTCGGCATTTTTGAGCGAGATGTCGAGCAGTTTCTTCTTGTCGCCGCGCTGGGGCACGATATAGTCGGTGCCCTCGAGCGGATACTCGGGGACGACATTGACCAGTGTCTCGCGCACGCGCTCCTTGTCGTAGCGGTCCTTGAACCGCTCGTGTATCTCGCGCATGGCCGTCGACATGAGCTCGGCGTCGGTCTCGTCGCTGTCGGCATCGACCAGCTTGTACTCCAGGGTGAGACACTGCACCACACTGCCGTTGCGCACATAGATGAAGTTGACATAGGCCGCCGTGTCGTCGCGCAATATCGTGAACACATCGATGTTGTGTATCGAGGGGTTCACAATCACCGACTTTGCACGATATTTCTCGATGAGCAGGTAACGGCGTTTGAGCTCGTTGGCCTCTTCAAATTTCAGTTCACGCGACAACCGCTGCATTTCGCCCATCAGGTAGTCGCTCACCTGCTTGGTGTCGCCATTCAATATTTGCTTGATTTCATCGATGTATTTGCCGTAGTCCTCTACCGAAATATAGCCCTTGCAACACCCTGGGCAACTCTTGAGATGATACTTGAGACACAGACGGAATTTGCCCGATTGTATCGACTCGGGCGTCAGGTTGTAACGACACGAACGAATCGGGAAAATTTCTCTTATGGTGCCTATCAGGGCGCGCGCCACCTCAACCTTGGGATAAGGCCCGTAGAAGCGGGCTGCACGGTTGGGCTTCTCGCGCGACATGTACACCCGCGGATAGGGCTCCTTGGTGACACATATCCACGGGTAGCTCTTGTCGTCCTTGAGCAGCACGTTGTAGTGGGGCTGATACTGCTTGATGAGGCTGTTTTCCAGGTCGAGGGCCTCCTCCTCGGTGTTGACCACAACGGTCACGAGGTCCCATATGTGGTGCACGAGCATGTTGGTGCGCCGCACCGGGTGCACGCGGTTGAAATAGGAGTTCACGCGCCGGTGCAGGTTTTTGGCCTTGCCCACATAGATCACCTTGCCCGTCTTGTCGAGATAGCGATACACGCCAGGGCTTGACGGCAGGTTCTGCAACTTAGCCTTGAGTTCAGGACGCAATTCTATCATGAGTCGTAGCTGCTTGTCGTGTTCTCTCCCCTCCTCCGTCAGTCGAAGTCGAAGAGTGTGGTCACCTCCACATCCTTGGGAAACACGTCGCGGCCGTGCAAGGCGGTGAGGCCGCATATAAAATTGAGATAAATCTTCTTGGGGTTCATCGCCTTCACGAGCTCGTAGGCGGCCATCATGGTGCCGCCCGTGGCCAGCAGGTCGTCGTGCAAGACCACAACATCGTCGGGGGTGATGGCGTCGCGGTGTATCTCGATAGTGTCGGTGCCATACTCCTTGGCATAGGATTTCTTGATGGTCTCGGCAGGCAGTTTGCCAGGTTTGCGCAGCGGCACAAAGCCGGCGTCGAGGTCGGCTGCCAGAATGGCGCCGCCTATGAAGCCGCGAGCCTCGATGCCCACAACCTTGGTCACGCCCTTGTCGCGATACAGGTCGACCATGGCCTGGCGCACGATGCCCAGGGCGGCAGGATTCTTAAACAGCGTGGTCAAGTCTTTGAATTGTATTCCAGGTTCTGGAAAATCGGGCACATTGCGCACAACGGCCTTCACTTTTTCAATTTCTTCTTTGTTCATTATATTTCGAGTTTTAAGTTTGGTTTTGTTTCCTATGTTATGTGGCGGCTGGCAGCACCCCTGCCCCATCGGCCCTGCAAGCAGGCTGGCGGCGGCCGCTGCCACCTATTGTTGCACAATAAGGATTTGTTCCACGTGAAACAACATGCTTCTATCTTCCTAACAGTAAAAGCAATATATTGATGTCGCTCGGCGAAATGCCAGGGATGCGGCTGGCCTGTCCCACGGTCTCGGGGTCGATGCGCTCCAGCTTCTGGCGAGCCTCGGTCGAGAGGGCGTGCAGCGAGGAGTAATCAAATTTTCCCTTAATCTTCACATGCTCGAGGCGGCCTATCTTCTGAGCGATGAGTTGCTCACGCTCAATGTAGCCATGATACTTAATTCTGATTTCGGCAGCCTCCACAATTTCCTCAAGACGGGTATCCTCAAGCGCGTCGAGGCGTGTTTGCAACTCAGGAATCATAGTGGCAAGCAGGTTGATGCCGAGTTGCGGGCGCAGTATCAGTTCGTAGAGTTTGGTGCCTTGGCGCAAGGGTTGCAGCCCACGGGCCTCAAGACTGGGATTGACGAGAGAGGCCTTCACGCTGTAGTCGCGGGCAAAGTCGACAAGGCTGTCGACCTGGCGCCACTTCGACTGCATGAGCAAGTAGCGCTCGCGCGAGGCGAGCCCCAGGGCATAGCTGCGTGGCGTGAGGCGCAAGTCGGCATCGTCCTGCCGCAGCAATATGCGGTGCTCGGCACGGCTGGTAAACATGCGGTAGGGCTCGTCGACACCCTTGGTCACAAGGTCGTCGATGAGCACACCTATGTAGGCCTCGTCGCGGGCCAGTACAAAGGGGGCTGCACCCACGGCATTCTGGTGGGCATTGATGCCGGCCACAAGGCCCTGCCCGGCTGCTTCCTCATAGCCCGTGGTGCCATTCACCTGCCCGGCAAAGAAGAGATTCTTCACCAGCTTGGTCTCAAGGTTGTGCTTGAGTTGCGTGGGGTCGAAGTAGTCGTACTCGATGGCATAGCCTGGGCGGTAGGCCTGCACGTGTGCAAGGGCAGGTATCTTGCCCAATGCGTCGAGCTGGATGCGCCACGGCATCGACGACGAGAAGCCGTTGAGATACATTTCATTGGTGCTCTCGCCCTCGGGTTCGATAAAGAGCTGGTGGGCATCCTTGTCGGGGAAGGTGACCAGCTTGGTCTCGATGCTGGGGCAGTAACGGGGACCTACCGACTGAATCTGGCCGTTGAACAAGGGCGACTCGGGCAGGCCGGCGCGCAACACGTCGTGCACCTGACGGTTGGTCCACACGATGTAGCACGGCCGCTGGCGCAGCTCGCTGTGCACAGTGGGCAGGAACGAGAAGTGATGAAAGTCGTGGTCGCCCTCTTGCACCGTAGCCTGCGAGAAATCGATGGTGCGGGCGTCGAGACGCACAGGGGTGCCCGTCTTCATGCGGCTGGTGGCAAAGCCCAGCGCACGCAGCTGCTCGGTGATGCCGTGCGACGCCGGCTCGGCCACTCTCCCACCCTGCATTTTTACCGGGCCCACATGCATGAGCCCGTTGAGGAAGGTGCCGGCGGTGAGTACAACAGCCTTGGCGGTGAAGTCGACCCCAAGGGCCGTGGTCACGCCGTGCACCTCGCCGTTGGCAATGTCGAGTTTCACGGCACTGTCCTGCCACATGTACAGGTTGGGGGTGTTCTCAATCGTGTGGCGCCAGTTCATGATAAAGCGCATGCGGTCGGCCTGGGCGCGCGGACTCCACATGGCTGGGCCCTTCGACCGGTTGAGCATGCGAAATTGCAGGCTCGAGCGGTCGGTAACGATGCCCATTTGCCCGCCAAGTGCATCTATCTCCCTCACAATCTGCCCCTTGGCAATGCCACCCACGGCGGGATTGCAACTCATCTGGGCAATTTTGTTCATATCGATAGTTATGAGCAAGGTCGTCGAGCCCAAGTTGGCTGCGGCACATGCGGCCTCGCAGCCAGCATGGCCGGCACCAATCACTATCACATCGAAATCGTAGATCATTATGTATCAAAAAACGTTAGCAGGAAGAATTGCAAGTGCCTCATTTTCATGGCGTTCCATGATTTCGCGCTCACCAGGGCCCTTGTCGTTGATGCCGCACAGGTGCAGCACGCCATGCACAATCACGCGCATGAGCTCGTGGCCATAGTCGGGAGCATATTGAGAGGCATTGCTGCGCACGGTGTCGAGCGAAATCACCATGTCGCCGCTTATGCGGTGGCTGTTGCTGTAGTCGAAGGTGATGATGTCGGTATAGTAGTCGTGACCCAAGTATTGCTTGTTGGTGGCCAGGATGTAGTCATCGTCGCAGAACACATAAGTCAAGCGCCCCACCCTCTTGCCGTGATGGGCAGCAACCTGCTCCAACCATTCACTCACGGCCTGGCGGTTGAAAACAGGCATCTCTACATTCTGAGCTATGTAATTCACCTCAATCATTGCCTCAGCTTTTTAGCAACCACAAAGTTAGTCGATTTCGCTCACAAAACCTTAATTTGAAAGTTTAAAAATGCCGAAGCCGGGCACGGCAATTTTTCTGGGAAAATCAAAATTTCACTTAAATCCTCATTACCAACAACTTGCGACTGTCAACCCCGCGAGAATCGAAAATTTGAAAACCGCCTGTGTCCTTACAAAAGAAAATCAAGCCTCGAGGCACACCCAGCACCAAAATAATAAAATAAAAGAAAAATAGAGCATATCGTGACAAATCATAGAAAAATATCATAACTTTGCACCCGAAAATAATTATGACTATCATTTTTATTAAAATCTGCAATCACAATCAGGTAAGTTCACAACAACACGCAACACATCGACACAATCTTTAATCATATTTAACACATGAAGCATTATTACTTTTTTCTATTGGCTGCACTCGCAGCAAGTGGCGTCACGGCAACAGCACAAACCGAGATAGCCCAGGCCGACACTCGTGAGCAACTGCTCAAGCAGTCGGTGAAACTTCCATTCAAAATCGCAAGCAAGCAGCAAGTGCAACGCTTTGCCAGCTACAAGGCCGGTGCCGATACCAGCATCATCAGCGAGCAGCCGGCGGGCAACTACAAGATCTACAGCCGCACCGGCAGTGCCGTCTACAGCGACTGGGACGGTCTCTATGCCATGGACCAGAGCAGCTTTGTGGCCGAAATGGTCACAGGCAGCAACGGCAAGGTGTGGCTGAGAAACATACTCACCATGGTCAACAACGACAACTGGGTGAAAGGCACATTAAGCACCGACGGCAAGAAGCTCACCATCGACCCCGACCAGTACATCGCCTACGACCAATATGCGCAAAGCTACATGCAGCTCAAGCATGCCAAGCTCAACATGGTGGTAAACGGCACCGACACTACCTACACCTACGTGCCCGACGGCAAACCCATCACCTACACAGTGACCGACACCGCCATCGTGCTCGACAATGCCGCAACGCCAGGCGAGGGCCTTGCAGCCTTCTATGCCGGAGGCGACAGCAATGGGAAATGGGCAAACTTCACCGACGTAAATACAGTGATGCGGCCCAAAGACGTAACTATCGTCACGCCGCCCGCCGGCCTCACTACCGAGCGCTACAGCGTGGTGAGCACACGCCCCTACAGCGACGGCGTGAACACCAAAGACGTGAACTGGGTGAACGTGGGCACAAGCGGCAACCAGCTCTACATCTCGGGCTTAAGCAGCAGCCTGCCTGCCGACACCTGGGTGGTGGGCAACATTGCACCCGACAAGAAAACCGTCACCTTCCCCTACGGCCAGGTCATGGCCGTGAAACATGCCTACCTCTACTACATCATGGCAGCCGACACCACAGTGGCCTCAAGCCCGTGGGGCAACTACACCTCCTACAAGTTGGGCGGCGAACTCTCTCTCGACTATAATGACGCTACCCGCCAGCTCTCTACACCACGCGTGCTGGTCATCAACACCAACCTCGGGCAATTCCTGTCGACCGACACAAGGCTCATCGAGCCCGTCATGTCGCCATTCACCGCCAAGGCCGCCACACCCCACACCCCCGTCATCGTCAACGTGGGCGACTTCTGGCAGCAAGAGGGCGACTACAGCCTCGCCTTCACCGTGAGCCCATTTGCCGAAGACAGCACGATACTCGATCCCAATCACCTGTACTTCAGGATATACCTCGACAGCACGCTGTTCACCTTCACCAGCGCAGCCTACCCCACCCTATCGCAAGATCTCACCGAGATACCCATCAACTTTATCGACAACGATTGGTTTAAAGTGAGCGAGAACATGCATTTCACCTACATCCAGCAGAACGGCTTCTCCCGCATGGGCGTGCAGCTGGTCTACAACGATGGCAGCAACGAGAAAGCCAGCGACATCGCCTGGTGGCAAATGCCTAACACGGCCGTCACAAGCGTCACGACCCACAAGGCCACCAAGCCAAGCGGCATCTACGACCTCACAGGCCGCCGCTACTCGTCGACCGTCGACTTGCAGCCCGGCTTCTACATCATCAACGGCGAGAAAAAAATGATCGTTAAATAGCCCGCGCACTCGCTTCACCCCATCGCTGGCGCCGCTCCTGGCAGGCTCACATCGCAGCCATAGGGGCGGCGCCATGCTTTTTTTTAGCACAAAGTTGGCATGAGTTTTGCAAGAATATATTGTAAATGACATAAATTTATCTTATCTTTGAATTGACTCTAAAAATTTGACCGTCTATGATAGAATACTTTCAATCCAACATGTGGCAACTGTGGCTGCTCGTGTGCCTACTGTGTCTCATCCTCGAGCTCACCAGCGGCGACTTCTTCATCATGTGCTTCTCGCTCGGCGCCCTCGCTGCACTGGTTGCAACGCCCTTCACGGGCTTTGTGGGCCAACTGGTGGTGTGGATGCTGGGCACGGTGCTGTGTCTGCTCTTTGTGAGGCCCGTGATGCTCAAGTACTTTCACAAGAAGGACAGTGACCGACCCAGCAATGCCGATGCCCTGATGGGACGCACCGGCACCGTGAGCCAGACTATCGTGGCTGGCGATCACGGCCGTGTGAAAATCGACGGCGACGACTGGAAAGCAGTGTCGGCCGCAACGACCGACATCCCCGTGGGTGCCAAGGTCAAGGTCGTGGGCCGCGACAGCATCATCCTCACCGTAACTCCAGTAAATCAATAAATAACTTCCAAAACTCCCAACACACTATGGACATCGCCATCTATGTAATCATCGCACTGGTCGTGCTGGTGCTGATAATTGTGAAAATGAGTCTCATCATCATCCCCCAAAGCGAGACCAAGATCATCGAGCGCCTGGGCAAGTACTATGCCACCCTGAAGCCAGGCATCAACATCATCATCCCCTTCATCGACCGCGCCAAGACCATCGTGGCTTTCAGCAACGGCCGCTACTTCTACACCAACAACATCGACCTGCGCGAGCAAGTCTACGACTTCGACAAGCAGAACGTGATCACCAAAGACAACATCCAGATGCAAATCAACGCCCTGCTCTACTTCCAGATCGTAGACCCCTTCAAGGCAGTGTATGAAATCAACAACCTGCCCAACGCCATCGAGAAGCTCACGCAGACCACCCTGCGCAACATCATAGGCGAGCTCGAACTCGACGAGACGCTCACCTCGCGCGACACCATCAACACCAAGCTGCGCAGCGTGCTCGACGATGCCACCAACAAGTGGGGCATCAAGGTGAACCGCGTGGAGCTGCAAGACATCACCCCGCCTCAAAGCGTGCTCCAGGCCATGGAAAAACAGATGCAGGCCGAGCGCAACAAGCGTGCCACCATCCTCACCAGCGAGGGCCAGAAAGCCGCCGCCATCCTCCAGTCGGAAGGCCAGAAGACTGCACGCATCAACCAGGCCGAGGCCGACAAGCAGACCGCAATATTGCAGGCCGAGGGAGCCGCTCAGGCACGCATACGCCGTGCCGAAGCCGAGGCCCAGGCCATTGAGAAAATCACCGAGGCCGTGGGCAAAAGCACCAATCCGGCCAACTACCTGCTGGCCCAGAAATACATCGACATGCTCAACCAGGTGGCCAGCGGCGACAAGACCAAGACCGTGTATCTGCCCTACGAGGCCAGCAACCTCATGGGCTCGATAGGAGGCATCAAGGACCTGTTCAAGAGCTAAGGACAAGGGCAAGGGCACACCACACTCACACGACAGTGCCCCGCCGCGCGCAAGCCGGCTGGGCACCGCCGCTTTCATGCAACGGCACACCCGCGCGCGCAACACATAAAGTAGAAAAAAACCAGCCTGGCTTCAAATTTTAAGCAAAAATTTAGCTATCTTCGTATAATCAATAAACTCAAGCGAAAACCGTGGCTATGATCAACGTCTTTCACATAGTATCCAACAAGATATGGAGCGGCCCCGAGCAGTATGCCTACGACCTGGCACTGCGCCTGCGCAACGACGACAACTACTACATCGAGGTCGTGTGCAAAAAGTCGGAAGCAGTATTCAACAAGTTTCGCAGCCTCGAGATCCCGGTATCGATACTGCCCCTCAAGGGCCTCACCGACCTCGACAGCCCGGTGCGTTTTGCCCGCCTGCTCAAGCGCGGCCAGAACATCATACACGTGCACACCTTTCACGACGCCTTTGCAGCCATCTGGGCCAAGCACATTGCCGAGAACCCCAACACACGCATCGTGCTCACCCTACACGGCGTGAACCGCCCGCGCATCAACTACCTGTCGAAGAAAGTGTACCGCGACCTCGACCGCATCGTCTTTGTGAGCCAGCGCTCCTACGACGAGTTTGTGCCACGCATCACCCGCCTCGACCGCAAGAAGTGCGTCATCGTGCGCGACAGCGTGTTGCCGGCACGCAGCGAGAAGCTCGCCCAGGCCCCGCAGCTGCGCCAGCAGCTGGGCATCGGCAGCGACCAGGCGCTCATCATGTATCACGGCCGCCTGAGCCACGACAAGGGGCTCGACGTGCTGCTGCGCGCCATCACCCAGCTCGATAGCAGCAAGTATCACCTGGTGATACTGGGCGAGGGCAACCACAAGTATGTAGCGCAACAGAAGGCTTTCATCGTGGCCAACCAGCTGGTGCACAACGTGACCTTCCTGGGTTTCAGCGACAACGTGCAAGCCTACATCAGGCAGTGCGACTTCGGCGTGCTGCCCAGCGTGGTGCCCGAGGCCCTGGGACTGTCCAACCTCGAGTACATGATGCACGGCAAGGCGCACATTGCCACCAACAACGGCGCCCAGCTCGAGTATCTTGAAAACGGGAAAAATGCCCTGCTTGTCGACCCCGACAACCCCTATGAGCTCGCCCAGGCCATCGAGCAGCTCACCACCGATGCCGTGCTGCGCAGCCGCATCGGCATGCAGGCCCGGCACGACTTCAACGACCACCTCAACTACGACACCTTCTACAAGCAGATGACCGAGCTCTACGCCAGCCTGTTCAAGGCTCCCTGAGCTCAGCGGCGACGCACCACGAGCTCGTTGTGATTCATGCGCTGCATGTATTGCTGTATGAGCGCTTTCAGGGTCACCTCCATGGCAGCCTGCTCCTTGACCCTGCCCGCCAGGTTGTGCCTGAGCAAGGGATCGGTCTTAAACCGGTACATGGCCGTGACGCGCTGCCCGTCGAATTGCATCATGTAGTCGCCCCTCATGTACTGGAACACGCCATTGTTGTAGTTGAAGGCCCAGGTGTCGCGCGGCGGCGTCGAGAGCAGGTCGCACCCAAAGGCCACATAGGGCTTGTCGTAGCCCAGCAGGTGCATGAGCGTGGGCATGATGTCGGTCTGCTGCGCTATCACGTCGGTGCGCATGGCCGGCTTCAGGCTGCCGTCGGGCGTGAAGAAGATGATGGGCACGCTGTAGTGCCCCAGGTCGGTCTTGTACTCGGCATGCTCGCTCAGGCTCGCATGGTCGGCCACCAGCACAAAGATGGTGTTGCGGTACCACGGCTGGCGGCTGGCACGCTCAAAGAAGCGGCGCAGCGACATGTCGGTGTAGCCTATCGACTTGTAGATGGGCAGCTTGCCCTCCTTGAACACCCCCTTGTACTTGTCGGGAATGTGGAACGGCTCGTGCGACGAGGCCGTGAACACCGTGGCCACAAAGGGCTGCCTGAACTGGTTGACGTTGTCGAGCATAAATTGCAGAAACGGCTCGTCGTAGATGGCCCACTTGCCGTCGAAGTCGTCCATGCCGTGATAGGCCGGATTCTTGGAACGGCAATACTCATTGAGGCCCACATAGCGGTCGTAGCCTATGTCGCGGGCAAAAGCGTTGAAGCCCATCGAGATATTGTGCCCGCCATGGAAAAAACAGCTGTAGTAGCCCAGCGGCTTGAGCATGCTCGGCACGCCCTGCACGTCGTTGAGCGTGGCCGGCGTGAGGAAAAACGGCTCCACCATCATGGGCAGCCCCGAGAGCACGCTGGGCATGGCGTCCATCGACTTGCGACCGTTGGCATAGCTGTACTGGAAAGTGAGACTGCGCTTCACCAGCGAGTCGACAAAGGGCATGTAGCCCTTGTAGCGCCCACCTTCCAAGTGACGGTTGTAGGCGCCTATATACTCCTTGCCCATGCTCTCTACAATGAAAATGACCACGTTTTTGCGGCCCTGTGAGCGCTCGTCGGGCCGCGGCACGACAACTGGGTCAAAGGCGCGCCTCATCGCCTCCTGCGGCATGTAATGAGGGTCGGCGAACGCCTTGTGCCCGATGCTGCGTATCAGGGTGAACGGCGTGTTGAGCACCACCGTGCCCTCGATGGGGCGGTTGACAAAGGCGTTGGCATTGTTGATGGTGATAGGCTTGGTGCCGGCTGTGGCGCTGCCACGCACCCCAATAATGGCCGCTGGGGCGACAACGAGCATCGAAACGACCTGCAACACATAGTAGTGCCATCGAGCGCCCCACACGCCCTCTCTGGGCTTCACAAAGCATATCCACAAGATGGCAACCATCATCACCATCACCAGCAGCAGGTACCAGTGGTTGCACGTCTCGCCGAAGATGATCGAGGCGATGTTGTCCTCGTGGGCAAACTCGCTGAAGACCGACATCGTGGTGCGGCGCCCCGTGTACTGCACATAGACCGAGTCGATGAGGTTGGCCGCCAGGCCCAGGCTGTTGGTCAGCACATAGAGCCACTTGAGCCCCTGGTAGAAGCCGGGCTTCTCCTTGCAGGGCACGGGCAGGAGCGTGAGCGCGAGATAAAGCGCGTTGATATAGAGCAAGGCCGAGGTGTCGAAGACCAAGCCGCCGTGCAGCATGCTGCCGGCCAGCTTCCACGACATGTAGGGGGCAAAGGTGCTCCAGTTGACCAGGAAAAACACCACTCGCGAGAGCATGTAGACCACCAGGGCCGTGACCATGTTGATCAGGGCCGCGCCCACGGGGGTGTACTTGAAGCGTGAAATATTCATTGTAGCCATTACATGTAGACCAGGCAGGTGAACGACACATAGCTGAGCCACACGATGCCCACCAGCATCCAGGCCACCTCGGGGCGCTCGCGGTACACCCGCCGCGCCAGGAAGCCGCAGCCCACAGCAAAGACGGGCATCATGAGCAGCACAAAGCGCTCGAGGGCGGTGTCGAAGTGGTCGACGTGAGTGATCATCACGGGCCACAGCACCACGGGCAGCATGGTGAGAAACACGACTATGCGGAAATTGCGTTCGCTTATGATCATATCATCTGCATGTTTTGTTTTGTATTGTTGTTTCTAAACCGAGCCGCCGCCGTCAATCATTGAGCTTGAGCATGGCCTCGATGATGCGGCGGTCGTTGCTCAGGCGCGGTATCTTGCGCTGGCCGCCCAGCTTGCCGGTTGTCGCGAGCCAGTCGTCGAAGAGACCCGCCCGCGCCACCACCACGGTGGGCGCATCGAGAAAGATGTCGCCGGCACGCTTGGCCTCGTAGTCGCTGTTCACCTGCTTGAGGTGCTCGTCGAGCGAGCGGGCAAAGCCGTCGAGACTCTCAGGCATCGTGGCAAACTCTACAAGCCACTCGTGGCGGCCGCGTGTGTGGTCGCCGGCATAGACCGGGGCGGCCGTGTAGTTGAGCACCTGGGCGCCCGTGTCGAGGGCAGCGTGGGTGATGGCAAAGTCGGCATTGTGCACCATGAGCTCCTCGCCGAAGGCGTTGATGAAGCTCTTGGTGCGGCCGGCTATCTTTATCTTCACGGGGTGCGTCTGCTCCACCGTCACCGTGTCGCCTATGCGGTAGCGCCACAGCCCGTTGCAGGCCGTGATCACCAGCTCATAGGTGCGGCCGGCCTCCACCTCCCACACCGGGTACACCTCGGGCGACGAGCTGGCGCTTTCCTCGACGGGAATAAACTCGTAGAACACGCCCACGTCGAGCAGCAGCAGCATGGCCGTCGAGTCCCAGTCGCTCTGCACGGCAAAGAAGCCCTCGCTGGCATTGTAGGTGTCGAGAAAGTGCATGCGCGACATGTCGCACAGCTTCTCATATTGCTCGCGGTAGGGTGCAAAGGCGATGCCGCCGTGAAAAAACACCTCCAGCCCGGGCCACACCTCGTGCAGGCAGCTGGCCCCCTTGCGCGCCATCACCTCCTTGATGAGCGTGAGAAACCACGAGGGCACGCCCGAGAGGCTGGTGACGTTCTCATTCATGCTGGCCTCGACCAGCGCCGGCAACTTCTCATGCCAGTCGCTCATGAGGGCAATGCGCTTGCTGGGCACCCTGAACAGGCCCGCGAGCGGCGGAATGCGGTTGATGAGCGTGGCGCTCAGGTCGCCCACGTGCACACCTGGCTTGAGGTCGAGCGCGTTGGCAAAGCTGCCGCCCAGTATCAAGGCCTTGCCCCCGAAGAGCTTGCTCCCGGGGTTGAGGTTGAGGTAGTGCGACACCACGTCGCTCGAGCCCTTGTAGTGGTTGTGCCGCAAGGCGTCGCGCGTGATGGGTATATACTTGCTCTTGCCGTCGCTTGTGCCCGACGACTGGGCAAAGTCGGTGGTCGTGCCCGGCCACAGCACGCCAGCCTCGCCGCGCACCATGCGCATGATGAACGGCTGCAGGTCCTCGTAGCTGAACAGCGGCACCCGGGAGGCAAACTGCTTGTAGGTGCGCAGGCTCGAGAAGTCGTAGCGGCGGCCCATCTCGGTGAGCGCCGCCTTCTCGACGAGCTTCACCAGCACACCCTGCTGAATGGCGTCGGCATAGTCCTTGTAGCGCAGCTGCTCATAGAGCCGCGCCATGAAATGCCTGCGCACCAGCGGTGTAAAATCAATCATGACTGTGCTTCGATTTGTCTTGGCTGCAAATATACTAAAAAGTAGCCACAAGTGGGACAAAACACCGTCACAATCACCGCCCAATCGCTCGACCTGCCCCACCCCGCCCCAAATCGAGCGCCGCAGCGCGCAGCACATGTGGCTGCCCGTTGCGGCGCAAGAATATAATTTTTTTACCGGCTCACGAGGAGCGGCGGAATCAATAGGCCGTCCAGCGCGACACAGCCACGCGCACCGTCTTGGACGTGCGCACGCCGTGCACATAGAGGCGGTACTGGCGGCCTATGTACCACGTCCAGTAGTCGGTGAAGGCCTTCACGCGGCCCGCCGTGTTGGACACATACTCAAGCTGTCCCTTGTCCTCGCCGGTGGTGCCGTCGATCACATGGAAGGTGTAGTAGCGGCTCTGGTAGCCCTGGCTGTTGTACACTGTCTTGGTCACGTGCAGCGACTCCCAATCGGTGCACTCGCCGAAGCCTATGGGCTTGCCCAGTGGCTCGTCGTATTGCTTGGTCGAGTCGCCCTGTATGTAGAGCTGCAGCTTGTCGGTCGACGGGGTGCCGTCGGCCTCATACATGAAATTGTACCACTTGGTGCCGCAGTACTCGGCAGTCTGGGTCGAGCCGCCAAAGGTGGGCATCTCGCCGGCTTCGAGCACGATAGGGTCAGCGTTGTCGTCGACCACAAACACCTGATACTTGCCACCAGCCTTGAGGCCGCGGGCCTTGCCCGTGTAGAAGGGCTGGGCATCGATATTCACCCCGTCGAGACGGTGGAAGAGCGTGATGGTGACATCGCCCGATGCCACGGTATAGTACATGCCCACAGCGCCGCCCGGCACACCGTTGAAGGTGGTGATGAGCGTCGACCCATTGTTGGCATAGTTGATGCCGTTGATGCCCACCTGGTAGATGTAGTTGGACGAAACGGCAGTCTTGGGCGCCATGTAGAAGATTTGGAGTTCGGCTTGATGGGCGGTGTCGACCGGCTCCATGTTGTATTCCACGTTCTTGTCGCTACATGCCGAGGCAATGGCCAGCAAGACAAGGAATGCAATATAATTTAAATATTTCATACTGTAATCAAGTTTTTTTTTGAGTTGATATCTTTTCTTATCTTGTAATCACGCCCGTCACTGCGGCATGTCGCCCGGATAGGCAAACCACGGGATCGAGCACTGGTAGTCCTTGGCATCGCCGGCAATGGGGCGCAGGGCCTGCAGGCTGGGCAGGTTCCACATGTACTCGGAGTTGTAGCGCGGGCGCAGCCTGAAGCAAGGCGAGCCGTTGTTGTCGTCGTTGTACGACCCCTTGCGGCCCTGCACCTGGGCTGGATACAGGTAGTAGCCCTTGTACACCTTGGTGGGGTCGTCGTCGCTCTTCTGGTTGAGCGTGGTCTTGTCCCAACCGTTGCCGTTGCTGGGATAGTCGCCGCTGTAGGCGATGTCGTACATGTACTTGCGCTGGTCGACCCACACCTCGCCGCCCCCCCAGGGATAGAGGGCCACAAACTTCTGCATCATGATGTGGCTCAGGTCGAAGTCGCTCATGGGCAGGCCGGCCACATAGGGGCCGTCGAGATACTCCTGGGCAATCTTCTTGAAGGTGGCTGCAGTGATCTTGTCGCCCTGGTGGGCGCCGGTGCCCGAGTTCTGAATGGCCACGCCCGGCACCAGGTAGCTGGCAGTGAACTCCATGTCGGCTGCTATGGCTTGCTTCCAGGTCTCAAAGGCCTCGGTCTTGTCGCCATACTTATACTGCACCTCGGCCTTGTCGAAGAGCATCTCGGCATAGGTCGACAGGATGTAGGGCGCATCGTTGCGGTAAAGCCAGCGTCCGTTGCCCTCGGCATCGTCGTTGCTGGCATGGTTGCGGCCGAAGAACGACGGCGCCGACCCGATGGGACCGCTGTAGCCGGTGAAGCCGCCGCCATAGTAGTGCAGCTTGCGCAGCGTCATCCAGTCGTCGATAGTGGCCAGGCTGTCCTTGTCGACTGTAGCCAGCTTGGCAAACACGCGGGGATCCATGTGGCCAGCCTCCTCGAGCGTGTCGCATATCACCTGCTTGCTGGCCAGCTCATAGGGGCAATAGGTGTTGCTGTCGACGGGCACCTTGTCGCCATTGGCATCATAATAGGGCACCGTGCCGGTAAACACCTCGACGGCATAGTCGTGCTGGAAGTAGCTCCAGCTCAAGTTGCTGCGGTAGGGGCCCCAGAAATTGTTATAGGACGACTCCGAGGCATCGGCGCCGCCGCCGCCCACCTCAACCGTGGCGTTGTCGGCATTGCCGGCAAAGGCCTTGGAGCAAGCGTCGATAAACTCGTCGTAGTACTTGGCCTTGAAGTCGCGTTTGCAGGTGAGCGAGGCCAGGTTGCGCACAATCACGGCATAGCCAAACTTTATCCACTTGTCCTTGTCGCCGTGGTAGATGTAGTCGTTGTTGCTGATCTTGCTGCCATACACCGAGTTGTCCTCGCGCTGCAGCAGCTCGATACCTGTCTTGGCCCACTCGCGTATCTGGGCGTAGATTTCGGGCTGATAGTCGTAGTCGTGCGACAGGCGGCCAGCCTCGTAGGCTTCCTTCATAGGCATCTCGCCATGTTGCTTGGTGGCCACGTCCCACGAGTAGGCCTTCATGATATAGCCCATGCCGGCGAGCGTCCAGTTCTGGGCCTCGAGACTCTGGTTGATCATGTTCTCCAGGTTCATGCCCTGGCTCCAGTAGAGCATGCGCCACACCTGGCCGGCAGCATCGCTGTTGCGGCTATAGTAGTGCAGGGCATAGCTGACGTAGCTCGAGGTGCCCATCATCTGGGTGAGCGGCGCGATAGCACGCAAGTCGTAGTAGAGCTCCTGGTAACTTTGCTCGATGCCTGCCAGGTACAGGTAACCGTCGACATAGTCGGGAGCATCGGTATTCTTGTTCACGTCGAGGTAATCGTCGCAACTCGTCGCGCCGAGCGAGGCAACCACCGTCGTCAACAGGATATATATATATTTTCTCATATATTTTTTTACTATTTAAAACTGTGAGTAATTTAGAATGTAACCGACAGGCCCACCGAGTAGGTGCGCGGGCTGGGCAGCGACCAGTAGTCGTAGCCCTCGCCGCCGGTGCCGCCGGCTGCCGCACTCATGGTGTTGCCAGCCACATCGATGCCAGTATAGTTGGTGATGGTAAACAGGTCGTTGGCCGAGACATAGAGCGTGCAGCTATTCATCGTGTTGCGGGTCACCTGCTTGAGCCACTTCTGCGGCACCACATAGGCCAGACGCAGCTCCTGGCAGCGCAGGTAGTTGATCTTGTGCTCGATCCAGTCCTCGTTGTTGCCGGCATAGGTGGTGGAACCATAGTGACCCATGTCGACAGCGATGGTGTTGACCGTGGGCGTGGCGGTGTTCTCCTTGCCGTCCTTGAGCACGCCGTTGAAGATAAACGAGCCGCTCTCGCGCATGTCGACGCTCTCCCAGCTCAAGCCGCGGGCCATCATCTCGCGCATGGTGGCATTGTACACATCGGCATGGTAGCGACCCTGGAACAGGGCGCTCAAGCGCCAGCTCTTGTAGCGCACATAGGTGCTGAAGCCAAAGCGCAGCTTGGGCTCGCGGTCGCCCAGCACTTTCCACTTGCCGCTGTCGTCGAGCATGGGCAGTCCCGAGGTGGGATCGATGAGCACCTGGCCGGCATCGTTGCGCTTGTAGGCAATACCGGTGATGGTGGTGATGGGGTGCCCCTTCATGATGCCGTTGCGCACGTTGCCATAGTTCCACGTGTAGGCATTGTAGTACTCGCTCAGGTTGGCAGGCAGGTCGACCACCTTCGACGTGGTGTGGGAGGCATTGAGCCCGAAGTTCCATACCAGGTCGCCGTGCCTGATGATGTCGGCGTCGATGTGGCCTTCCCAGCCCCAGGTGTTGAAAGTGCCCACATTCATGTTGTTGAGAATAAAGCCGGTGGCATAGCTCATGCGGAAGCCGGTCACAATCTGATCGGCGCAGTGGGTGTGGAACCACGTGAAGTCGGCATTGATGCGGTCGTTCAGGAAACGGGCCTCGGCGCCCACCTCGACACTGGTTGTCATCTCGGGCTTGAGGTCGCGGTTGGGACCAGTGAAGCCGTACTTGTAGCCACCGCCATAGAGGCCGGTGACCTCAAGCTCGGGATTGATGCTGAGCACAGGGGCGTCCTTGCCCACGCGGGCCACGGCGCCGCGCAGCTTCAAGTAGCTCAGCCACCCCAGGTCGTTGAGCCCCTTGAACTCGGTGGGGATAAACGAGGCCTCGACTGCCGGGTAGAAGTAGCTGCGGTTGTTGGCTGGCAGCGTCGACGACCAGTCGTTGCGGAAGCGGAAGGTGACATAGGCCATCTGCTTGTATCCCAGCTCGAGCTGCCCCGACACGGCCTGGACGCGGCGCTTGGTGGAGCGCTTCTTGGAGGATACCGTCGACTCGGTGCAGTTGTTGATCGAGTAGAAATCGATGACCTTGAAATTGGACCCGTACGACGACAGGCGCTTCACGCCGTTCTGCTGCTGGTGGTAGCCAAATTGCAGACCGAAGGTGAGCTTCTCGTCGAAGAACTTGTTGTTGTAGCCGGCCAGCACGTTGAACGACGGGTCGTAGGTGTCATACTTGGCTATGTTGTAGCTACCCGAGTTGTTGGAGTCGTCGCTCTCCTGATTGGCCGAGCGGTAGTAGGGGTGAGTGCCGCTCTCATAGGTCGAGGCCGAGGCGTCCCAGCCAAAGAGCGCACGCACATACACGTGATCGATGGGGGTGAAATTGGCCGTAATGTTGGAAATGATGCGGTCGGTCACGTCGAAGTTCAGGTTCTTGTACAGGCCGAAAAGCGGGTTGAGCAGGTCGGTGTCGGTGTAATACTGGGGATAGCGCATGTGGCTGCCGTCGAGGGCCATGTAGTTGCGCATGTCGTCCATGTTGGGCCACTTGTAGCTCAAGGCAATGGGGCCGGCGGCGCCGCGCAGGGCCTTGCGGTTGCTCGAGTGCACATATTGGGCATTGCCCTCTACCTGCAGCCACTTGGCCACCTGCACACGGCCGGCAACGGTCACGTTGGTGCGCTTGAGCGACGTGGTCTTGACCACACCGCTCTGGTCAAACATCGACAGGCCGGCGCGGAAGCTCATCTTCTCCGAGCCACCCTCGGCGCTGAAGTTGTGACGGTGCATGAAACCCGTCTGCACCACTGCCGCAGCGTTGTCGTAGTAGGGCACGCTGTGATCATACATGGCGCCGTAGTGGTTGGTGTAGTAGTAGTTGGTCGAGTTGTAGGCACCGTTGGTGTACTTGTCCTGCACCTCGGGCCAGCCATAGGCCTTCGACCACGATATCTGGTTGCTGTAGGCCAGCGTGGTCTTGCCGGCATGGCCCTTCTTGGTGGTGATCACGATGGCGCCGTTGGAGGCATCGCTGCCATAGAGGGCCGCGGCGGCGGCACCCTTGAGCACCGTCACACTCTCGATGTCCTCGGGATTGAAGTCGTTGCCGCGCGACGAGAAGTCGGTCGAGCGCACACTCAGGCCTGTCGACGAGTCGTCGGTGGCAAACTCGGCAGTGGGGTTAAACGAGGTGTTGTTCATCGGGATACCGTCGATCACATAGAGCGGCTGGTTGTTGCCCGAGAGCGATGTGGCACTGCGCAGCACCACCGTGGTCGATGCGCCCGGGGCTCCCGACGAGTTGGTCACGCTCAAGCCCGACACACGGCCTTGCAAGGCCGAGATAAAGTCGGTGCGGCCCGAGGCCTCGATGTCGACAGCCTTCACGTTTTGCACCGACGAGCCCACAGCCCGCTCCACGCGTTTCATGCCATACTCGCCCGTCACCACCACCTCGTTGAGCTGGTTGCTGCCGGCTTCCATCACCACAGTGCTGGCTTGGGCAGCAGGCACTTCCTTGGGCTTAAGACCTATATAGGAAAATACCAGGGTGCTGCCAGCAGGCGCTGTTATCGAGTAACGACCGTTGATGTCGGTGACACTCACCTTGTTGGTACCCTTCACCTTGATTGTGACACCTATGAGCGGCTCACCATCGGCGTCTTTCACAACACCTGTCACTTTGTTGCTTTGCGCTTCGGCTGTGAAGCCCACGTCGGGAAACACATTCATCCCCACGGGGGCACCACATGCGATGAATAGCGCAGTGAGCAAGACACAATGTTTTTTCATACACACATGAGTTTTTTTTAGTTTTTAATTAAATAAACTTATTTTGAGGTTTATCGAAAACAATAGGCGTTTCTAATTATCATTACAACCCTGCACAATTAGGGCCCACCATGTTTTGATTTTTTAATTAATCTTCTGCAAATGTGTGAATTTATTTTAACATTGCAAAATATTTCTACTGTTTTTTTTGATTTCTGCGCTACTTGCCTTTCGTGCAGAGAGGCCACGACACTCCCCCTCCAGCCTTGAGGCCGCGGGGCGGGGAAAAAAGCGGGTGGGGGAAAAAGACAACGGCCGCCGGGTCTCACACTCGAGAGCCCGGCGGCCGTGCTATAGCAGTCTATAAGGGTTTCAATCTCATTGCTGGTCGCTGTCCCACCACACGGGGATAGTCCACACATCGTCGGCAGCATTCCACAGCTTGACCTTGGGATCCATGTTGGCTCCAGGCACCTCGCTGCCTATGGCCTGCAGATTATCGGCGTTGTAGTCACGCTCGTGCGAGCACTGCATCCAGCGGCGGAATTGCTTGCCCTCGGGGATGGCCTTCAAAGCCGCGGCACTCAGGGCGTGCTGTGCAGGAATGGCCCAGCCCAGGAAGATGTTGCTGTCGTAGTCGTAGCGGCGCATGTCGTTCCACACCTCCATCGAGAAGAGCAGGGCGATGCGCTTCTGCGTCATGATCTTGCCCAGCGTGAGGTCGCTGGCAGTGCCCAGGCCGTTGTTGAGGAAGTTGTCGATAGCCTCCTGGCTCATGGGCGCAAACGACGGGCACTTGCCCAAACTGTTATCTTCGGCCACCCACGCATTCAGCTTGGAGTTCATGAGCTCGATCGAGGCCTTCGCACCTTCCTTGTAGGCAGTGTAGGCAGCAGCGGCGTTGCCCTGGCGGAAGAGCACCTCGGCCTTGATGAAGCAGCACTCGGCATAGGTACCCACATAGGTGGGAGCACTCACGCGGGTGTAGAAGGTGCCCGACTCGCGCGAGTTGTCGTCGTTTTTCTTAGCGCGGAAGAAGAGGTCCTTGTTGGCATGATAGCCCTTGGAGCTGCTTGTCTCCTCCACATACACCGTATCGCCCCAGCGAGCCTCGCTGGTCGAGGGCACCCACCAGTGGTCGCCCGAGTGAGCATAATCTTTGTTAGCGCCATATATTGCACGCAGCGGGCCACCGGCAGCCTGAATGCCGCTTTGCATGTCGACACCCAGCGAGCGGCGCCAGTTGCCGTCCCACTTGATCTCGGCGGGGCTGTTGGCGCTCTTGTGCGAGTAAGCCCAGGGAATGATGTGGTCGGCACGGGGATCCTCAACGCCGTAGCCGGCAAAGTTGGTGAGGTTGTCGTAGAGCATCTTGGTCACCATGTAGCCGGCATTCATGCCGCACACCGAGAACAGCGGGCTGTAGTCGACGGGCTCGTCCCAACCCAGCACATCGTGGGTAGAACCGTTGGCATCGGTGTGATTGATCACGGTGTTGTCGGCATTGCTCTGCATGGCCTGGTCGAGCTCGGCGAGGATGGCGGTGGGATCCCACTTGCCGTCCTTGTAGCTACCCTCGCCCTTCTTGATCAGGTGATTGAGCCAGCGGGCCTTGAGCAGGTGAGCCAGCTTGATCCACTTGTTCACATCACCGCCGTTCCACCAGTCGCCTTCAGAGAGCTTGGGCAATGTAGCCGACTGGTTGAGGCCCTTGTTGAGCAGGTCGATGGCCTCGTCGATATCGTTGATGCAGCCCATAAAGATGGTCTTGCCCGTGTCATATTTCGGCATTGCATTAATGCCTCCCGCCTCGGTATAGGGCATCTCGCCATAGAGGTCGGTCATGAGCATCATGCCATAGGCCTTGATGACCTTGGCCACGCCGGCATACTGGTAGTTGCCGGCCGCCATAGCCTTGTCGTACATGTCGGGCACGTTGGCATAGGCGCCCACAAACCACCACTGGTAGGGCGTCGTGTTGATGGCGGTACCAGGCAGCCATATCGACATGTTGTAGTAGGTGCCACCATTCACATAGCGGGTCCAGTCGCCACATGCCATGCTGCTGCGCCAGGCAGCAAACTGGTTGGCGTCGTTGGTGTAAAATTCAATGTGAGCCAGTCGCTGATAGTATTCAGCAATCTCGGCCGAGGGGTTCTCAGGGTCGGTATTGATGTTGAGCCAGTCGTTGCACGAGGTGAGCGACAATGCTGCTGCCCCAAGCCCACACAATATGATTGATTTCAATAGTTTCATAAATCTTGAGATTTTGCAGTTTGGATAAAGTTTATACTTAGAAAGTGAGGTTCACGCCAAAGGCGAAGCTCGACGTTGCAGGAACACCGCAGTAGTCGAAGCCCACCGACGACGAGCCGCCGCGGCCAGCACCGGCTGCAGCCACCTCGGGATCACCATCGTAGTTGGTGAAGAGCAACAGGTTGGTTGCAGTGGCGGTGAGCGATGCACGCTTCACAAACTTCATGTGCTGTGCCAGCCACTCGCCAGGCACGTTGTAGCTCAGCGAGAGCGAGCGCAGACGCAGGCTGTTGACCTTGGTGATCCAGTTGGCTGTCTCATAGTTGTAGTAACCCGTGTAGTAGCTCTGGATGATGTTGTAACCACTCATGGTCACACCGTTGAATGCATAGGTCTGATCGGGGCTCCATGTGTGCGACATAGGCTCATAAATGGGCTTTTTGTCCTTGTCGACACCCGTTTGCACCACGCCAGCCACCGAGAGGTCCTGGCTGCGCACATCGGCCGAGAACTTGCTCACGCCGGTCATCGTTGTAGCATACTTGGTGCCGTTGAACACATCACCGCCCACGCGGAATTCCCACAGCATGTTGAGGCTCCAGTTCTTGTAGGTGAAGGTGTTGTTCCAGCCGCCAGTGAACTTGCTCTCGCGGTTACCTACCTCGTAGGTACCATTATCCCTCGTGGGCATGCCGTTCTTGTCGAGGATGAGCTGGCCGTAGTAGGGGCTCTCCTTGTCGCTCACGCGAGCCCACTTGGTGCCTGCAATGGCCATGAAGTCGCCTCCCGAGAAGGTGGCTGCCTTAGCACTACCATATTGCACATCGGTCACATACATGATGTCCATGCCCTTAGGCAGGTTCTTCATGGTGCCGCGGTTGCCGGCAGCGTTGATGCCCGTCTCCCAGGTGAAGTCGGCAGTCTTGACGGGAGTGCCGCTCAGGCTGATCTCGAGACCCTTGTTGTAGACGTCGCCAGCATTGATCGAGCAGAAGATGTAGCCCGTAGATTGCGGGCCGCGGGGGCTCAGAATCTGGTTGTAGGACTTGTTGTTGTAGTAGGCAATGTCAAATTTCAGGCGGTTCTGCAAGAAGCGCGTCTCAAGACCGATCTCAAACGAGCGGGTCTTCTCAGGCTTCAAGAATGGGTTGCCACGGCTCCAGGTGTTGCCCACGCCCACCGTTCCGTTCAAGTAGGTACCCACAGGCCACAAGTAGGTAGCGGTCTCATAGGGGTTGGTGTCCTTACCCACCTCGGCCCAGCTGGCACGCAGCTTGCCGAAGGTGAACCACTCGGGCATGCTCTCGCGCATGAGCTCGGTGAAGGCAATCGACCCGCTGAAGCTCTGGTAGTAGTAGCTGCGGTTGTCCTTGGGCAGCGTGCTGGTCCAGTCGTTGCGGCCAGTATAGGTGAAGAAGTTGGCGTTGCGCCAGTCGGCACGGAACTCGCCAAACAAAGCCACAAGGCGCTTGCGGCTCAAGGCGTGCTTGAACTTGGTGTAGTCGCTACTCGTTGAGGAGGGCGAGTAGAAATCAGATATTGCAAAGTTCCAAGCCATCTCATAGTCGCTGCGTATCTTGGTGTAGTCGGTGCTGGTGCCCAGCATCAGGTTGAGGTTGAAGTCGCCCAGCTGCTTGTTCCAGTTGCTCATCAAGTTGGTCGACAGGTAGCGGTACTTCATCGAGTTCATCGAGAGCATGCCGTTTTGCCACACCTGCTTGATGGCGCCGCCTGCAGCGATGCGGTTGTTCATCTCGGTGGTATAGGAGTCCACACCCATGCGGTAGCTCACCCACCACCAGCTGGCCAGGTCGGCCTTGACGCTGAAGTTGCCGGTGAAGCGCTCAGTATTGTCGGTCATCTTGTTCTTGTTCACAAGCCAGTAGGGGTTGTCGGTCTCATCCCACGGGTCGAGACGGGTGCCAAACATGCGGTAGCGCGTGCCGTCCTCGTTGAGATAGTGGCGCATGTCGCTGGTGGGACTCCAGTTGTACACACCATAGAGGGCACCGGTGCCTTGCGAGCCGTAGAGGGCTGCACCGGTCAGGGTCTTGGTGGTGCGTGCGTCGCTGTAGGCGGCATTGGCCCCGAAGGTGAATATCTTGTACTTCTGCTCGCCGTTGAAGCGGAAGGTGGTCTTGGTGTAGCCCGTGGTGGGCACCACGCCATCCTGGTCGTAGAAGGAACCCGAGAGGTAGAAGTTGCTGTTTTTGGTGCCGCCGCTCACGCTCAGGTTGGTATCCCACACGCCGGCGGTCTTGAAGAAGTCGCCGGGGTTGTCGTAGGTGGGAGTGCCCTCGGGTATGCGATCGCCCCAAGAGCTGTAGGAGAAGTCGTTAAACACGGTGCCCGTGTAATTCTTGTCGGCATCATACTGATCTTCCATGTAACCACGCCTGTAGGTCTTCTGCTGCTCGGGCAGGTCGCGCACCCAGCTGGTGATGTAGTTGGCATTGAGGTTGATCTCGACGCGGCCTTCCTTACCCTTCTTGGTGGTGATGATCACCACGCCGTTGGCAGCGCGGCTGCCATAGAGTGCCGATGCGGCCGGGCCCTTGAGCACGCTCATGTTCTCAATGTCCTCGGGGTTGATATCCATCACGCGGTTCGACGAGGTGGTGGCGCTGGCCATCGAGCCGTCGAAGGCCGAGTTACCCACAATGGTGGCCGAGTTGTCGTAGATCACACCGTCGACCACAAACAGCGGCTGGTTGTCGCGGTTCTCCGAACCCGAGGTACCGCCGCGCAAGATGATTTGCGAGCCTGCACCTGCTGCACCGCTCGACTGGGTGATGTTGACACCGGCAATCTTGCCCGAGAGCGAGTTGATGGCATTGGTGTTCTTGTTCTTCATCAGCTCTTCCGAGTTGATGTCGTCGACTGCATAGCCCAGGGCTTTCTTGTCTTTCTTGATGCCGAGAGCCGTCACCACCACCTCGTCGAGGTTGGTCGTGTTAGACATCATCTGCACATCGACTGTAGAGCCAGTCACTGGCACCTCCATGGGCTTGTTGCCTATGTAGGAAATCACCAGTGTGCTGCCTGGTGCTGCCTTGATCGTGTACTTGCCGTCGACATCGGTAGCTGTTGCCACGCTGGTGCCTTTCACCTTCACGGTTGCACCTATCAACGGTTCTCCATTGGCATCTCGCACGATACCAGTCACTTTACCACTATGGCTTTGCGCCATTGCCGTGAAGCCCACGCTGGGCGACATTGTCGTCAGTCCAGCAGGCAGGCCACACGCCAGTAATAGCGAAGCCAGCAAAACACATTGCTTTTTCATACACACATGAGTTTTTTGTTAGTTTTTAATTGAACCTTAATTCCGCAACACTATAATTTAACTTTATTTATAAGTTCCTGAGCAACAAAAAGTTGCCCAGGATTTTGCCATGTCAGAATTTTCACTTATCTTAGTGTTGCAAAAAGAAAACAAGCAAAACTCTAATATGACATGGCAAAAATACAAATTAAATCTGAGAAACTCACACCTTTTGGAGGAATTTTTTCAATCATGGAGAAATTTGACTCCATGCTTTCACCCGTTATCGACTCAACACTGGGTCAGAGATGCAGCAGTATCTTCGGATATCAGTTCAGCGAGATAGTCCGTTCGCTGATGAGCGTTTATTTCTGTGGCGGCTCATGCGTGGAAGACGTAACGTCACAACTGATGCGCCATCTCTCGTATCATCCTACCCTTCGTACATGCAGCTCTGATACCATCCTCAGAGCCATCAAGGAACTGACACAGGAAAACATCTCCTATACTTCCGACCAAGGCAAGACCTATGATTTCAATACTGCAGACAAACTCAACACATTGCTTATAAACGCTTTGGTTTCTACAGGCGAGTTGAAGGAAATTGAGGAATACGATGTTGACTTTGACCATCAGTTCCTTGAAACGGAGAAGTATGATGCAAAACCGACCTACAAAAAGTTCCTCGGCTACAGGCCTGGCGTATATGTTATCGGTGACAAGATAGTCTATATCGAGAACAGCGATGGTAACACGAATGTGCGTTTTCATCAGGCAGACACCCATAAGAGATTCTTCGCTCTTCTGGAATCCCAGAACATCCGTGTAAATCGCTTCAGGGCAGACTGCGGTTCCTGCTCGAAGGAAATCGTCAGTGAGATAGAGAAGCATTGCAAACATTTCTACATCCGTGCCAACCGATGCAGTTCGCTCTACAATGACATCTTTGCTCTGAGAGGATGGAAGACGGAGGAGATTAACGGCATCCAGTTCGAACTCAATTCCATTCTCGTTGAGAAATGGGAAGGCAAGTGCTATCGTCTTGTCATCCAGAGACAAAGACGCAACAGTGGCGACCTTGACCTGTGGGAAGGCGAATACACTTACCGTTGTATTCTGACCAACGATTACAAGTCATCGACAAGGGACATTGTTGAATTCTACAATCTGCGTGGCGGCAAGGAACGTATCTTTGACGACATGAACAACGGATTCGGTTGGAGCAGGCTCCCCAAGTCATTCATGGCGGAGAATACTGTCTTTCTTCTGCTTACTGCATTGATACACAATTTCTACAAGACCATCATGAGCAGGCTTGACACCAAGGCTTTTGGGCTCAAGAAAACGAGTCGCATAAAGGCTTTTGTCTTCAGATTCATCTCCGTACCTGCCAAGTGGATCATGACTGCAAGGCAATACGTGCTGAATATCTACACAGAGAACCGAGCTTATGCAAAACCCTTCAAAACAGAATTCGGATAAGAATCCTTTCTTTCCGGTTTGAATCTGCGTATTACCTCAAGTCGCATCGTGGGGTAAGGGGATGGTGGCTACATATTGATGTTGTGCTGTTGCTTTTTACTGAAAGCTGCTACTAACGACTCATAAATCTACCCTTAATCGTGTATTGGATGATAGTTGCGGATTTTAGGTTGAATAAACTTATTTTGAGGTTTTTATTCTTCAATAGAATATCCCATTTAGTGCTCATTTAGAGTCGTTGTGGCTCTAAAGTGTACCTTATCAATTCGCAAATTTGTAAAAAAAATTTTAACAGTGCAAAAATTTTTTGGCCTTTTTCAAAAAAATCTTTTACAAACATCAAAAAAAACATAAAAACATGTTGTAAAACACATCTCAGCCACTCGATTTCAATCCCTTGCAGGCAGCACGAGGCAACACTGCCCTACCCTGCCGCGCTACATCAACGATTGTTAAGAGCAGCAAAACAAGACACCCACAACCCTACATACAGAAAAAAGCAGTAATTTTGCAATCTTGCATAAATTCACACAAGCACATGGCACAATCCAACACGATCGACATGCTGCACGGCCCGCTCTTGAAGAAGATTCTCGTCTTCGCCATGCCGCTGGCTGCCAGCAGCATCTTGCAGCAACTCTTCAACTCGACCGACGTGGCCGTGGTGGGACAGTTCTCCAGCCACCAGGCACTGGCGGCCGTGGGCAGCAACGGCCCCATCATCAACCTGATCGTGTCGTTGCTCATAGGCCTCTCGGTAGGAAGCAATGTGGTGATTGCCAACAACATCGGGGCAGGCAACAAGGCGGGGGTGAAGCGAGCGGCGGGCACCACCATGGTGGTTGCGGCGGCCGGAGGCCTGCTCATGATGATCGTGGGCCAATTCCTGGCCCGCCCCATGCTGGAGCTGGTCGACACGCCGCCCGACGTGATCGACCTGGCCACGCTCTACCTGCGCATCTTGTTTTGCGGCATGCCGCTCGTCACGGTCTACAACTTCGGGGCTGCCATCTTGCGCAGCAAGGGCGACACGCGGCGGCCGCTCTACATCTTGCTGCTGGCCGGCTTCATCAACACGGGGCTCAACCTGGTGTTTGTGATCGTGCTGCACATGAGTGTGGCCGGCGTGGCCATTGCCACCGTGATAGCCAACGCCGTGAGCGCCCTGCTGGTGGTGCGCCTCCTGCTACACGAGGAGGAGCCCTTCAGGCTGCGCCCGGGTGAGCTCGGCATCGACATGGGCGAGCTCAAGCGCATCATGCGCATCGGGCTTCCGGCCGGACTGCAGGGCATGGTGTTCAGCATCTCCAACGTGTGCCTGCTCTCGGCCATCAACGGCTTCGGCTCGGTGGCCTCGGCAGGCAGCGCGGCCTGTCTCAACTTTGAAATGTACAGTTATTTCCTCATCAACTGCTGTGGGGCGGCGGCCACCACCTTTGTGGGGCAGAACTATGCTGCCGGCAAGCTCGACCGCTGCCACCGCGTGTTTGCCATTTGCATGGGGCTCAGCGTGGCCTCGTGCGGGCTGGGAGTGGCCATCTTCACCTGGCAGTCGGGGCCGTGCCTGAGCATTTTCTCGACCGACCGGGCTGTGATAGCCTATGGCGTGACACGCATGCACTGGGTGCTGGCCTGGCAGTGGCTGGCCAGCAGTTATGAGATAGCCGGAGCCTGCATGAGGGGCATGGGCCACTCGACCCAGCCGGCACTGCTCACGGTGTTTGGCACGTGCATCCTGCGCCTGGTGTGGGTGTTTGCCGTGAGTCCACACTACCACGACTTCGGCATCCTGCTGGCGGCCTACCCCATCTCGTGGGTGATCACGGGCACCATGGTGATATGGGCCTATGTGGTCGTGGCGCGCAAGGCGCGCAAGCGCCTCACGGCTTCGCTTCCAGCTCTTGATAAATAGTCATCATGGCATCGGCCACGGGTTGCATGGCAAACTGCTCGATGTGCTTGGCTCCTGCCACGGCCATGGCCTGGCGGCGGCCGGCGTCGCCGGCTATGGCGGCTATGGCCTGGGCCAGCTGGGCCGGCGAGTGGGCGTCGACATAGAGGCCGCCCGGGCCGCCAGCCTCCTCCATGCCCGACCCCGTAGCCCCTATCACCGGCGTGCCGCAGCTCAGCGACTCGATGAGCGAGATGCCCAGCGCGTCGTGGCGGCTGGGGCACACCGTGGCCACGGCCTGGTGGTAGATGGCTGGCAAGTCGCTGGCATGCACCTGCGGCAGGCGGTAGAGGCGCTTTTCCACGCCGCACTCGGCCGCCAGCGTCTTCACTTTCTTGTAGTAGGGCGTGCTGTGCCCCACAATCACAATGTGGAGGTCGGCACTCGGCACCTGGGCCAGCGCCCTCACTGTGAGCTCCAGGTTGTGACGCTCGTCGAGAGCGCCTATGCTCAGCACATAGCGCGGCGGCAGGTCGTAGAGGCCCGTCACGCGCTCGATCTCGCTGCTGGTGACTGCGACCGTATAGGCAGGCTCGCACCCCGGGTGCACTACCCTCACCTTGCCAGGCTCCACGCCGCAGGTGCGCTCGAGCTCGCGCTTCACGCTCTCGCTGCAGGCCACGATACAGTCGGCCACGCGGCATGCCTGGGCCGTGTCCTGGTCGAGCTCGGCAACGGTGACCACGCTGCGCATGCCGCTTTTCTCGATGCCACGGGGCAACACGCCGTCGATGCCGTGAAACACCTTCACATAGTGGCGGTGGCAGGCGTGCAGGATGCCGCTGCCCGTGCGCCAGCGGTTTTTGAGCAACGTGAGGCCGTGTGGCGTCTTGATGTGCACACACGGGGCATTGAGCAATAGCCGCAGGTGGCGGGTCTCCTGCGGCAGGCAGGGAGTGTACAGCATGTAGCGGTGGTGCGGGTGGCAGTGGGCCAGCGCCTCCACTATCATGCGCTGGGCGTTGCCGCGGCTTGTGCGGTCGTGCAACACGCAGCTTGCATCATATCCAATATTCATTTCCTTTCAAAAAAAGTGAGCCTGTTTTCACTCTACAGGTTTCAATTGTTGTCTTGCGACGGGGGACTAAGTCCATTTTCATAGCCAAAGCGGTGCAAAGGTAAATAAAAAACACCAATTGATGAAAATAAATTCACAGCCATCTCCCCTGCCCTGCTGTCGCCGCAAGGCATAGCGCAACCGGCTGCCAGAAAGCAATAGAAAGCGGGGACTTGCTCTCGTGAAGCAAGCCCCCGCTCGATGGGGACACGGGCCGCTGCCTGGGGCAGCAGCCAGCGATTGTTATTTCACAATTACCTTGCGGGTGGTGCCGTCGCTGTAGCGCACGAGCTGCACGCCCTGGCAGCCGGCATCTACTGGCTGGCCCTGCAGGTTGTAGCGGCCCACAACCGTTGCAGCTCTACTGCCCGTGACGCTGGCCACGCCAGTGGCGTTGGTGCACGAGAGTTTCACCTGCTTGGTGTAGGGGCCCCAAGTGGCAGTCATCACCACCTCGCCGTTGTAGGTGCTGGCAAAGGTGGCGCGGTTGCCGTCGACAGCGACGTCGGTCACCGAGGGCGTCCACACCAGGCCAGCCGGGGCTCCCACGTTGAAGTTGCCCGTCACAGTCGAGTAGGTGTCGCCCTCTTGCACGCACACGGCTGCTGCATAGAACACTGCCGGCTGCAGCGTGCCGCACTCGACGAGCACTGGCAGCATGTAGTCGCCCAGGCTCTTGAAGTCACCGCCCAGGTCGGCAGTGCACAGGTTGCGCATCGACAGGCCCGTGCCCACCACGTTGCCGTAGGTGCCGTAATCGGTGGTGTAGTACACACTCGAGGCCACGTTGCCGTCGTCCCACACCCTGCTGTTGGCAGGATTCACACCTATGATGGCTCCGCAAGTATCGGCGTCGGCCACAAGCTCGCCAGCATTGTAGCAGTTGTAGAACGCGGTGCGGCTGGGGTAGGGCACACCCACGAGGCCGCCCACCTGCGAGGCTCCGGTCACCTTGCCGGCGTTGTAGCAGGCGGTGAACACGGCTCCCGACGCACCGGCCAGGCCGCCGATGCAGAAACCCGACTTGGCCACCGACGTGCCCTTCTCGGTCGAGGTGGTGGCTATGTCGCCCACATTGAAGCAATGGGTGATTGCACCCGTTGCCATGCCGTAGGCCTGGATGCCGCCAGCGCGGCACACGGCGGCTGTGATGTTGCCCTCGTTCCAGCAATGGGCAATCGTGTCGTTGCCTCCCGACATGAGGCTCACGATACCGCCCAGGGCATCAAGACCGCTTATGTTGCCGGCATTGTAGCAATGGGTGATCACGGTGTAGCCGTTGGTGGTGGTGGTGATGCCGGCAGCAGTGCCCTTGCCAGCCACAATGCTGCCCGTGTTGTAGCAGTTGTCGATGGTCACGGCATCGCTGGCCGATGAGCCATTGGATGTGCGCATGCCCAGCAAGCCGGCGACATACATGTTCTTCTCCGAGGTAATGGCACCCGTATTCCAGCAATGCGTGTAGCTGGAGCCCGAACTGTAGTAGGACTGCAAGCCTGCAGTGGGTGCACTCGAGGTAGAGCCCGTCGAGGCGCTCGTGATGGCACCCGTGTTGTAGCAGCTGTCCATCACCATCACATAGCGGCTGCTGCTGCCGCCGGCCACAAGGCCGGCAAGGTTGCCCTTGGCCGTGACACTGCCCGTGTTGTAGCAGCCCTTGAGCACATAATGGCTCTTGCCCGACGAGGCACTGCCGATGAGGCCGGCTGCATAGGTCGACGAGGTACTCTTCTCGTTGACCACGTCGCCCGTGTTGTAGACACTGGTATAGGTAGCTGGAAGCGAGAGGGCAGTGAAGCCGCCCGTGTAGCTTTGCGTGCCTTGGTTGGTCACCTTGCCCTCGTTGCCGCAGCGCACGAGCGACGCCCCCTCGAGCACACTGGCGGCAAAGCCGCCCACGGTGCCCGACGCACCGGTCACGGGTGCACGGTTGTAGCAGTCTTCGAGCTGCGCAGTAGCGCCCACATAGGCAGCAAAGCCGCCCACACCGGTGCGCGTGCTGGTCACGGCTATCTTGTTCACGCAACGCTGCATCTTGCCCAGCACGGTGCCGACGAAGCCGCCTGTGTAGGTCTGCGTGGTCTGGACAGCACCCTCTATCGTGAGGTCGTGCACCACGGCCTTGTTGCCCACCACGGTAATGACGCCTTGGGCTGTGGCTGTGGGCGAGAACTTGAATCCCCTTATCGTGTGGCCGGCGCCGTCGAGGTCGCCCTGCAGGTAATTGACCTTGTCGTAGCCCATCGACACGAGCGTGGAGTCGGTGAAGTCGATGTCGTTCATCACCTTGAGATACTTGCCGGCGAGGTCGGTCTTGCAATCGACCATGTAGCGTGCCACGGCGTTCCAATCGCGGGCATTGGCAATCAGGTAAGGACTGGCCTGCGTGCCGGCGCCATTGAGTGCAAGCTCATAGGGGGTGAGCAGGGCTATTGTCTTCACATAGGCGCCCGCTGTGGCAACGAGCGTGTCGAGGGCCACTGCTGCGGGCTTCACCGGCACCTTGAGGGTGCTGCCATCGATGCTGAAGGCCGTGCCCTGGGCGAGGGCCCAGGTGGTGCCCTGCGGGGCCGCGAGTGTGGCATCGCTGGCGAGGGCCATGGCATTTTGCTGTGCATCGATGTTCACAATCACCTGGCGCGAGGCTGCCGCCGTGGCTTCGGCGGCAAAGGTCTTGAGGGTGGGGTAGGAGCCTGCGGCAAAGTCCCACACGCTGCTGTCGTAGCCCTCGAGCGCGGTGCCGCTGGTGAGCTGCTGCGTGAGCAGCCCCAGGGCGCCGTCGAGGTCGGCATTGGCGCTGGCCTTGAGGGGAGCAATCTGTGCATCCCAGCAGGCACTTATCTTGCCTTGAGTGCCGGTGCTGCCGCCCAGGCCGCCCACCAGTGCGGGGTCGCCCGAGTAGACCGTGCCATAGCTCATCGAGGTGTAGATGTCGTTGTTGCCGTCGCCCGAGCTCGACTTGCCCAGCGAGCCGGCAAGGCCGCCGGCATTGCTCTTGACAGCCGTCACGGTGCCCGTGTTGAGGCAGTTGCGCATGACCATGCCGGTGGCCTGGCCCACTATGCCGCCGGCATACATGTGGCTGCGCGTGTTGAGCAGCGAGAGCTGGCGCGTGGTCACGCTGCCGGTGTTCATGCAGTTGTCGACCGTGCCGGCGCAGTTGCCCACGATGCCGCCCACATTCTGGTAGCCCGAGCTCACGTTGCCGGCATTGAAGCAGTCCTTCACGGTGCCGCCCTTGTTGTTGCGGCCCACGATGCCGCCTATCCCGTTGCTCAGGCCCGTCACCTCGGCATAGTTGCGGCAATTCTCAACGGTGCCGTAGTTGTCGCCCACAAAGGTGCCCGACGAGGCAAAAAACTGAATCGTGGCGTCGCTGGCCACAGTGAGGTTCTTGACCACGCCGGTGGTCTCGAGCCGGCCCACGATGCCGCCATACAGGGTGCAGCCGCCCGTGCCCGTGAGGGGAGTGCCCGTGCCGTCGCCAAAGTGGCTGGTGGGCTCGGTCTTCCATTTCACATAGCTGGTGAGGGCCAGGTTGTGCAGGGTGTGGCCGTCGCCGTCGAGCACGCCGGCAAATCGGGCGTTCACGTCGTTGGGAAGGTTGCATATTCCCTTGAAGTCGGCACTGTGCTCCATGTCGATGTCGTTGACGATCTTGAAGTAGGTGCCCGGGAAAAACACTTGCTCGTCGGTGGTGATCCTTGACAAGGCCACCATGTCGGCCTTGGTCTTCAGCAAGTAGGGACTTGCCTGGGTGCCCTCGCCCTCAAAGGCCACCGGGGCAATCTTGAGGGCATACTCCATGGTGTCGACGCCGTTGAGCATCAGGAGCGTGTCGGTGCCGAAGGTGCCGTTGAGCACAAGGCTGTCGGGCGTGAGGGTGCAGCAAGTGCCGCCGTGCTTGAGCTCAAACTTGGTGTTGCCCAGGGCAGTGAGGCCGGCATTGCGAGCCACGTTGCCCAGCGAGTTCACGCCATAGAAGTGGATAGCCGAGGCGCTGTAGCAGGCCGCCTCGGTGTCTTGCAGCCCCTTCACGCGCGGATAGCTGCCCGCGGCGAGGCTCCAGTAGGCGGCGGGGAAACCCTCGGGGCCCGCGGCGCTGGTGAGCGTGGCGGTGCTCACGCCATGCTGCTGGCTGCCCAGGTCGGCCATCTGGTTGTCGTAGTACACACTCGTGGCAGTGAGCGTGGCGGCCGTGTCGACGGTGCCGAAGAGCTCGCGCATGCCCGTGGAGGTGTCATACTGGTAGGTGCTGCAATTGATGGTGCCGGCTGTGTAGCAGCTCAGCACCTCGGGCTGGTAGACGGTGCTGCCCGATTTAAACAAGTTGACATAGCCCGTGAGGCCGCCCACATAGGGCGAAGCTGCACAGTCGACATGGCCAGTGGCATAGCTGTAGCGCAGGTAGCCGCCCAGCATCTCGCCCACAAGGCCGCCCACGTGGGCCTGCCCGTAGAGGCCCTTGACCAGGGCCTTGGCAAAGCAGCGGTTGACCATGCTCACCGTGGCGCGGCCAAAGAGGCCGCCCACCAGCAGGTTGGTCGAGCGGTTGCCGTTGACGGCATAGGTGCCATCGACCGTGCCGGTGAAATAGCATCCCACGGCAGTGCTGTTGAACAAGTTGCCCACAAGGCCGCCCACCGGCATGCCCTGGGTGCCGCCGCCGTCGACGGTGCAACCCGTGGCCCAGGTGGTTTCCATGCTGCCGTGCTCAATCTCGCCGGCAATGGCGCCAACAAAGCCGCTCAGGCCTATCACCGTAGTGTTCTCGACCGAGCAGTTCTTCACCGTGCCCAGCGAGCCGCCCAAGCCGCCCACGGCGGCCGTGTAGCAACCCACGCGGCTGCCCGCGACGTGCACGTCTTGCAGCGTGCCCTTACACAGGCCGGCCACAATGCCGGCAAAGTAGGACTCGCTCACCACCGTGGCATTGTCGAGGGTGAGGTTCTTGACCACGCCCACAGTGTCGACGTTGCCAAAGAGGCCGGCATAGCCCTTGCGCGACACGTTGAGGCGCTTGATGGTGTAGCCCCCGCCGTCAAGGGTGCCGGCAAAGGCATGGTTGTAGCTGTTGCCTATCGGCTCAAACACCGAGTCGAGCAGGTCGATGTCGCCCGTGAGCTTGAAATACAAGCCCTTGTAGGCGCGGTACATGGGCGAGGCCTCGGTCCCGCCGTTGCTCACATTGTAGGCATTCACACGGGTGGCCAGGAGCTCCAGGTCGGCCCGGGTGGCAAGCTGGTAGGGATTGGAAGCCGTACCCGACCCCGACCATCCCGACACGTCTTGCGCCAGTGATGCGAACACAGAAAAAAACATCATCAATACCGTAAATGCGATTTTTCTCATTCTTTCATCAGGTTTAAATTAATAGATTATCTCCTGCAAATTTAGTTAATTATTAATGACTTTAAACATTTATCCGCCATTTTTTAAGTTTTATCTCCCGCAACCCCGCTGCAACGGCGGCCCTGTGACCCAACATTTTTTTTGCGACAGGGAGCATCTCGCAAGCATTGCATCACCAGCTTGAGCACACAAGGCGCAATGCAAGGGCGATCTGCACACTTTTTCACAAAAACATAGCGATTTTGTTTTGAATTTTATAATTTTTACCTATTTTTGCTACTGTTATAAACTCACTCACATCTAAGTTTTAATTGTTGCCCCCCAAAAAATTATGACCACAATCAATAAAGTATAATAACCAACCTATTGTAAATTATGAGAAACAGGAAACGCAAAACATTGTCGGCCATTATGGTTGCACTGCTGCTCACGACGCCCTTGGGCGCGAGTGCGCAGTCGTCGACGGGCGGCTCGGCCACGCTCTACGGCAGCATGCTCAGCTCCTTCGGAGACTACTTCTCGGGCACTCCGGGCATCTACAAGTTCAATCCCTACAATGTCGCCACCTTCAGTAGCGTGGCTCCCAACGTCAAGGTCTACGGTGGCGGCACCTATGCCAACGGCACCTACTATGCCATCAACTATGAGGAATCGGGCACTACCATCAAGCTGCCCTCAACCCTCACCCTCTACAACACCAAAGACTCCTGGGCCGTGACCGCTACCTATCAGGGCGGTTCGGCCGAGTCATTGGCCAGCGACCTCACCTACGACCCCGTTTCGGGCAACATCTATGGCGTGTTCTACGATGCCAACTATTCCAGTTGCAAGCGCTTCGGCACCCTGTCGCTCGACAATCCCGTGAAGGGCGCCTACACGTCAAAGCTCATCGCCGAGCTGCCCGAGCGCATGGTGGCCCTTGCCGCCAACAAGAGCGGCGTGCTCTATGCCATAGGCGTGAGCGGCAACCTCTACACGCTCGACAAGACGACGGGCGCTGCCACTGTGGTGGGGCCCACCGGCGTGAGTGGCGTGAGCTCCTTCTTCCAGTCGGCCTGCTTCAGCATGCAGTCGGGCGCCATGTACTGGGCCTGCTGCTACGGGCAGTACTACGACTACGGCATCTACGAGGTGAATCCCACGACAGGCGCTGCCAAGCTCATAGGCGACATGGGCTACGACGGCACCTACAACGAGGATCAGCTCACCGGTCTCACCACGCTCGAAGACGTGGAGCGGCCCACCCTGGTGGGTGCCGTGAGCAACCTTGCCGTCGACTTCGAGCATGGCAGCCTCGCGGGCAAGGTCACCTTCAACCTGCCCACGCTCAACAGCAAGGGCGAGGCACTCGCGGGCGACGTGAGCTATCAAGTGAGCATCGACGGCACCGTGGCCGCCCAGGGCAAGGGCGCTGCCGGCGCTGCAATTTCGGTCGATGTCGCCACCACTGCCGGCAGCCACACCTTCACAGTAGTGGCTACCCAGAACGGGGTCGACGGCGATGCCCGCGCCCTCGTCAAGTGGATAGGCAACGACTATCCAAAGGCGCCTGCCGGCTTCACCGCCAGCCTCACAGCCAAGGACGACAAGGGCGCCAGCATACAGATGAAATGGAATGCCGCCCGCCAAGGCGTGCACCAGGGCTATGTCGATGCCACCAAGGTAACCTACAACGTGCTGCGCATGCCCGACAGCGTGCAAGTCTACACTGGCAACGACACCACCTGCACCGACCGCGTGGTGACCGACGAGACCCGCCACTACTACTATCGCATGTGGGCCGTGCACCAGGCTATGGCCAGCGACACCATCGCAAGCAACGAGGTCACAGTGGCCGGCGCTCACGTGCCGCCCTACAGCGACGACTTCACCGATGCCGCTAAGTTTGCCGAGTGGACTATCGTCGACAACAACCGCGACGGCTCCACCTGGACGCGCACCGACGGCTACCTGCAGTACACCTACAACAGCAAGAATGCCGCCGACGACTACGCCATCTGTCCGCCCATGAAGCTCAAGGCTGGCAACCTCTACTACGTGAGCTTCGACGCCCTGTGCTCCTATCCCACCGAGCGAGTGGCCCTCTATGCCGGCACCTCGCCCTCGGCCAGCGGCATGACCGCCGAGCTCCTCGCCCCGGTCGACATCACCTACCAGCCGCGCAAGCACGCGCTGCTGGCCGCCTTCCGCCCCGAGGCCGACGGCATCTACTACTTCGGCATCAAGGCTTGCAGCGATGCCGACTGCAGCACCCTCTATGTGCAGAACTTCGCCGTCAATGCCGTGCCCTCGACGGCTCCAGCCAAGCCCGAGAACCTTGTGGTGACTCCTGGCGACAAGGGCGCCATGAGTGCCACAGTCACCTTCAACGCTCCCACCACGACCATAGGCGGCGATACCCTCACCGCCATCGATGCAGTCGTCGTTGAGCGCGACGGCGAGCAAGTCTACACCTCGACGGGCACCGTGACTCCCGGCAGCAGCATCACCGTTGCCGACGACGGCGCAACCACCTCGAGCATGCCTGCCGAGGGCCTGCACACCTACAAGGTGTATTGCACTGCCGCGTCGGTGCAAGGCGACTTTGCCTCGCAGCAAGCCTTTGTGGGCACCGACGTGCCCGCAGCTGTCGTAAATCTCAAGGCTGTTGAAGACATCAACAATCCCGGCACCATCCACGTGAGCTGGAAGGCTCCTGCCCGGGGGCAGCACGGCGGCTATATCAATCCCGCGTCGCTCTCCTACGTCATCTCGGTAGGCACCACTGGCACCGATGTGACCACCACCGACACCGCCTATACCGACCATCTCGACATCAGCAAGGGCAAACAGGTGTACCAGGGCTACAGCGTGTATGCCGTCAACAGCGCCGGCTCGGGCCGCAACGTGTGGCAGACCGTGACCGCCATCGCCGGCCCTGCTCTCGTGGCCCCCATGACCGAGTCGTTTGCCGGCATCACCATGAAGAGCGGCCCCTGGCTGCCCCAGATGCTGCAAGGCGACATAGGCGATGCCTACTGGACTCCCTGCGACGGCCTTGGCAAGTTCTGCGGCACTCAAGACGGCGACCAGGGCGTCATCACCTTCGACGCTGCACGGCTGGGCGCAGCCAGCATGATGCAAAGCCCAAAGGTCGACATCAGCAAGCTCAAGAGTCCTCGCCTCACCCTGTGGGTCTACAACACTGGCAAGGCCGATGAGGCCGAGATCTCGGTCTCGGCCGACTATGGCGACTACCAGCCGTTGCGCAGCCTGACCCTCGGCGCCAAGGCTGGCTGGCAGCGTGTGGTGTGCGACCTCTCGCAGTGGAAAAACAGCCACTTCGTGCGCATTGGCATCACAGCCAAGGCTGTGGTCTCGACAACCGACGTCTTCGCCTTCGACAACTTCTCCATTGGCGATGCTGCCTCGACCGACCTCGCCGCCGCCAGCCTCGAGGTGCTGCCCAAGGTAGTGGCTGGCCAGTCGACCAAGCTGCTGCTCAAGGTGCGCAACTGGGGCGACAACGATGTCGACGGCCACGACTACAAGGTGCAGCTCTACAAAAACGGCAAGCTGGCCGGCATGGTCGACGGCAACTATGTCGATGTCGACCAAATGGTGTCGATGGCACTGCCCGACACGCTCAGCGTGGTCGACAACGTGAAAACCGCCTATTATGCCCAGATCGTGTACACCGCCGACCAGAACACGGCCAACAACGTGAGCAACACGGCCACCACCGAGGTTGTGAAAAACGACTTTCCCGTCCCCACCGCTGTGAGTGCAGTGAGAAGCGCCGGCAACGTGACCGTGGGCTGGACCGCCCCCGACCTCACCCAGTCGCCGCTGAGCCGCACCACCGACAGCTTTGAGGACTACGATGCCTTTGCCATCAAGAATGTGGGCAACTGGACGATGGTCGACGGCGACACGACGGCCACCATACGCATCACGCTCACGGGCATGACCGCCCCGCTCAGCTACCCCAATGCCGGTGCCAAGATGGCCTTCCAGGTGTTCAACACCGAGCAGTCGGGCATCCCCTTCGCCTCCTGGGATCCACACACTGGCAGCCAGATGCTGGCAGCCTTCAAGTGTGCGTCGCCCGACCAGGGCAAGACCGAGGTAGCCAACAACGACTGGCTCATCTCGCCCGAACTGTGCGGCCAGGCGCAGACGATAGCGTTCTATGCCAAGACGGGCATGGGCGGTGCCTACACGCCCGAGGAGTTTGAAATCCTCTACTCGACCACGACCACCGACACGGCGGCCTTTGTCAAGATAGGCGACACCCACCAGCTCTACAACGCCCAGTCGTGGCAGGAGGTGCGCGAGACGCTGCCCGAGGGCGCCCGCTACTTTGCCCTGCGCTGTGTGTCGCGCAACAAGTTTGCCCTGCTGCTCGACGACATCACCTACACGGCCAAAGACGCTCCGCAAGAAGACCTCACCCTCACAGGCTACCGTGTGTATCGCGACAGTACCTATATCGGCCAGGTGCCGGCTGGCGAGCTCACGCTCGTCGACAAGGATGCCAAGCCTGGGCAAGACTACCGCTACCAGGTGTCGGCACTCTACGACAAGGGTGAGTCGCCGCTGTCGGTAGCGGCCTCGATCACCACCACCGCAGTGAGCGACCTGGCGGTCTCGCAGGCCGTGGCTCGTGGCGGCAAGGGCGTGATTCTGCTTGCAGGCCTCGGCGGCAAGCGCGCTCAGGTGTATGCCGTGAGCGGCCAGTGCGTGGCCACAGTGAGCAACCTTGAGGATGCAACGCTCAGTGTGGCTCCGGGTGTATACTTCGTGACCATGCAGGGGCAGGCTGCCGTGAAGGTCGTAGTGAGATAACGCGCAGTCGATGATCTATCATTAACACGATCAGTTTCTTACAATGAGAATCAGTTTTCATTCCAATCATAGAACTGCCGCCATCGCCATGATGGTCGGCGGTTCTTTGCTCGTTGCCTCCTCGCTGTGGGCGACCGAGGTCACCTTGCCCTATGAGCAACGGTTCAACAGCAAGACCGACGCCGACGGCTTCACCATCGTCGATGCCAACAGCGACGGCCACACGTGGCAGTGGAGCCAGGGCGCGATGATCTATGAATTCAACGACACGCTCGATGCCGACGACTGGCTCATCACGCCGCAGTTCAATGTCGACACTCGCCACGTCTACCGCCTGGCCTTCAAAGCCATGGCCGACGAGCAGGGCATCGAGCGGCTCGGCGTGAGCCTGGGCACAAAGCCCGAGCCCGGCGCCATGACCACTACACTCATGGCCCCCACCGCCATCGATGCCACGTCGCCCCGCACGCGAGCGTTCAACTTTCGCCCCGACGCGAGCGGACTGCTGTGCGTGGGCTTCCATGCCCTCAGCTCATGCCTGCTGGGCTACCAGCTCACGCTCGACAACATCGCCATCTACGAGCTCACCAGCGTCGATGCCCCCGACACGGTGACCCACCTGCGTGCCGTTGCCGACCCGCAAGGCGGCAGGCAGGCCACGGTGAGCTTCGAGCTGCCCACTACCACGATTGCCGGCGATGCCCTCACGGGCAAGCTACAGGCTGCCGTCGTGTGCTGGGGCGACACGTTGACACGGTTCAACAATTGCGACCCTGGGCAAGAACTGCACTATGTGCACAACAGCGACGCCACGGGCATGCACGTCTACACCGTTGTCGTGACAGGCAGCGGCGGCAAGGGCCTGGATGCCACCGTGAGCACCTACATAGGCGAGGACAGCCCCGCGGCCGTCACCGGTCTCAAGGTCACGCAGCTCGCAGCCGGCAAGCTGCAGGTGTCGTGGACTAGCCCCGAGCGCGGCACCCACGGCGGCTGGGTGGCCCCTGGCTCGGTCTCCTATGTCGTCACCGACTTGCAGGGCAAGCCCGACACCGTTGCGGCCTCGCCCTACGAGTACACGTTCACGCCCTCGCAGCGCCAGCAGCTGCAAGCCTTCACGGTGCAGGCCATAAACGCCAAGGGCAAGAGTGCCGTCGCCATGAGCGACACCCTCTTTGCAGGCGATGCCTACGGCATGCCATTCGTCGAGTCGTTTGCCCGCAACCGCATCGCCTCATCGCCCTGGATATTGCAGGAAAATGCCCACGCCGGCTGGATAGTCAACGACCATGGCGTCTATGCCGAGCCCGTCGACCGCGACGGCGGCCTGCTCAGCTTCAGCCACGCCATGGAAGGTAGCCAGGCCACCGTGATCATGCCCAAGGTGGCAGTCACTGGTAAGCACCCGAGGCTCAAGTTCTGGTTCTGGAACGACAAGCGGCTCAACAACGAGCTCTCGGTCGTTGTGAGAGACGCCCAGGGCAACGAGCACGTGCTCGACCGCCTGGCCGAGCACGACGCCCAGGCCGAGAAAGGCCGCTGGACGGTGCACAGCTACGCCCTCGACGACTTTGCCTCGGCCAGCCCCGTGCAGGTGAAACTCAATGCCACGGGGCACCTGGGCGAGAGCCCTGTGATGGTGCTCTACCTCGACAAGGTGAGCATCACCGACGTGCCCGAGCGCGACCTGGCGCTCGACAGCTTCACCGTGGCGCGCACTGCCCTCAGGGTGGGGGAGACCGACACCTTCACGGTCGCCGTGACCAACCTGGGCCTCTATGCCACCAGTGCCTACACGCTACGGCTCTACCGCAACGGCAAGGAGGTGGCACGCTGCACAGGCCCGCAGTTGCAGCCCGACGAGAGCGTGAAGCTCACCCTCACCGACCGGCCAAACTCTGATGCCAGCGAGTCGTCGCTCTACATGCTGCGCATCGATAGCGAGGGCGATGCCGTGGCCGCCAACGACTCCACCGGCCACGTGGCTGTGACCGTGCTGCCGGGCCTGCCCTATGTGGCCCAGGTAGAAGCTACAGCGACCTCGACGGGCGGCGTCGACCTCTCGTGGCAGCAGCCGCTGCTCAACAACAAGCCCTCCGCATGGGTGACCGAGGGCTTTGAGACCTATCCGGCCTTCTCCATCACCAACATGGGCGAGTGGACGCTCGTAGACCAAGACGGCCGGCCCACAATGGGCGTAAGGGGTGCATCGGGCAACTTCCTCGACTATCCCAACGCCGGCCAGCCCATGGCCTTCCAGGTGTTCAACCCCGAGGCAACGGGTCTCACGGCCTCGACCTGGGCGCCTCACGGCGGCAGCCAGGTGGCGGCGGCCTTCACCTGCGGCAGCTATGCCAAAAACGACGACTGGCTCATCTCGCCTCGTGTCGACGGCAGCCAGACCATCACCTTCTGGGCCAAGAGCCCGGCCAATACCGACTATGGCACCACCGAGCAAGTCGAGGTGTACTATTCCACCACTACCACCGAGGTATCGGCCTTCAAGAAGACAGGCAGCACCCTGGCCGTGCCTGGCTCGTGGCGGCAATTCTCGGCCCAGCTGCCCGAGGGCACGCGCTACTTTGCCCTGCGCTGTGTCTCGGCCGACCAGTACATCCTCTTCATCGACGACGTGTATTACCGCCAGGCCGAGAAAAAGCTCACGCTGCAAGGCTACAACGTGTATCGCAACGGCAGCCTGCTCACTCCGGCACCCGTCGCCGCCACGCGATATACCGACCCCGCCCTCGACCAGGGTCACTACGTGTACCAGGTAACCGCTGTCTACGACGCCGGCGAGTCGACCCCCTCGCCCGAGGCGGTGGTCGATGTCACCTCGGGAGTGGTCGATGTCGCTGCCAGCGGCGCCCGCCCGGTTGCCTACTACAACCTGGCCGGCCAGCGTGTCGACGACAGTGCCACGGGCATCCTGCTCGTGCGCTTCACCGACGGCACGGTAAGGAAAATCCTGAACTTGAAGAAGTAGCAGCCACCACATTGCAAACAGCATGACGACGGCGACGCAGGCAGCACCTGCGCCGCCGTCATGCTGCTTGCGCTATGGCAACGGTGCAGGCAACAAGAGTATGGTGCCCCAATAAAAATGACGCTCATGCCTCCTATATTTTGCCGCAAGACAATAAAATCACCAGAAACGGAAAAATAAAGCATCACTTATTCTGCCGATTTCATGTTTTTTCCACCATTCGGCAAGATATAGCCACTTTCAGGCTCAATAGCACCGTGCCAGCCCACATGCATCCGCTTCGCCTGCCTCCACTGAAATAGAGAGGCACGAGGCGGTGGAGTAATGATTTTTTTGTAACTTTGCGACGACTAATTTTCTTTCACACGACAACTGCTGCATTATGAATCGACTACTCATCTGCTTCTCAACTGCACTACTTGCAATCACATCGCTGGCAGCAACGGCTGCCCCCATCGAGTACAACATCATTCCCCGCCCCGCAGCCTCGCGTGTCGACACGGCCGGCGGGCACTTCGTGATCGCGCGCGGCACCCTCGTGGTGGCCCCAACGGCCCAGGCCGCACAATCGGCGCAATACCTGGCCCGCTACTGCGAGCAGTATCTGGGCTTGCCGCTGCGCGTGGCCGCAAGCGCCAGGGCCGGCGAGCCGGCCATCGAGCTCAGCATTGCCGGCAGCGGTCCCCACGAGGGCTACACCTTGCAAGTCGACAGCACCGGCATCGCCATCACCGGCAACGACGAGGCCGGCCTCTTCTACGGCGTGCAGTCGCTCTTGCAGCTGCTGCCCACCAGAGCCGGCCTCATCCCACACATTGCGGCCGGGCGCATCGACGACGCTCCCCGCTTTGGCTACCGCGGCATGCTGCTCGACGTGGTGCGCCACTTCTTCCCGGTGGCCTATATCGAGAAATACATCGACTGGCTGGCACTGCACAAGATGAACGTGTTTCACTGGCACCTCACCGACGACCAGGGCTGGTGCATCGAGCTCAAGAGCCACCCCGAGCTCACGGCCCTGGGCTCCTACCGCGCTGGCGAAATCAAGGGTTTCTTTCCCGGTGTGTATCACGACATGCCCTACCAGGCCTACTACACCCAAGAGCAGGTGAAGCACATCATCGACTATGCCGCCCAGCGTCATGTGACCGTGGTGCCCGAAATCGACATCCCCGGCCACTGCATGGCCGTGCTGGCAGCCCACCCCGAGTTCAGCACCACCCCCCACGAGCCCAAGCACACGGCCCGCACCTGGGGCATCTACAACCGGCAGAACAACGTGCTGGCCCCCACGCCACAGGTGTTCCAGTTTCTCACCGACGTGTTCACCGAGGTGTGCCAGCTCTTCCCAGGCCCCTATGTGCACGCCGGCGGCGACGAGTGCGCCCCCAAGTGGTGGGAGGAGTCACACGAGACGCGCCGCTTCATGAAGAAGCACAACTTGAAAAACGGCCAGGAGCTGCAATCCTACTTTGAAAACTACGTGCGCCGCGTGATCAACGCCCAGGGCAAGATCATGATGGGGTGGAGCGGGGGAGCCGAGGGCGTCGACCCCCAGGGCTCGATTATCGAGGACTGGCTGCACCGCTCGCTCACCAGCGCGCGCGACATCGACTCTACCCATCACTACATCATGGCCAGCAGCCGCTGGTACTACCTCAACAGCCACGAAGACTCGTTGCAGACCGACTTGCAGCCGCCCCGCAAGGTGCTACCCGTGAAAGACGTGTACAACTTCAACATCCTGCCCGACTCGGCCACAGCCGTGCAACGCAGCTTGCTGCTCGGCATCGAGGGCTGCGTGTGGACCGAGTACCAGCCCGACACCTGGAAAATCGAGCACATCCTCATGCCGCGCCTCTCGGCTATCGCCGAACGCGCCTGGAGCCTCGAGAGCAAGAAGGACTACGACGACTTTGCCCGCCGCCTCGTGCGCCAGCTCGACCGCTACGACCTGTGGGGCGTGCGCTACAACCACAGCTTCGAGCGCTCGCTGCCCGTGCCGCGAGAGCGATGAGCGCGGCAGCAGTCCACCCCCCCCGTCACACCAAAGCCGAGACCCTGTGCACAAGAGTCCCGGCTTTTGATTTTTGAGTATTTTTATATACGAGGAGAAGGCACAGGGCATCGAGCCTCAACAGCCCAACGCTACTTCACTACCTTGACGGTGCGGCCTGCCGCGCGCACGATGTAGACCCCGTGACCCGGCGAGGTAGCAATCGTGGCCTCGCCATGAGCCACAGCGCGGCCCACGAGCTTGCCAGCCACGTCATACACCTCGACCACGCCCTGGGCGTTCTTCACCACAAGGTTGTCGCCGGCAAAGGCAGCCACAAGCGTGCCAGCGGTCACGATGTCGACACCCGAGAGCACATTCTGGTGCACAGTGAGCACCACGTTGTCGCACTGGGGGTAGGAGAGTGTGAGGGTGGCCGAGCGCTGCGTCACCCCGGCGGGCAGCGGCTGCACAGCAACCTTGAGCGCGGCATCGGTGTTGCGGCCCGAGCCTGTGGCGCTCAGCCACGAGGCATCGCTGCCGCCGTCGGCAGCCGCCACGGCCACATTCAAGGCCGAGGCATCGGGATAGCTGTCGAGGCCAAACTGCACTGTGCCGCCGGCAGCGCCCGTGGTGGCCACAGTGTCGCCCACGGCCTTGAGCCACGGCAACTCGGTTTCCAGTTCCATGTAGAGGTTGCTCTTGAGCTCGTTGCCGGCAGCGTCGAGAATGTCGGTAGCCGGCATCACGTAGGCTGTCATGTCGCCGTCTTTCTTGCCCAGCATGTAGATGTATTGCGAGTTGCTGTCGGCCTTGTCGTAGCTCACGGTCTGCAACAGGTAGATCACATTGTTCTCCTCGCTGTCGAGACCATAGACGAAGCCAAAGGCGTCGCGGTCGATGACCGGGGCGCCGCCCTCGGTGCCCGTGAGATCAAACGGGATGGCATAGTAGTTGTAGGAGCTGCCCGTCGAGATGGTCACAATGCTGTCGTAGGGGCACTCGGCCGAGGCAAAGGGGGCGTAGGGCTTGTTGTCGGGCGAGCAGCGGTAGAAGGCAAAGTTCAGCTTGGTGCCGGCGTTGATGAGGCCATAGGCCATCACCCACACGCGCTTCACTGCATAGCTGCGCTGGGGTTTCTCGAGCTTGGTCAAGAAGCCGAAAGGCGCCACATAGTTGGAGTCGGTGGGATTCTTGCCCATGAGCATGTTGGTCCACACGCTCTTGCTGTACTTGTGATAGCCGCTCAAGGGCACATACTGGCTGTTGTAGAGCAGCCCTATGCCGTCTTTCTGCACGTTGGCCAGCGTGAGCGGAAACTGGGCGCCGTCGTGACGGGGAGCACCGCCGGCATACACGCCCTTCACCGCCAGCTCATAGCTGGCATTGGCAAACCCGTCGGCCTGCACAGTGAGCTGCGGCACGCCGTAGGCGCCGGCTATGGTGTCGCGCGAGGGGGCATAGCTGGTGGCCAGGTCCTTGGTGGTAGCCACAGCATTGGCGCATGTGCCGTCGTCGTAGACCCACGTGTTGGTGGCCACGTTGGCCGACGAGGTGTTGGCCCACGTGAGCGGCGTGAAGGCTGGCACGTGCAGCATGGTGAACGCCTGCTGGCTCTCGGCGTCATAGAAGGGATATTCCAAGTCCTTGCTCAAGCCCCAGTACATGGCGCCAGCCGGACGGTTGTAGCCCACGGTGAGCTTGGCCTTGTCGACCATCACCTTGTCGAGCTCCATGGTGTTGCCGCGCAGGCCCACATAGCGGAAGGCAAACTCCAGCTTCTTGCCCTCGTAGCCGTCGAGCGGTATCACCACATCCTGGCTGGTTTGCCCGAAGTGCTCGTTGAAGAGCTGCTTGAGCGTGTAGTCGCGCCAGGCGGGCTCGATGTCGTAGATTTCTTTCCACTCGCCGCCATTCTCGCGCAAGTACACCTTGAGCGTGGCTGCCACCACACGGTTGACAAACTCCATGGTGCTGAAGTTGATGTTCTCGTTCGACATGTCGTAGAGGTAGAGCGGCGAGTAGCTGATGTTGAACGACAGCTGCTCGTGCACGCGCGGGGTCACGGCCGGCGTCACGAGCCACTCGTCCTGCGGCAGGTCTTCGGTGGTCTTGTCGGCACGCGTCACTCGGGCATAGGGGATGATGCAGTAGTACTTGCCCTCTACAGGGTTGGGCAGGGTGCCGTTTTGGGCGCTCACATACCAGGTGAAGGCCCCGTTGCCATAGGTGCCGGCCTCGCCTGTCGAGTTGATCTCGCTCCAAGTGGGCGGAATCCAGTTCTTGGTCGTGTCGTCCCAGCCCTCAAAGCCCTCGTAGAGCAGGGCACCCTCGGTGTCCTCGGCACGCGACGGGCCTGCGAGCAGGCGCAGCGGCTGCGCGGCGCCGTGGCGCTTCACGATGCGCTTGTAGCGGGCTCCGCCGGCCAGGGCGCACTCCTGCTCGACCACTCCGGGCGCCAGAATGCGCTCGGCAAGCACTTGCACACGAGCCGGGCTGGCGGCAAACTCACTTTTCACTTCGGCCTTCACGCCACAGGCTGTGGCCGCACCTTGCAACGGGTCGGGCAATGCCGCACGCTGCGCGTAGCACGGCCCAGCGGCCATGCCCAATGCAATTGCAACAAAAAATAGGGGTTTTCTCATAAATAGATCTGTTTTGAATAGAAGTTTATAACAATAGTTTGTTTTTTTTTCGGTCCTAAGTTAAGCATAAATTCAATATCACACCACCCCTGTGTGTGAAAATTCTTAACACAACACTCAACTTCCACTATTTTATCACAGCAACTGGCTGCTACCCGCAAAATAATCTATACCTTTGCAATTGCGTCACCCGGCCACATCCACACAACCGGCACGCCCAAACTCACACACGCACACATTGCATTATGGAGAAAAGCAAAATTCAAGGACACCTGGCCATCATCACGGCCAACGTCATTTTCGGTCTCAGCATCCCCGTCACCAGCGACCTGCTGGCCCGTTATCTCACACCAGGCTCCAACCTGCTGCTGCGCAGCGCCGGCGCCGCAGTGCTGTTTTGGGCCATTGCTGCCTGCATGCCGCGCGAGAAAGTAGAGCGCCGCGACCTGTGGGTGATGATTGCCGGCGGGCTCATGGGCGGCGCCGTCTCGCAACTGTGTGCAGCCTGGTCGCTCAACTACACCAATCCCGTGTATTTCTCGCTCATGGCCACGCTCACGCCCATCGCGGTCATGCTCATGGCCGCCCTGCTGCTGGGCGAGCGCATCACAGCCCTCAAGGCCCTGGGCGTGGCCACCGGCATCGCCGGCGCCCTGCTCATGGTGCTGTGCAGCTGGCAAGGCGGCGGCAACGGCAGCAACGATGTGCTGGGCATTTTCTTCGCCCTGCTCTCGCTGGCGACCTGGGCACTGTATCTCATAGGCACGCGCAAGGTGAGTGCAAAGTACTCGAGCCTCACGCAGATGAAGTGGATGTGGCTCGTTTCGGCCGTCTTCATGCTGCCTGTGGCCGGCTACCAACTGCCTGCACAGCGGCTGTGGACCTCACCCACCATGGCCTGGGGCATGGCCGAGATGCTCTTTATCATCGTGCTGGCCACCGTGGCAGGCTTTTTCCTCATTCCCTATGCCATGCGGCGGCTGCAAGCCACCACCGTGAGCGTCTACACCAATCTGCAGCCTGTGGTAGCTTCGCTCGTGGCCTTTGCCGCCGGCCAGGCCACCCTCACCTGGGACAAGCCCGTGGCCGGCCTGCTCGTGCTCGTGAGCGCCTATATTGTGACCGTGGCCTCGGCCTCGAGGCAGCAATAGTGCCCCCCACGAGAGCATGCGCCAAAATGTGCATTGGTCTATAAAATAGCAAAGCTGGTCTATCACATTTGTTACAGTGGCATTTAACTGCTATCTTTGCGCGCGTAGAAAACGTGTGTCGACACACGTCGAGTCTAAATGCTAACACATAAAATGAAAAAAGCACCTCAACACATGAAAAAAATACATCTGTCCATCCTGCTGCTCCTGTGCGCCCTGTGCGCAAGTCAGGCCCAGGCCGCATCTACCATCAACGGCATGCTGGTCGACGCCCGCGACACCACAGCCCTCATCGCCGCCACCGTGAAGCTGCTCAAGGCGGGGCGCGACAGCACCTATGTCGACGGCATGGTGACCGACGCCAAGGGCATCTTCAACCTCAAGGGCGTGAAGCCGGGCCACTACATCATCAAGTGCAGCTACCTGGGCTATGACAACGCCACGCGCCGCGTCACCGTGGGCACCGACGGCCGCGACGTGAACGTGGGCCTCATCGCCCTCGACATGAGCGGCAAGATGCTCGACGAGGTGGTGGTGCAGGGCGTGAAAACCCCCATCACCGTCAAGGAAGACACCATCGAGTACAATGCCGACACCTACAAGACCCAGGCCAACGCCGTGGTCGAGGACGTGCTCAAGCGCCTGCCTGGCGTGGAAGTGGGCAGCGACGGCAAGATCACTGCCAACGGCAAGCAGGTGACCAAGATACTGATCGACGGCAAGGAATTCTTCAGCGACGACCCCACGGTGGCCTCCAAGAACATACCGGCCGGCATGGTCGACAAGCTCCAGGTCATCGACCGCAAGAGCGACCTGGCCCGCCTCACCGGTGTCGACGACGGCGACGACGAGACGGTGATCAACCTCACCGTGAAAAAGGGCATGAACAACGGCTGGTTTGGCACCGCCAGCGCCGGCTACGGCACCGACGGCCGCTGGAAGGGCAACCTCATGGCCAACTACTTCAACAGCGGCAACCAGTACACCCTTATGGCTGGAGGCAACAACGTCAACGACCTGGGCTTTACCGACGGCGGCGCCGGCCGCTTCACCCGCTTCGGCGGCTCCAAGGGCGTGACCAAGTCGCAATACCTGGGCTTCAACTTCAACGTGGGCACCAACGACAGCCCCGACGGCGACCACGACAAGCTGCGCGCCGGCGGCGACATCTTGTACTCTCACAGCGACCGCGACGCCCACAGCACCACCGCGCGGCAATACCTCTTTGCCGACTCCACCAGCTACTACAACGCCATGTCGAGTGCCCGCGACAAGGGCCACAACCTGCGCGGCGACTTCCGCCTGCAATGGCGCCCCGACTCGGCCAACACCATCGAGTTCCGCCCCAACTTCTCGTTCAACTTCTCCAAGAGCTGGAAGGCCGACTCCTCGATGACCCGCGCCGGCGACCTCGCCATGAGCCCCGTGAACCGCAGCTTGAGCAGCTACTACAACGACGGCAAGAGCTACGAGCTGGCCGGACAGCTCGTGTGGACCCACAACTTCTTGTCGCACCCCGGCCGCAGCCTGAGTGCACAGCTGCGCTACAACTACAGCAAGGTGAACGAGGACGGCACCACCTACACGCGCAACTCCTACTTCCTCAAGAGCGACGACGACCAGGACCAGACCATCGACCAAATATATGAAAATCATCGCCGCACCAACGGCGTGAACGGCCGCATCACCTGGACCGAGCCCCTGGGCAACGTGAAACGCGGCAACTTCATCACCATCGCCTACTCGGGCAACTACCGCCGCAGCCGGGCCAGCAAGCTCGTCTACGACATCACACGCGACAGTACCGCCATGCCCGCTCCCGGCATCAACGACGTGATGGCCTCGATGATGAGCGATGCGGGATTTCGCAGCCTGGTGCGCGCCTACTATGGCAACGATGCCCTCACCACGAGCGGCGTCGTGCTGGCCAGCATCCTCGACTACGAGCTGGGGCCCGAGCTGGAGCGCACCTTCAACGAGAGCCTGAGCAACCGCTTCAGCAACACCTACTACGACCAGGCCGTGCAAGTGGGATTGCGCAAGGTGAACAAGAATTACAACCTGAATGTGGGCTTCACGGTGAACTCGGCCATGTCGAAGAGCACCGACCTCATCGACGCCCAGCGCAACATACCCGCACGCTGGGCCTGGAGCGTGGCCCCCTTTGCCCGCCTGCGCTACAAGTTCTCCAAGACACGCAACCTGGGCTTCGACTACCGCATGCGCAGCACGCAGCCCAGCCTCACCCAGCTGCAGCCCGTGGCCGACCGCAGCAACCCGCTCAACGTCACCGTGGGCAACCCCGCGCTCAAGCCCACCTTCACCCACCGCATCAACCTGCGCTACGCCGACTTTGCTCAAAGGGCCCAGCGCAGCATCATGGCCATGATAGCCGCCAGCTTCGCCCAAAACAGCATCATCTCCAAAACGGCCTACGACAGCTCGACCGGCGGCCGCACCACCACCTACGACAACGTGAACGGCGTGTGGAACGCCATGGGCATGGGCATGATGAGCTTCCCCTTCACCCGCAGCAAGGTGATGTATTTCACCACCAACCTCATGACACGCTTTGCTGCCAACAAGGGCTACAACAACAACCAGCTCAACACCTCCAACACCTGGACCCTCAACCTGTCGCCCGGCCTGGCCTTCCGCAACGGCTACTTCGACATCGAGCTGCGCCCGCGCTACAGCTACCAGACCATCCACAACAGCCTCTCGACCGTCAAGGCCACCGACCTGCACACCTACGGCGGCCAGTGCAACGCCAGCTACACAGCCCCCTTCGGGCTCATGCTGAGCAGCGACCTCAGCTACAGCGCCACCTCGGGCTATGCCAGCGGCTACAACACCAAGCAGTGGCTGTGGAACGCCTCGCTGGGCTACTCCTTCCTGGCCGGCAAGCAGGCCACGCTGCAGGTGAGCGTGTTTGACATTCTCAACCAGCGCCGCAACGTGAGCCGCAACGTCACGGCCGCCTATGTCGAGGACCTGGCCTACAACTCGCTCGCACGCTATGCCATGGTCACGTTCACCTACAAGTTCTCGTCGTTCAAGCAGGGCGAGCAACCCCGCGACCGCAACGAGCGCCGCGGCCCGCACGGGCACAACTTCGGCGGGCGACCGCCCATGGGGCCGCCGCCACACGCAGGATTCGGTGGGGAGTGAATACTGTGCTCGATGATTTCTACAGCGTCGTAGAAGCAGGGCAGGCGTCTCAGGCCAGGCCAAGGCCCCAGTCCTTGATCACCTCGTCCATCTCGGGGTGATGCTTGCGCAGGTCGTCGACGATTTCGCGGTCGGTCCATATCTTGGGAGCCTGACCGCTCTTGCCCAGCTTCACAGCTATGGCGAGCATGTCGTTTTTCACAGCGTCGCGCACGTGAGCCAGTATCTTGCTCATGGTGTTGTTGATGAAATCATACTGGGCGTCGTTGACGGTGATCTCATAGTTCTCGGCATCGATTTGTTTGGGCGTCACGGTTTTCATGATATTTATCACCAGCCGGTCGTGGGGGTGAGCCGCGATGTAGCCTTGCCAGGCCGCTGCAACCTGCTGGGCCGTGAAGGGCTCGCGACGGGACGCGCCCTGCGTGCCCGCCGGCGCCGGGCCTTGCTGGCCGGTGCGTTCGGCCGCGGCAGCGGCCGTGTTGTTGATATAGATGTGGGGGGTCTTGATCACCGCCCGCGGGTGATGGGCAGCCGGGCCTGCCGCCGGGCCGCTCACGCTCGTCGCTGCCCGCTGCGGTGCGGCAGCAGGGGCAGCGGGCGATGATGAGGCTGCCAGGTGCGCACTGGCCTGGGCTGGCGGGGCTGGCGAGGGCGCCGGTGCCTGAGCCGCTGGCGGGGTGGCAGGGGCGGCGGGCGTCTTCTTGAGCCGGGTGGGGCTGCCGCCCGTGGGGGGCAGCGGCGTGCCCAGCAGCTGGCATATCTTGATGAGCGTGAGCTCAACGATAAATATCTTGTTGCTGGCATCGCGGTAGTTGAGGTCGCAGTAGTTGCACAAGTCCATGGCCCTGTAGAAGAAGCCTGGCGAGAACCGTGCAGCCATCTCCACAAAGCGGCCGGCCACATCGTCGTTCATCTCGAGCAGCTTCACCGTGAGCTGGTTGCTGGCCACCATGAGGTTGCGCATGTGCTGGGCCAGACCGTTGACAAAGAATTGCGAGTCAAAGCCCTTGTCGCGTATCTCCTTGTAGATGAGCAATGCCGCAGGCACATCGGCCTTGAGAAAGGCCTCGTCGAGCCTGAAGTAGTAGTCGTAGTCGAGCACATTCAGGTTGTCGATGGTGCTCTGGTAGGTGATGTGCCCCTCGCTCGAGGCCGACACCTGGTCGAATATCGACAGCGCGTCGCGCATGGCCCCGTCGGCCTTCTCGGCAATCACGTTGAGCGCTGCCGTCTCGGCCTCAACGCCGCGGTCCTTGCATATGTACTGCAACTGCTTCACAATGTCGGGCACGCGTATGCGGTTGAAGTCGTAAATCTGGCACCGCGACAAGATGGTGGGTATGATCTTCTGCTTCTCGGTCGTGGCCAGGATGAAGATGGCATACTCGGGCGGCTCCTCGAGTGTCTTGAGAAAGGCGTTGAAGGCCGCCGTCGAGAGCATGTGCACCTCGTCGATGATAAACACGCGGTAGCGCCCCACCTGCGGCGGAATGCGCACCTGGTCGGTGATGCCGCGTATGTCGTCGACCGAGTTGTTGCTGGCCGCGTCGAGCTCCACAATGTTGTAGCTGCGCTGCTCGTTGAAGGCACGACACGACTCGCACTCGTTGCACGGCTCGCCCTCGGGGGTGAGATGCTCGCAATTGATGGCCTTGGCAAAGATGCGCGCACACGTGGTCTTGCCCACGCCGCGCGGGCCGCAGAACAAGTAGGCATGAGCCAGCCGGTGGCTGGCTATCGCCGTCTTGAGCGTGTGGGTGAGCGCCTGCTGCCCCACCACGGTCGAGAAGGTGCTGGGACGGTACTTGCGGGCCGATACGATATAGTTTTCACTCATGGGAAACGGGACAATGATTGTTTGATTTATTCACAAAGGTACTCACAATTTTGCCCCGATACAAAAAAAATTGACCACACTATTGCCGCCACGCGCAGGTGCTGGCCTAAAATTTGTTTTTGCGCCCGAGTTGCACTATCTTTGCAATTGTTATAACAAAAACTCATCATCCTATGCCCGATATCAAATGTCCACATTGTGGCAGCCTGGTGCCCCAAGGCTCCAAGTTTTGCAACAACTGCGGTGCCCCGCTCGACCAGGAAATCCAGTGCCCGCACTGCAACAGCGTCATTCCGGCCAACTCGGTCTTCTGCCCGGTGTGCCACAACATAGTGGGCAAGGCTGCCGATGCCGGCGGCGACCAGCAGCAGAGCGCCACCGCGCAGGCCGGACAGGGGCAGCACACCACGCGCAACACCATCATCATTCTGGCCGTGCTGGCCTTTGTGGGGCTCATCGTGGTCAAGCAGTGCTTCTTCAGCGGCAGCCGCGACGTCACCCCCGACGAGGTGAGCATCACCGGCGACAACGCCAACAACAACACCATCGACATCTTCAACCGCACGCTCGAGGCCAACAACCTCAAGGGCGACGGCGACAAGATTGCCTATGCCATGCGCGTGATGGACAAAAACGGCAAGGAGGACAAAATCATAGGTGTCACCTACCTCAACGACGACCAGCACCCGTTCTTTAAAATCTACACCCTCACCCAGAACGGTGCCAACTGGGACATCAAGCTCAACAAGACCAAGTACCTGAACGGCAACAACCTCATCTTCGACCCCGCCGAGCTGCGTGCCGGCGACGCCATCCCCTACAGCGACAACATCAACGGCAAAAACTACTTCTACTTTGCCTACCTCACCGTGCCGCAAAAGCAGCAGGGCACCGTGGGCACGCTCACAGCCGTGCTCTTCGACATCGAGGCCGGCGATATCGTGTCGCAAATCGACTTCAACGGCAACATCGCCACCAGCAGCTCCAGCGGCCAGCAAGAGCTGCAAGTGACCGGCACCTCGACAGTCAACGGCATCCTGGCCACCCGCCTCAAGGAGTGGGCCTCCAACATAGGCTACCTGCACATCCCCACACCCGAGGAAATCGCCGCCCAAAAGGCCGAGCAGGAGAAAGCCGCTGCCGAGAAGGCCCATGCCGACTCGGTGGCACGCGGGCTCATCAACCCGGGCGCAGGCGGCGAGAGCCTCGTCGACCCCAACGACCTCGAGACTGGCGAAGAGGTGAAGATGAACGTGCAGCAATACGACAAGAGCAAGCCGCTGTTTCACGCCGACGAGTTCTCCAAGAAGGTGAAAGCCCCGGGCTACACCGTGTTTCTGCTCAAGAACGGCCGCGTCTACGCCTTCTCCAAGCGCAGCAACACCAACTTTGAGGTGCACTACGGCGGCAGCGGCGCCACCGACATTGGCTGGGAAGACTCAGAGCGAGGCATCATCAACATACGCACACCCCAAGGCAAGTACCAGTACAACCTGAGCACCAACACCGCCAAGAAAATAGAATAGCGCCACGGTCACTCTCGCCTCACTCATCAAGCGCAAGCACATCACACCAAGCGTGATGGCCCTCATGCAGCAACCCGCTGTCGAGGCCATCACGCTTGCCTTGGGCCCCGACGGCACCGTGGGCCACTTCGACGCCCAGACAATCGGCTTCGACCCCGCCCTCAAGCACATCGCGCTGCACCCCTGGCCACAGCCCCGCCTCGACGAGCAAGCCGCCATAGCCCGCTACGGAACCCTGCTCAAGGCCGCCGTCATGGCCTCGCCCGCACGGCCTCGACGCCTGCTGGCCATTGCCGCAGGCTGCATCGCCGGCCGCTATGCCAGCCTCGACGACGTGCACCTGGCCCTCGAGCGCCGCCTGAGCGACACCATCTACATCCCCCTCATCGCCGTCATCCTCCTCCTGCTCGCACTGCTCTACTGGCTCAACCTCAACGCCGCCTAACCCGCGCACCCCCACTGCATGCGGGCAAAAAGCATCACGCCCCTCAGCCAGCACGCGATGTTTCAACCACGCTCACCACCACACAACCCGCGACCACCATGCACAGCGATGCCCCTGCCGGGCACACTGGCCACTGGCGGGGGCATCGCATTGCAATCAAAAAAAATTTTTTTTCGCACTCTACCGGCGAGCGCTGTCGGTGGTGCTACCGCAGCACCTTGCGCGTCGACCGCGACCCGTCGGTGTAGGTTGTCACCTCGATACTGGCACCCTGCACGGGAGTGGCACTCTCGCGCCCTGTAGTGTCGTAGTAGCGCACACTGGTCACCTGCCTGGGAGCTTGCACCGTTGTCACGGCCGTCGCAACGTTGGAGAAGTCCTTCTCAAGCGTGTACTCGGCAATGTAGTACTCTGCCTGCTCGGCAGCACGCCGGGCTCTTGCCTGGGCTGCCTGGGCTGTCTTGGTGTAATAGAGCCTCACCACATAGTCGACCACCGGGCTTGTGGCAGCGCCAAAAGTGCCCGATGTGAAATTGTTGATGGTCTCCTGCGTGCCATCGGTTTTGGTCACAGTGGCCGACTCGGCTTGCGCTCCCACCTCACGCACCACATTGCTGCTGTTGGCCAGGTCGTCGTAGAACAGGAAATTCTTGTCGCGGTCCTTGATCTTGACCTGAGTGCCGGTGATGTAGGCATCGGGGTACTGCTCGTCGGGCGTGCCGTCGACCATGTTGCGCCACACGCGATAGCCCACTATGCTGTAGCCGCTGGCCTGGCCCTGCACAGCCTTGAGGTCGAGGGTGGCCGTGTAGTAGTGGCTGCCCGAGTGGAAGGTGTAGGCACTCTTGGATGCGCTGGCCAGGGTAGCCGTCACCCGGCTCGAGGCCATGCTCACCTGGTTGGTGCCATAGGTGTTGATGCCTGCGTGCGACTGGGCCGTGAGCTGGCCGGTATAGTACTGTACCGTGGGGGTGGCAACATCGGTAGCCGTCGCTGTGCCGTTGAATGTGATGGTGCTCGATGCAGGCGATGTGCCCTTGTAGATGTCGTAGCTGGCCACACCGTCGTCGGTCGCCACGGCCACATTCACATCCTCGTTGGTAGCCAGCCGGTGGGTCATGTCGACGTCGGAGGCAATCTCGTCGAGGCTGTAGTGGGTGGCTCGCTCGGCTTGTATCGTCGAGGCGTAGACCGGCACCTCGACTGTGGTCTCGTTGCTGCCGCCCTTGATGGCGTAGATGTAGCCCTGGGCCAAGTCGCCGCCTTGGGCCGTAGAGGCGGTGAAGTAGTCGTCGAGGGTGATGCCGTCGTCGGTCTTGCCCTCAACCGCAGCAGTGGCGTTGTCGTAGCGGGGACTTGCATCCTGGTTGTAGTACTCGATGGTATAGCTGGCGCCCTTGTCCTGGCTGCCGAAGGTGATCTTGGCCACATCTTGCGACTTGCCAGCCTCGCTGCCGCCCACTGGCGTGCGGGTGATCACGCGCTGCTCGCCGCCGGCAGGGTTAAACACATAGCGGTTCACCGTGAGCCCTATGGTGTTTTTATAGGCATTCTTGAGCGTGGCCACGTCAAACTTTGAGCGGTAGTCGCTCACCCACAAGAACTCCTCGTGATAGCCTGGGATGATGACTGTGGCCACATTGGTCACGGCCGGGCCCACCTGGCCGCTGCCGTCCGCGGTGCTGGGGTAGCACTTCACCACATAGGTGAGCTTGTAGGTCTTCTCACGCTGCTCCACCTGGTAGCTGTAGGCGGTGCCGCCGGTCGAGTACAGCTGGCTGTGCAGGGCCGTGCCGCTCATGATACGGGTAGTGTCGGTTCCCTCTACGGCATAGATGTCGTAGTTCTCGTCGCCGTCATACTTGAGCACGTCTTTGAGGCTTGAAGTCCAGTCGAGCTTCACGTCAAAGAGCCGCTTGCCAGCCTCGTCGGCATAGTCGGCCGCCTGCTTGGCCTCAGCCTTGAGTGTAGAGGTGTAGAGCGCTATCTTGGGGCAGTAGTCGGGATTGTACCACACATAGTCGCGAACACCTCCGCCGTCATTACGCTGATAGCCATATTGGGAGTTGGCCCATTTGAAGCCAGGATTGGTTTTCTGGTCCCAGTATTTCAGTCTGTTTTTTGGCATCACCAGGGTGATGTTGCGCAAGTAGGCACTGTTGGTGCCAGGATTGATGGTGTAGTAGTGCCTAAGTCCCGTCACATCGGTGCAATCGTGACTCACGTCATACACCTCACCCGCAGTGAGCCTGCTGTAGAAATCACTTGCACCATCGGCAGCTTGTGCATCGCCTGTGGCACTGAGCGTCTCAAAACCACGAGGATAACCCCAGCTTGAATCATTTGTAGCACGACCCTTGCACATGAAATAGAAGCGATTGTAAGAGCCCGATACCGATAGCACATAGGCATTGCGCGACTCGGCCACATCGGTGATGATCTGGACCGAAATCACATTTTGCTTTATCCACTGCTTCATGGCTTCAGCTGGATAGTTTCGCTCGGCGGCAGCCCCTTTCTTGACTTCCACAATCATGCACGTGAGGCCCTCGACGGGAGTGGCCACCTTGGCGGCGGTGATATAGGCAGGCTTGTTGGCCGTGTAGTTGACGTCGGTGCCCTCCACACCGTCTACATTGAGCGTGCCAGGCACTGCGGGATTGGTGTAGACCTCGCACAAGAGGGCAAAAATCTGGTTGTAGTCGGTGGCCTTGTCGCTGAGTTTGCTTGTGTGCGTCACACCGCTGTCGTCGGTCCACTGGTAACTCACGCTGGAATAGTCAAAAGCGCCGACCCTGGGGGAAAACGCCACAAGCGCCACAACGAGCGCCAATAATTTGAACAATCGCTTCATGCTATAATTTCTTTAATATAAATGTGAGGCTGCGTCGGCACAAAAACCGCGCTGTCTTTTTATCACAGAAAAATATTGATCAAGAGGAAATTGATATAACAATATAAAAATCAGTTTGTTACAATTTTATTTAGCTCTCTTATATTTTTTCCATGTGCAAAGTTACACATTAAAAAAAATTGCACAAAACATTTAACAATGTTTAGTCCCACATCAGGGCCGCCCCAGGGGGAGAATGGCCGCGCCCCACTGCATGTGGCAAGCATCAACACACAGAGAGGCAGGACCATCGTGGCCACGCCTCTCCTCTCTTTAAAACGTAAATTTAAACTCTTTGTGTAAATCATGCATCCTCACGAATGCTTTCCCTACATTTTATTTTTGTTAAAATTACTGTATAAAGAAGTTTCCTCTATTAATATTGGTTCCACACCCAGCACAGAGCCGCCACCTGCGCGCGGCGCTCCCGCCTGTGCCATGGCTGCAGATTGTGCTCGATGATTAAAACACATGATCATTGAAAATTTAAAAATTGAAAGCTGTAAAACTCAAAAAACATCATTTAGTCATATTTCACAGCAAATTTAGGCATTATTATCACACCACACTGCAACATGTCGTGACTTTAACAAAAAATCAAGAAAAAAGAAAAAGCGAAGCCGCAATGCGCAACAATGTGTGTTAATTGACCGACGAATTAACACAACACGTTTAACACTCACAGCTGCGACCGACCCTCCACGCCAGCCACTTGTATTTTGCCATGAGGCGAATAATGCTTAATTTTGCCCAATCAACAACGATAGCAAAACAAAAAAACAGACAGCGATTATGAAGAAATTCTTTACACTTCTCTTGGTTGCAGCAGCAACCGTGGGCACCATGAGTGCCACCTTTGTGAGCGCCGGCACCGGCAGGGCCTACACCTTTGCCCAGCTGGCCGCCATCGACACCAGCGGTGTCACGGCCACCGACAGCGGCTATGTCGTGACAGCCGACTTCACCATCGCCGCCGGCGACACCCTGCGCCTGATGAACAACGACAAGGTGCTGCTGGGCGACAAGGTGATGGTCTCGGTCAACGGCTATGCCGACTTTGCCGTGCCCGACACCGCCGTCATCACCCGCGCCACAGCCACGGCAGCCCCCAAGGGCTTCAAGGTGTATGACACCAACTCGGGCATGACAATGAAAAACGTGACTATGGAGTATGCCGGCATCAACTTTGGCAGCACCAACGGCCACCTGGCCATCGACCACTGCACCTTCACCCTCTACAATGGCAAGATCAACAGCGGCTCGGTCGTGAACTACAGCAGCTCGTGCGACGGCAACACCGTGACTGGCAGCTACTTTGTCGACAACACCGTGAGCGCACTGGGCAACGGCGCCAACACGCCTGTGGGCCTGGTGGTCGACAACTGCGTGTTTCTGCGCAACACCACCAGCAAGCGCAACCGCCCGCAAATCAACATGACCTGCGGCGGCCCCTACGACATCACCATCACCCACAACAAGGTGATAGGCCTGGCCGAGACCACACTGGCAGGCGGCATAGGCCTGAGCAACATGCTGGGCCTGGCCTATACCGGCAAGGTGACCGTGAAGGGCAACGACATCGAGGACAACCGCTATGGCGTGGCCATGATAGGACCCATGAACCTCTACATCGAGGACAACATGATCAAAAACAACAACTATGAGTCCAACCCCAACAACGGCGGCTCGGGCATAAGCATCTACGACTCCAGCAACAAGGGCAACGTGCGCATCAAGGGCAACCACATCGAAAACAGCCTGTGGGGCATCACCGTGATTGGCGCTCCCACCGTCAACGCCGGCAAGACCCAGGTGGCTGCCGACGACCCCGACTACAACCCCGGCGAGAACGTGCTGGTGAACAACGGCAACAACGGTGAGCTCTACGACCTCTACAACAACGGCACAGGCACCATCTATGCCCAAGGCAACACCTGGAACGTGGCCACCCAAGACAGCGTGAGCATCGAGAAGGTGGTGTTTCACAAGGCCGACAACGACGCCCTGGGCCTGGTCATCTTCATGCCGGCCCACCAGCCTAACACCGGCGTGGGCACCGTGACCACCGCTGCTCAGGTCGTTGAAACCCGCTACTACAACCTGCAGGGCATCTACAGCCGCGAGCCCCTCGAGGGCCTCAACATCAAGGTGACCCGCTACAGCGACGGCACTGCCCGTAGCGAGAAAATCGTGAAATAACGTGGCCGGCGCCATAGCGCCACATGTGCATCACGAGCCTCCTGCCGCAGCACAATGCAGGAGGCTCGTTTTTTTTTTGCATGCAATCGCACAGGCATTTATGGCTGGCACACACTCGATTTTTTTCACTATCTTTGCCTCCAAAAGTAAAAAAAACAAATGGAAAAGACCTATCTCGACGCCTCGGCCGACGGCTTGCGGCTGGCCACCTCGGTCATCAAGCCCGAGGGCCGCCCCGTGGGCGTGCTGCAGCTGGCCCACGGCATGTGCGACCACAAGGAGCGCTACTACCCCTTCATGCAACACATGGCACAGCACGGCTATGTGTGTGTCGTGCACGACCACCGCGGCCACGGCGAGACCGTGAAGACCCCCGGCGACCTGGGCTACATGTACTCGGGCGGCTGGCGGGCAATGGTCGAAGACCTGCACATCGTGAACCAGTGGATACACCGCCAGTACTCCACGCTGCCGCTCTTCATGCTGGGCCACAGCATGGGCTCGATGGTGGCACGCTCCTATGCCAAGCGCTACGACAGCACCATCGACACCCTCATCGTGTGCGGCAGCCCCAGCCGCAACCCCGCCGTGGGCCTGGCCCGCCTGCTGGCCCGCCTGTGCACCCTGCTGGCAGGCGGCCACTCGCGCCCGCAGCTGCTGCAGCGGCTCACGTTTGGCACCTTCAACCGCCCCTTCAGGCACGAGGGCTACCCGCAGGCATGGGTGTGCAGCGATGCAGCCACACTCAAGGCCTACCACGCCGACCCGCTGTGCACATTCACCTTCACGGCCAACGGCTTTGAAAACCTCTTTGCCCTCATGCAAGACTGCTACTCGCCCAGGGGCTGGGCAATGGCCAACCCCACCATGCCCGTCTATTTCATCTCGGGAGCCCTCGACCCCTGCCGATTGAGCGACAAGGCCTTCCACGCCGCAGCCAGCCTGATGACCAAGATGGGCTACCTCCACGTGAGCGAGCGCCTGTATCCCGGCATGCGCCACGAGCTGCTGGCCGAGACCGATCGCCAGCAAGTGTGGCGCGACGTGCTCCACGCCCTCAACACCTGGCAGTAAAAATTCCCCCGCCCCCGGCCAGCAACAGCCACCCACTTGCATGTGATGGATGCCCTATACCAGGCACCCACCACACCGACATTCAATCATCATTTTAAATTAAATCCTATGATACACACCTCAGCCCAATCCTTCAAAAAAAACGCCTCAACTTGGAGAAAAGATGAAAAAAATGAGTACAAAATTCCATGTCTCCCCTTTCAATTATAAAGAACCATTGCAGTAACCTGTAAAAAAGAACCGGAACTATAAAAATGAACAAGGTCTCCAACTTAAAGCTGTTCAAAGACTGGCTCGAACGCAACGAGCCACGGCTCACCGCCGACGAGAAGCGCTTGCTGTGGCAAAAAATCATAGCTCTCTATGAACAAAACACCCATGAGCCCCGACACCTGTGGTGGCAATGGGTGGCTGCGGCTTCAATCTCCCTGCTGCTCATAGTAGGAGGCTGGCACCTTGTCAACAACGTGCACCACAATGACCAAGATCGAAACACAATGCTAAGCCAGCTTGATGTGTCAACAATTCAAAACATCAAACTCATGGCTGGCGACCAAGTCATCACTCTTGACGACAATTGCACCATCACGTGCAAGCCCGGGCAGGGCGTGATCAACATCAACCTGCAAGGCAACCAAGTGACAACTTCATGCAAGCCAGGAACCCAACTCATGGTCGCTGTGCCCCGTGCCGCGAGGGCACGAGTCGTGCTATCCGACGGCTCCACCATCACCCTGCGCGAAAATTCAAAGATGACGTTCCCCTTCTCGCTGGCCACAGTCGATGTGCGACGCGTGAAAATTGAGGGCGAAGCCTACATGGACATCACCCACAACCCTCGCAAGGACTTCATTGCCCAGTGCGGCGACCTGCAAGTAAAGGTACTGGGCACAAAATTCTTGATCTCTTCTTATCCTGGTGAGAACAAACAATGCGTGACACTTTACGAAGGCCGAGTAAACGTAAAAACCGCTGGCAACAAGTCTCACACCCTGAAGCCTAAAGAGACGCTTGAATACCTTGCCAGCAATCAGCAAACCAACGTGATCGAAGAAAATGACATCGACATGCAAACCCTGGTCAGTTGGAAAGACGACATCATCATTCTCAACAACGAGCCATTGACAAAACTCATCGAACAAATGGAAAATATCTACCACACCCAGTTTACATTCAACCGGAAAGCAACCGATGCCATCGTGCTCAGCGGCAAGTTTGATGCCAGCGTGAGCCTCGATGAATTCATGCAACGCTTGCAGATGATAGCCCCCATAAGCTACCATAAAGAAACTCATACAATCAAAGTAACAAAATAAACCATAATGAAACCCAAGCAAATATTAAATGCAGCAAGCGCGATACTCTCGCTGGCACTTGTATTCAGCCCCCTGGCAACCCATGCACAGGCCCAAGGCACACGCTCGATATGGAACATCCCATCAGCACAGTATCCCATGGTCGACGACCAAGGCCGTGCCACCTTCAAGCTCACAGCCCCCAATGCCCACAGCGTGCAGGTGACAATCCACAAAACCACCTATGAAATGACTCGAGCCACCGACAGCGTGTGGACCCTCACCACCCCCGCACTGCCCAAGGGCTTCCACTACTATTTCATGACCATCGACGGTGTGAAAACCATCGATCCAAACTCTCAGACGTTTTTTGCCTACAGCCGCGAAGCCGGTGGCTTAGAGATTCCTGAAGGTAGTGAGGGCGACTACTATCGGCCCCAGCGCGGCATTGCACACGGACAGTTGCGCACTATCGAGTACTATGCCACTTCTTCAGGCACATGGCGCACTGCCATTGTATACACTCCGGCAGGCTACGATCAAAGCGGCAACCACCGCTATCCCGTACTCTACCTGCAGCATGGCATGGGCGAGGACCACACTGGCTGGACACGCCAGGGCATGATGCAACACATCATCGACAACCTCACAGCTGCTGGCACGGCAACCCCCATGATAGTTGTAATGGAGAGCGGCGACATCAATGTACCCAAAAAAGAGAAAGAACACTTTGTCGAGATCACCAAATATGGAACATCATTCTATCGAACCTTTATCGCAGATCTTGTTCCTATGATCGACAGCACATTTCGCACCATCCCCGACCGCGACCATCGTGCCATGGCAGGATTGTCGTGGGGCGGACATCAAGCGCTCGACATCGTAGTTCCTCATCTCGACATGTTTGCCTATATCGGCCTGTTTAGCGGTGCCGTGTATGGCCTTGACGTGCACAAGAACTATGGAGGCATTATGTCAGATGCCAAAACATTCAACAGCAAGCTGCGCTGCTTCTTCATAGGCTATGGCACCGACGAAAACGTGGGGCAAACCAAACTTCGGAAGGAACTTGATGACAACGGCATCCATTACACGCCATTCATTTCACAAGGCACAGCACACGAATGGCTCACCTGGCGCCGGTGCCTCAAGGAATTTCTTCCTTTAATATTCAAGAGCAAATAACCAGAATATCTTCTAAATCAATAACAGAACCAACTTAAAAAAACAATCAATGAAAAAGTATGACGACTTGACATGCAGAACGTGGCGACGAGTGTGGCCCGTACTGCTAAGCCTGCTGGCCCTCGTGGCCACCCCTGCAATGCAGGCTGCAGGCCCAACTCCAGTTGCGCAAGTAGCGCATGATGGCACCGTGTCGCTTCACGTGAGCAACATGCCTCTCAAGCGGGTGTTTTCCCTCATCGAGAAGCAGACCAGCTACATGATTGCCTACAACAGCAACCTTCCCAACCTGGATAAAAAAGTGACAGCCGAGGTCACCAACGCCTCGATCAACAGTGTCATGCAACGCGTGCTCAATGGCTCAGGGCTGAAATACAAAATCTCTGGACGCCAAATTATGATCTTCGAGGGTGAAAAAACCGAGGCCTCAAGCCCTGCAAAAATACATGGGCGCGTGCTCGACGAGAAAAACGTGCCTGTGATAGGGGCCACTGTGAAAGTGCTGGGCACCAATCGCGTGACCATCTCTGACCTCGACGGCTACTTCGACATCGAAGTGCCCAACCGCAACAGCAAGCTGCGCTTTTCTTTCATTGGCTACGCTCAGCAAGAAGTTGCAGTGGCCGGCCGCAGCAACATTATCGTCACCATGCAGGACGAGTCGGTCAAACTCAAGGAACTTGTAGTCACCGCACTGGGCATGAAACGCTCGGAAAAAGCGCTCGGATATGCCACTCAAAAGATTGCAGGCGAACAATTTGAAAAAGTGAAAGGCGTGAATGTGGCCACAAGCCTCACAGGCCGCATTGCCGGCATGACCATTTTCAACTCGAGCGAGTTTATGGAAGCCCCCACCATCAGCCTGCGCGGCGAGACTCCGCTGCTGGTGCTCGATGGCGTACCCACCAATCTCACCCTTGCCGATATCAACAGCGACGACATTGAGTCGATCGACGTGCTGAAAGGTGCCACTGCTTCGGCCCTCTACGGCAGCCGCGGCGGCAGCGGCGCCATCATGGTCACCACCAAGAAGAGCGGACAAGAAGGCTTCACCGTTGAAGTGAACTCGAGCAACATGTTCAACTGCGGCACTCTCGCCCTGCCCAAGGTGCAGCACTCCTACAGCTCGGGCTACGGGGGTAAGTACAACACCGACGACGAGGTGTGGGGCGACAAGCTCGACATAGGCCGCGTCTATGCCCAATACAATCCGTACACACACCAAATGGAGGAACGCGAACTTGTATCGGCCGGCCGCAACAATTTCAAAAACTTCCTGCAATTCAGCATGGTGTCAAACAACACCGTGAGCGTGTCGCAGCGCGGCAAAAACGGCAGCGTGCGTTCCTCGGTATCATTTATCTACGACAAGGGCCAGTACCCCAACCAAACCGGCAAGGTGCTGCAATACAACATAGGCGGTGAAATGAAACTCGGCAATAAGGTAAACATCACTGCCACAATGGGCTTCAACAAGCAGCTGGCCAGCAACACATCGGGTACTGGCTACACCGACCAGGGCTACATCTACAACCTTCTCGTGTGGACCGGACCCGAATATGACGTGCGCGACTATCGCGACTACTGGCTGGTGAAAGACACCCAGCAGAACTGGAACCGCAAGTCATGGTACGACAACCCCTGGATGAGCGCCTACGAGAAAATCAACCGTGAAGACAACACCAAGACCAACGGTATGCTCACTATCAACTACCACATCATGCCCTGGCTCACAGCTATCGTGCGTGGCGGCTATGACTACACCAACTTGAGCACCAAGCGCCGCGCCCCCATCGGCATCAACGCTACCCGCAATTGGGGCAACACCAACAAAGGTTACTACGCTGAAAAAACCGAAGAGGTTTTCACAACCAACGACGACTTTATTCTGAACGCAACCGTGACTGCTGGCGATTTCAGCATCGATGCCCTTGCAGGTGCCTCAATCTATTACTATCGCGACAAGTCGCTGGAGGCCACTACCAAAAACGGCATCTCCATTCCTGGTTTCTACTCGCTTAAGGCATCGGTCGAAAGCCCCACAGTGACGCCCTACCTGGCCAACAAGAAGGTGAACAGCATATACGGCAAGGCCTCGCTGGGATACAAGAGCACCTACTACATGGACTTAACCGGCCGCAACGACTGGTCGTCGACCCTGCCCAGCGGCAGCAACTCCTACTTCTACCCCTCGGTAGGCGCCAGTGTGATATTGAGCAACATCATTAAAATGCCCAACTGGTTAAACTTCCTGAAGCTGAGAGGCTCCTGGACCGTCTCCAAGAAAGACCTCAACATTTACGACACCAACCAGGCCTATACCATCAACAACTCGGTGTGGGACGGACTGAACTCGGCCGTATACCCCACAACCATGCGCGGCAAGGTGAAACCCATCACCGACCGCACCTGGGAAATAGGCACCTCGGCCCACTTCTTGCAAAACCGCATCAAGTTTGACTTCACCTACTACAACAAGCTCACCTACAACAACACTGCCGCCACCACCATCTCCCCCTTCACGGGCTTCAAGAGCGTGCTCGTCAACACCCAAGAGGAGTATGTGCGCCGTGGTGTTGAGTTCTTTGTAGATGCCACTCCCATCAAGACGACCAACTTCACCTGGAATGTAACCACCAACTGGGCCCGATCGGCACGCTACTACGCCAAGATCGACCCCGTATACAGCGCCGACAACCTGTGGACCTACAAAGGCGCACGCGTCGATGCCTATACCTCCAAGACCTTCAACTATGCCCCCGACGGCAGCGTGATTCTCACCAACGGCTTCCCGCGCCTCACAAGCTACAAGTACAAGGTGGGCAACACCGACCCCGACTGGATGTGGGGCCTGGCCAACAACTTCAAGTATAAAAACCTAAGTCTTGGTTTCACTATCGACGGTCGCATTGGCGGACTGTCGACAGCCCGTACCAACTACCGCCTGTGGCAAACTGGCGCACACCCCGAGAGCGACAACCAGTGGCGCTACGACGAGGTGGTGAACGGCAACAAGAGCTTCGTAGCCCCTGGAGTGACCGTGGTGTCGGGCTCGGTGAAGTATGACTCCTACGGACGCATCGTTGAAGACACCCGCGTCTTTGCCCCCAACGAGACTCCCGTGTCCTATGAAACCTACATCAAGAGCTACTGGTGCAAGGGCGAGCAGTTTATCACCGATGAAACGTTTATAAAACTGCGTGAGCTGTCTGTCACCTACGACATCCCATCCAGTTTGTGCAAGAAAATGAACATGAAGCAGGCTTCGGTTTCACTCATCGGGCAAAACCTGCTGCTCTGGACTAAGGAATACAAATTTACCGACCCCGACCGAGCCAGTGACAACCTGGCCTCGCCATCGGTGCGCTACATGGGTATAAACATCAAAATGACTTTCTAAAACCAAAAAAAGAGAATTATGCTACACTATATTAAAACAGCTTTAGTGTCGGGCCTGCTGGCCTGCGGCATGTTGGGCATCAACAGCTGCACCGACCACTTCGACAGCTACAATACCGACCCCAACCAGTCGACCGCGGCAACCTCTGAAATGATTGCTACCAATTGCATACGCAACCTGTGGGAAAAACACAGGGAGCCCAAGGGATACATGTTTGACGAGATGCTGTGCAAGTATATCGCCTGGACCGAGGCCAACGATATCAACATCGCCTTCAACAAGCTGGGACGTGCCGATCTTGATGGCGTGACCATGCTCTACAACGTGCAAAAGATGATAGAAGCCGCCGGCAACGCGCAGTTGAAAGCCTCCTACGAGGGCTTGGGCCACATCTTGCGCGCCATCGTGTTCTTCGACGCCACAATGCGCGTGGGCGACATCCCCTACAGCCAAGCCATGCAAGGCGAAGCTGGCATCACCTACCCCAAGTATGACAGCCAGCGCGATGTAATGCTGGGGTTGCTCAACGAGCTCGACCAGGCCGACCAGCTGCTCGCCCAGGGCAGCAACTTCAATGGCGACTTCGTGTATGGCGGCAACACCAGCCAGTGGCGCAAGGTTGCCAACGTGATGGCACTCAAAATCCTGATCAACCTCTACAAGAAGACCGACGATCCCGACCTCAATGTTGCAGCCCGATTTAAGGACATCGTGGCCACAAGACCCTTGTTCGACAGCAATACCGACAACCTGCAACTCGTGCACAGCGACAAGTCAGGCCAGAAAGCCGACTTCTACAAGGAGGGCAACAACTATGTCAACTACATCCAGATTTCGTCCGAAGTCGTCGACTCGCTCAAGGCTTTTGGCGATTATCGCCTGTTCTACTACGCACAACCCACGCCCAATGCCGTGGCAGCCGGCAGTGCCGTCGATGACTGGGCTTCCTACAATGGTGTAGAAGCCACGCTCACCGAGGAGGAAATCCAGAAGGCTGTCTTTGAGGGCAACGTATCGCAAACCAACAAGCGATATGTTGAGGAAATCGTGGGCGAGCCGTCGGTCCTGCTTAGCTACAGCGAGTTGAACTTCATCTTGGCCGAGGCATGCGTGCGCGGCCTGCTCGATGGCGATGCCCGCAACTACTACAACAAGGGCATTGAGGCCGCCATGCACTTCACTGCCGACAACACCGTCGACAATGCCGAATATCACCACAATAGGAAGATTACCGATGACTACATCGCCCGTTATCTTAGCAATCCAGGAGTAGCGTTCTCGGCCAACCCTGAGCGGCAAATCGAGCAAATTATCGAGCAAAAGTATCTGGCCACTTTCATGCAACAGCCCTATAACGCCTACTTCGAGTACCGCCGCACCGGCTATCCCGTTTTGCCCATCAATCCCAGCAGCAACCGTAACGACGATGTCAACAAGATGCCTGTACGTTGGATGTATCCACAATCGGAGTATGACTACAATGGAGCCAACGTGAAGGCTGCCGTGCAGAGCCAGTTTGGCGGCATCGACGATGAGAACCAAATTATGTGGATATTGAAATAGTTTATTTATAGAGCACATGAGAATCAATTGATGTGCATTGCACATGACGGGCTAGAAGAACTACTGGAAGTACACAAATATTCCCATATTCTTCTAGCCCTTGCAAAAAAAACATAACTTTGACAACATGAAAGCATTAAGTCAATTTATACTCCTGGTCGTAATCTTGCTTGCTGCGACAGGCCAAGCACAAAACCTGCAATTCAACCGCAACAGAGAGTTCAAGATTGTGCAATTCACCGATCTCCACTACAAGTTGCACAATCCCGCCTCACAGGTAGTACCAGAATGCATCTCCGAGATCGTAAAGGCTGAAAAGCCCGACTTGATTATAGTGACTGGAGATTTCGTATATTCCCGTCCTGCCGACAGCACCTTGACAGCAGTGCTCAACATCATAGAGGCACAGAACACTCCATTTATCATGCTCTTTGGCAATCACGACAGCGAGCGGGGCATGACCAACGGTGAGCTGCAACGCATCATTGCGACTTACAAGCACAATGTGATCACTGCCCCCTACGATTCAATTACCCCCGACCACGTGATCACCGTCAAGGACCATAGCGGCAGCCGCGATGCTGCCCTGCTCTACTGCTTCGACACCCATGCCAATGCACAGATCAAGGAAGTGGGTGGTTACGCCTGGCTCACAGGCGAGCAGGTGCAATGGTACTCCAGCCAGAGTGCATCCTTTACCCGCAGCAACGGCGGTGTTCCATTGCCCGCACTGGCATTCATGCACATCCCGCTGCCCGAGTATGCCGAGGCAGCCACCACGCAAGATGCCATCTTGATTGGCACGCGCATGGAAGCCGTGTGCTGTCCAAAAATCAACACAGGCATGTTTGCCGCCATGAGAATTTCAGGCGACGTGATGGGCATCTTCAGCGGTCATGACCACGACAACGACTATGCCACCATGTGGCATGGCATCTTGCTGGCCTACGGCCGCTTCACGGGCGGCAATACCGAGTACAACCACCTGTCGAGCGGCGCTCGCGTGATTGTGCTCAAGGAGGGGCAACGCAGCTTTGAGACGTGGATTCGCCTGCGGGGCGGCCAAACACAAGACCACACGGTTTATCCCACATCCTATATAAAAGACAACTGGAGATTGAGAAAATAGCACAAAATCCAAGACTGAGCACGACCGCGTTTTTCCTATACCCAAATCATTAAAAAAGAAATGACACTCTTCCTTTTTATCATGGCCCTATTTTGCACAAGCATGCACTGCGTGGCACAGGATGCTTGGACACTCACGGCCAGCCACCCCACGGCAACACCCTACTTCGGAGAGACCGTGGCCAACGGCCAGCTGGGCCTGGTATCATCAGCACAACCATTGAAAAATGCTGATGTCGTGCTTGCTGGTGCCTACGACAAGTTTGGTCGCGGCAATGTGAGCAACTTCTTCAGCAGCGTGAAAATGATGGATATGGAGATCGACGTCGACGGCATACCAGCGACCGCAAGCAACATTGAGCACTACGAGCAACAGCTCGACATGCGCCAGGCCTTCATGGGCCAGCACTTTGACGTGCCTGGCAAAGCCCACATCGGCTATCGGCAATGTGCCTTGCGGCAGTTGCCCTTCAATGCGCTCAACATCGTCGAGATTGAGGCAATGAACGATATCACAATCACGGTGCGCAGCATTCACCAAGTGCCCACTACACTGCGCAGCGTGCATTTCCGCTACAACAAGATGACCAAACGCACGGGCAACATCTACCTGCTCTCGACCGATGCCAAGAGCCCCACGGGGCGGCTCGACGTCACCGCCAGCTCCTCGTTGATTTTTCCTGGCGGCCACGACCCCGAGGTCATCCACTCCAGCCACGACAGCACACAGAATGTGGCACAATTCAATATCAAGCTCAACAAGGGGCAAAAGTTCAGCTTCGCCATCACAGGCAGTCTCATGACCTCGGCCTGCCACCCCGATGTGCAAAACGAGGCCGACCGCCTCGTCATCTTTGCCGTCAAGCAAGGCATTGAGCAACTGGAATCCATGCACGTCAAGTTGTGGCGCGACTTGTGGAAGAGTGATATCACCATCTCTGGCGACAACCAAGCTCAACAAGACGTGCACTCAATGCTCTATCATCTCTATAGCTTTGTTCGTGAACGTTCAAGGCTTTCAGTATCACCCATGGGGCTCTCGGGACTGGGATACAACGGACACGTGTTTTGGGACGCCGATGTATGGATATTCCCCGCCTTGGTACTGTTGCACCCCGACATGGCTCGCTCCATGATCGACTATCGCATCGATCGCATTCAAGCAGCCATGACCAACGCCTGGGAGCATGGCTACGACGGTGCCATGTTCCCGTGGGAAAGCAGCGACACTGGCATGGAAGAAACACCCACATGGGCACTCACAGGCACCTTTGAGCACCACATCACCGGTTGCGTGGCACATGCAGCATGGCAATACTACTGCGTGACACGCGACACAGCTTGGCTCACAACCCAAGCCTGGCCACTCATCAAGGCCACGGCCAACTTTTGGGTGTCGCGCGCCCAGACCGATGCCTCTGGCCATGGCTATCACATCAATAATGTGGTGTGTGCCGATGAATATGCTGCCAATGTCGACGACAATGCATTTACCAATGCCATAGCCATTACCAATCTCAATATTGCCTGCATGGCTGCACACATTGCGGGCAAGCAGCCCAACCCTCTCTGGAGTGAGGTTGCCTCTGGGCTACCCATCCTGAAAAATGCTCAAGGTGTTACGCTGGAACATGCCTCCTACGCTGGCGAAAGCATCAAGCAAGCCGATGTAAACCTCCTTGCCTATCCGCTGGACATCATCGCCAGCCAAGAGCAAATTCTCAAAGACTTAAACTATTATGCCCCACGCATAAAAAACGGGCCTGCAATGACCGAAGCCATCTTTGCCCTTCTCTATGCCCGAATGGGCAATGCTCAGCTGGCCCGCCGCTACTTTGACCAAGCCTACAAAGCCAACCAGTGCCCGCCCTTTGGGGTGATTGCAGAGTGCAAAGGCGGCACCAATCCCTATTTCCTCACAGGGGCTGGCGGTGTGTTGCAAGCTGTGATCATGGGATTTTCAGGCTACAACATCACCAGCGAGGGAGTCACGAAAGCATCGGTATCAACAAGGCCAGAAGGATGGACTGGCTTGCAGGTGACTTTGGACCCATCGATTCGCGTAGTTTCTCGATAGCGCGGTGCAGCAGATTGCGCACCGACTGATTGTTCATGTTCAACATAAAGGCTATACGCTCCATGGGAAGGCGCTGCACATAGCGCAAATAGAGCGCCTCTTTTTGGCGCGACGACAGTTTGAGAAGGCTCTCATAGAGACGCTGGCGCTGTTGCAGCATTTCATCATCAAGGCCACTGTCTTCATCGGCCGAAGCCAGCCTGTCGATGTGAAATTTCAAACTCTCGCTGGAATCAAACGATATCTCGCTACTCACACTCATACTTCTGATCAAGGAGCGGCGAAAGGCCGTAAACAAGTAAGACTTCACATTTTCCGCATGCGATAGATTGTCGTGCTGAGTCATGAGACGGAGAAACAGGTTCTGTATCACGTCTTTCACATTGTCTCTGTCGGCTGTAAACTTCAATCCATAAGCAAGCAGCGAGTCGGCATACCTGTGAAACAGAACCTCAAAGGCGCTAATGTCCCCTCCACAGGCTTCGGCCCAAACTACGCTGTCAGGAATGTAGTCTTGCATTCAACTTACACTTAATTTAAGTTGAACAAAGGTAAAAAACAAATTACAATAATTCAACATTTTCACCGCCATTTATTATTTGATTTTCACCTCTATACCTCTTTTCTATCATCATTTGACGCACGAGTCTGCCCCCCGCCTCGCAGGACTACAGCGGGGTAGAAAAGTAGTTGCTGCGGTCGAGGTTGCGGCGTAGAGCAATTTGTTTTGTGTCTCAGCAAAAAACATTTGAGTGGCCTTATCGCTCTTGTCATAGTCGCTGCTCAGTGAGAACAAATCGCGAATTTTTTGATAGAATCGTTTCTCAGAGGCACGAATGTCACGGATTCGAGCGAGCAATTCATCAAAATAATCGGGACGGCCATCAGGGTTCTTTAGCCTCTCGTCGTCAATCACAAAGCCCTTGACAAGGTACTCCGACAGATGCCTCGTTGCCCATTGACGGAATTGAGTTCCCCGCACGCCACGAACACGATATCCCACCGCAATTATCATCTCAAGAGAGTAAAAAACGATATTGTAACTCTTGCCATCGGCGGCAGTTGTCAAATATTCTTTGACAACTGAACTCTCGGTTAATTCATTCTCTTTCAGAATGTTGATTACATGATAGCTGATGGTTTGCTTAGAGGTGGCAAAAAGTTCTGCCATCTGCTGCTGGTTGAGCCAGATTTTGCCAATAATGCAACAGAAGCGTTACCATCGGCAGTGCGGTATATGATAATATTTTTCTGGTCTTCGTCCATAGAGTAAAAAAATTACATGTTGAAGTAGTTGCTGCGGTCGAGCGAGCGGTAGGAGATGGCTTCCATGATGTGAGGGGCGCGCACCTGGGGGCTGCCGTCGAGGTCGGCGATGGTGCGGGCCACCTTGAGGATGCGGTCGTAGGCGCGCGCGCTCATGTTCATGCTCTCGATGGCGTGCTTGAGCTGCCGCAGGCCTTCGGCATCGGGCTCGGCCCACTGGTGAATCATGCTGGGCGTCATCTGGGCGTTGCAGTGCACGCCGGCGGTGGCGCCGAAGCGCTGCGTCTGCAACTCGCGGGCCTTCACCACGCGGGCGCGTATGGCCGCCGAGGGCTCGCCGGCCTGCTTCGAGGCCAGCTCGTCGACCGCCACGGGTTGCACCTCGATTTGCAGGTCGATGCGGTCGAGCAGCGGGCCCGATATCTTGGCCAGGTACTGCTGGCGCTGGTGGGGTGTGCATATGCACGGCTTCTTGGGGTGACCGTAGTAGCCGCAGGGGCAGGGGTTCATGCTGGCCACGAGCATAAACGAGGCCGGGTACTCGACGGCATACTTGGCCCGCGAGATGTGGATGAGGCGGTCTTCCAGGGGCTGGCGCATCACCTCGAGCACGCTGCGGTTGAACTCGGGCAGCTCGTCGAGAAAGAGCACGCCGTTGTGAGCCAGGCTTATCTCGCCCGGGGTGGGGTAGGTGCCGCCGCCCACCAGGGCCACGGGCGATATCGTGTGGTGGGGTGAGCGGAAGGGCCTGCGCGTGAGCAGCGTGGTGCCGCGACGCAGCTTGCCGGCCACCGAGTGTATCTTGGTAGTCTCGAGTGCCTCTTGCAGGCTCAACGGCGGCAGGATGCTGGGCAGCCGCTTGGCCATCATCGACTTGCCGCTGCCGGGGCTGCCTATGAGCAAGATGTTGTGCCCGCCGGCGCAGGCCACCTCAAAGGCCCGTTTCACGTTTTCCTGGCCTTTCACCTCGCTGAAGTCGTAGGGAAACTGCCCCTGGGCCTTGGCAAACTCGGCGCGCGTGTCGACGGCGGTGGGTTGCAGCTGGGCCTGCCCGTTGAGGAAGGCGATGACCTGCTGCAGCGAGTCGAGGCCATACACATTGAGGTTGTTGACGATGGCCGCCTCCATGGCATTGTCGCGCGGCAGGATGAAGCCATCGAGATGCAGCTGGCGCGCCAGTATGGCCATGGGCAGGGCGCCCTTGATGGGGCGCAGCGAGCCGTCGAGCCCGAGTTCGCCCATGATCATGTAGCGGTCGAGTAGCTGGGTCGACACCTTCTCGTCGCTGGCCAGGATGCCTATGGCGATGGGCAGGTCGTAGGCCGAGCCCTCCTTCTTGATGTCGGCCGGCGACATGTTGATGACCACATTTTTGCGCGGGAAGTCAAAGCCCGCCTCGATGATGGCGCAGCGCGTGCGCTCGCCGCTCTCTTTCACAGCGGTGTCGGGCAGGCCCACGATGGTGAAGCCGCTGCCCCACTCGATCGAGACTTCGATAGTCACTGTTATGGCGTCGATGCCTTGCACGGCGGCGCCCAGGGTCTTGCTTAGCATTTCAATTCAATGGTTTTAGGCAACGGGGCGCGATAGCGCATGGCAGTGCGCGCGCCCTATGGTTTCGGTTTCGTTCACTTCAAGAGGCGGGCCAGGCTGGCTGCCACGCGAGCCGGCTGGTCGCCGTTGTACACTATCTTGCCGCGCGCGTCGGTCACCACATAGAGCGGTGTCGACTGGATGTCGAGGCCCAGCAGCTGGCGGTCGAGCGGGCCGGCCGGAGCCCAGTAGTGCCTCCACGTGCCGCCGGCAGCCGCGATGGTGCCGCGCCAGGCACTCGTGTCGGCATCGAGGCACACGTCGGCAAGGAGCAGCCGGCTGCCGTAGGCCGAGCTCCACTGCTTGAGCTGAGCTGCCTGCTGGGCGAGGCTGCCGCTGTTGCCCGTCCACAGGCACAGCAGCGAGGCCTGGGCCGTGGCCGGGTCGAAGGCGGCATAGTCGCCGCCGCTCTCGTAGAAGAGGAGCGACCCTATGCTGGCAGCCTTCCTGGCCACACGCCTGTGTATGGCTGTGTAGGCGGCCATCAAGCCGGCTGGCTTGTGGGTGAGCCCGGCAAGCAGGCGGCTGGCCTGGGCGGCGTTGTTGAGCTTGCTGTAGTCGCACAGCACGAGCAGGGTCGAGAGCAAGTCGGCCGGGTGGGAGGCCGCCTGCTTCTCAATGAGGCGGTCGAGCTGGCTGTGGTCGGGGCTGTCGTAGAGGGCGGCGTGCTCGGCCATAAACTTGTACCACTGCTCGTCGACGTCGGGGCCCTTCACCTCGAGCCGGTGACGCTGCCCCAAGTCGCCGCGCACCTTGACCGTGCTGCCGCGCTCGACGGCAAAGCGGGCCACCACCTGCGACTGCATGTCGTAGAGGTAGACCAGCGTCCAGTCGTCGGCCTCGAGCGGGGCCTTGAATTCAAAGCGGTCGGCACTGGCGGGTATCAGGGCATCTTTCACCCCCTGGGGGGTGTAGTACACCACGCGCAGCATCTGGCTGCCCACGCCCTTGATGTTTCCCTTGATGGTAAACGCCCGGCTGCAGCCGGCCAGCAGCGGCACGAGCGCAAGCCACAGCAAGGCTGTAATGATGTATCGATGTTTCATCGGCAATATTGCAACTTAGTGATAGCACAAAAGTAACAATTATACCCGACAAAGGCAAAAAATCGTGGGCAAAGGCAAGAAAAAGGAACCAATAAATTTGGGACATCTTGAAAAATTGCTTACCTTTGCATCACGCATTTCAAATGGCACGGGTAGATTCCAGAGTGGCCAAATGGGGCAGACTGTAAATCTGCTGCTTTATAGCTTCGGTGGTTCGAATCCATCTCTACCCACACTGCAAGACTTCGCACGAGGTCTTGCAGTTTTTTTTTTTGCGCCCTGGTGGATCCTCGACACCCGCCCGGGCATGAGCCCCTCACAGCGGCTGCAACGCCACGGCGCTGCTGCGGCGTCACGGCACCAGTTTTATGCACACGGGCTTGCTCACGTGCAGGTCGCGGCCCAGGCGGGTCAACAGGCCCGTGGCAGGGTCGATGCTGTAGAGCTGTATCACGTTGTCGTCGCGGCAGGCACACAGCAGCAGGCGCCCGTCGGGGGTGATCATGAAATTGCGCGGGTGCCTGCCCGTGAGCTGGTAGCCAGCACGGGTGAGCCGGCCGTCGGGCCCGATCTTGTAGATGGCAATGCCGTCGTCGACCAGCCGCACGCTGGCATAGAGATAGCGGCCGCTGGGGTCGATGTGAATGTCGCCGCCCCCGTGGGCAGGGCGCAGGGCGGCATTCAGCGTCTGCAACAGGCCGAGGCGGCCGTCGTCGTAGTCATAGGCCAGCACGTCGTCGCTCAGCTCGCCCAGCACATAGCAGTGGCGGCCGTCGGGGGCAAAGGCCAGGTGGCGCGGCCCGGTGCCGGGAGCCACCTGCACATCGCCGTGCAGTTGCAGGCGGGCGGTGCCGCGGGCGGTGCGCTTAACGATGTCGAACACATATACCAGGTCGCCGCCCAGGTTGGTGGCCAGCAGGTGGCGGCCGTCGGGGGCCACGGCGGTGTAGTGGATGTGGCTGCTTGCCTGGTTGCGCTTGATGCTCGTGGCGTGGAATTGCAGCACCTCGACGGCCTGTGTCACGGTGCCGTCGTCGTTGAGGTCGAAGAGCACCAGCGTGCCGCTCGAGTAGCCCGCCACGCTCAAGGTGCGGGGCGACAAGAAGGTGATGTGGCACGGGTCGGCACACTGCGCGTCGACGCTGCCCAGCAGCTGCATGCGGCCCGTGGCCGGGTCGAGGCTCAGGGCGTTGACGCGTGACTTGCCCGGCCCGTTCTCGCCCACGGTGTAGACGTGGCGGCCGTCGGGGGCCACCACCAGATAAGACGGGTTGTCGACCTGCACCGAGTCGAGTGTCTCGACCTCGAGGCTGGCCGGGTCGATGCGACAGGTGTACACGCCGCGGCTGCCGCTGCCCGTGTAGGTGCCCACCACCAGGGTGAGCGGTGTTGCAGCAGCACTTGTTGTGATTGATAGCGCACTCATGAGTGATAGTATTTTATGCATTGCGATTGTCGTTGATAAAAAATGCAGCAGCCAGAGAGGGGGGGGCGACTCAGAAGTCGCTGAAAAACTTGGGCTTGATGAGCAGGCCGAACCTAATGCGCGAGTGAAACTTGTTGTAGTCGAGCAGGCTCTCGCCATAGCCGTTGTAGAAATGAAGCACAAGAAACTGGTTGTCGTTCTTGCGCAGGCGGTAACCCAGGTCGACAATGGTGTTGTAGTTCAGGTTCCAGCCCTCGCGCTTGACCAACGTGAGCGACAGCACCCACCGCTGGTCGTTGGACACAGCTTGCAGGCCTGCCTGGCAAAGACCGCTGTAGCGCAAGATGTCCTTGTTGTTGCCGCCGTCGATGATGGGTATCCAGTACTTGCCGTGCACCATGAGATTGGGGTCGAGATACACAGCGCCCGAAATCGATATCTTGTTCCAGCTGCGGCTCGCCATGCGGCTGCGGCCGTTGCTCTCGTGCTCAACAAGAAAGGTGATCTTGCCCACCAGGCGGTTGTGGTTGATCAAAAGCTTCGACAGCCCTATGCCGGGATTGAAATTGATGTCGTGCACGGGCAGCGAGTTTTCAAACACGTTCCACATGCACCTCTGCGAGTAGAACAAAAACAGATAGGAGTGAAACGGCAGCACACTGCGCGTGAGGCGCTGCGCGATGCTCACCTGAAATTTCACATCGCTGTTGGCCTGGTTGGGACGGCCCTCGCCCATCGAGGTGCCCACTGTGAAATAGTTGTCTTTGTAAAGCCCGAAAAACGGGCGGTTGTCGTAGTCGCGGCGTATCGAGTCGGCATTAAACTCGCTGCTGGTCTTGGGCACCACGATTTGCCCCTCAAGGCACAACGGCAATACCGACAGCGCCACGACGAGCAAGATGAATTTTAAAGAAAAGTGCATTTTGCGCAATAAAATGTGTCACGTGCAAAAAAAGTCCAAGGCTGGCCAAGCCTGGGGGCAGCCCCGGCGTTTATAATTCGCAAATGTAAGTATTTTTGTGTAAATTTGCCCCAAATTGGAAAAGTAAAATTCTCAAGCATGGAAATAACGACCGAAAACAAGGCCAACAAGGGCGGCGCAACCCGCCTGGTGGCCAAAGAATATGTGATACCGTTTATCCTCATCACCTCGCTCTTCTTCCTGTGGGGCGGCTCGCGGGCCATACTCGACGTGCTCAACAAGCACTACCAGCTCATCTTGCACGTGAGCAAGACGCAGTCGTCGCTCATCCAGATGATGGTGTACATGGCCTACTTCCTGGGGGCGCTGCCGGCCGGCCTGCTCATCAGGCGGCTGGGCACCCGCGTGGGCGTGATCACGGGGCTGCTGCTCTTTGCCGTGGGCTCGTTTCTGTTTATGCCGGCCGTGAACCTGGGCAGCTTCTACTACATCCTCACCCCGCTCTTTGTGCTGGGTCTGGGCCTGGTGCTGCTCGAGACGGCGGCCAACCCCTATGTGACCCTGCTGGGCGACCCCAAGACCTCGGCCAGCCGGCTCAACATCGCCCAGTCGTTCAACGGCCTGGGCTGCATGATGGGCGCGCTCATGGGCGGCCAGTTCTTCTTTGGCAACTCGGGGGCCGAGGCCAGCGCGAGCATCGCTGTGCCCTACACGGTGATTGCCGTGATCATGCTGGTGGTGGCCGTGTGCTTCACCTTCATTCACCTGCCCGAGGTCATCATCGCCCCGCCCCGGCGAGCCAAGGCGGCCGACGCTGCTGGCGGCACAGCCCGCAAGGCACTGGGCGTGGCCTTCTTCTTCGGGTTTGCGGCCCTCATTGCCTACGAGATTTCAGAGATATCGATCAACACCTTCTTCATCAACTTCATGACCGACGACGGCTTCATGACCCCCATGCAGGCCACCTGGGCCCTGTCGATGGGCGGCTTGCTGCTCTTCATGGTGGGCCGCGTGGTGGGCGGCATCTTGATGAGCCGCGTGGCCACCGAGAAGATATTTCTGGCCTGCGCCCTGGGCACCGTGGCCATGCTGTTGCTGGCCATGAGCGGCCTGGGCCTTTTCTCCAAGATGGCGCTCATCGTGCTCTATGTGTTTGAGAGCATCATGTTCCCCACCATCTTTGCCCTGTCGATCCAAGGGCTGGGTGCCAACACCGAGAAGGCCTCGTCGATACTCATGATGAGCGTGGTGGGCGGCGCCATTGGCCCACTGGCCCTGGGCTATGTGGCCGACCACTACACAATGACCCAGGCCCTGGTCGTGCCGCTCTCCACCTTTGTCATCGTGCTCGCCTATGCCATCTACAGCTACGCACGCCGCAGCCGGGCATAGCACGTGCAGCCGCAGGAGCCATCATGCATCACACATTTTTCACAACCGCCTATGGAATCGATAAGGGAAATCTATAAAATAGGGCACGGCCCGTCGAGCAGCCACACCATGGGGCCGCGCTTTGCCGCCGAGCGCTTCATCAAGCGCGTGCGCGACGTCATCAAGTTCACCCATCGCTCGGGCGGCATCAAGCAGTTTGAGGTCACCCTCTACGGCTCGCTTGCCGCCACCGGCCGCGGCCACCTCACCGACGTGGCCCTCACCGACATTCTCAAGCCCGTGGCCCCCACACGCATCGTGTGGCGCCCCGACAAGTTCCTGCCCTTTCACCCCAACGGCATGAACTTCAAGGCCTATGGCGACCACGACAACCTCATCGACGACTGGACCGTCTACAGCGTGGGCGGCGGCGACCTGGCCGAGGAGGGCAAGCCCAGCTACAAGCCACAGCTCTACAAGATGTCGACCATCGACGAGATCCTGCACTGGTGCGAGAGCACGGGTAAGACCTACTGGGAATATGTCGACGAGTGCGAGGGCGCGGGTATATGGGACTACCTGGCCACCGTGTGGCAGGCCATGGTGGCCACATCAAGCGCGGCCTCGACGAGGAGGGCGTGCTGCCAGGCCCGCTGGGCGTGCGCCGCAAGGCCGCCAGCTACTACATCCACGCCCAGGGCTACAACGAGAGCGTGCGCAGCCGCGGCCTCACCTATGCCTACGCCCTGGCCGTGAGCGAGGAGAACGCCGCCGGCCACCTCATCGTCACCGCCCCCACCTGCGGCAGCTGCGGCGTGATGCCGGCCGTGCTCTACCACCTGTACAACAGCAAGAACTTCAGCACCCGGCGCATCTTGCGCGCCCTGGCCACCGCCGGCCTCTTTGGCAACGTGGTCAAGACCAATGCCTCGATATCGGGTGCCGAGGTGGGCTGCCAGGGCGAGGTGGGCGTGGCCTGCGCCATGGCCAGCGCCGCCGCCACACAGCTCTTCGGCGGCTCGCCGGCACAAATCGAGTATGCCGCCGAGATGGGCCTCGAGCACCACCTGGGCCTCACGTGCGACCCCATGTGCGGCATGGTGCAGATACCCTGCATCGAGCGCAACGCCTATGCCGCCGCACGCGCCCTCGACGCCAACCTCTACTCCTCGTTCAGCGACGGCACCCACCGCGTGAGCTTCGACAAGGTGGTGCGCGTGATGAAACAGACGGGCAAAGACCTGCCCTCGCTCTACAAGGAGACCAGCGAGGGAGGCCTGGCCGTGCTGTGAAGCCCAACCCCGCACAAAATTATCCACACACGATGAACGCAGTCAACCCCATATTGCAATTGCACAAGCAGCGCCAACTGCTCGAGCTCGAGTACAAGGCCGAGAGAGAGGAATTCCAGCGGCAAACCGAGACCCTGGGCATCGAGCGCAAGGTGAAACGCGGCGATTGCTGGTATCCCGTGCAAGCTGGCCGCAGCTACTACAACTCGCTCAACCAGCTGGTGGTGGAGCTCACGCGCACTGCCGACGACACCGACATCGAGCACAACTTTGAGTACGGGCGCCAGGTCATGTTTTTCGCCGTCGACGCCCTGGGCACGCCCCGCTACTTCAAGCGCACCGGCACTGTGAGCTATGCCGAGCCCCAGCGCATGGTGGTGGCCGTGCCCGACGCCGGCTGCGTGGCCGAGCTCAAGGCCTGCGAGCTGCTGGGCGTGCAACTCTCCTTTGACGAAACCACCTATCGCCTCATGACTGCCGCCCTCGACCGCGTGGCACGTGCCCGCGACGGCCGCCTGGCCGAGCTGCGCGACATGTTTTACAACCCCGGCAAGCCCGGCAAGTTCACCTTTGCCCCCATGTCGTTTCCCTGGCTCAACCCCACGCAGGAAAAGGCCGTAAACGAGGTGCTGCGGGCCAAGGACGTGGCCGTGGTGCACGGCCCCCCGGGCACCGGCAAGACCACTACACTGGTCGAGGCCATCTTCGAGACGCTGAGGCGTGAGAGCCAGGTGCTCGTGTGCGCACAGAGCAACATGGCCGTCGACTGGATAAGCGAGCGACTCGTCGACCGCGGCATCGAGGTGCTGCGTGTGGGCAACCCCACCCGCGTCAACGACAAGATGCTGGCCTTCACCTATGAGCGCCGCTTCGAGGCCCACCCCGACTATCCCAAGCTGTGGGCCATGCGCAAGGCCGTGCGCGAGATGCAGGGGCACCGCCGTCGCGGCGATGCCGGCTACCACGACAAGCTCGACCGCCTCAAGAGCCGCGCCACGCAGCTCGAGTTCACCATCAACAACGACCTCATGGCCTCGGCACGCGTCATCGCCTGCACCCTGGCCGGCAGCAGCAGCCGTGTGCTCGAGGGCATGAAATTTGGCACCCTCTTTATCGACGAGGCCGCCCAGGCCCTCGAAGCCGCCTGCTGGATCGCCATCGCCAAGGCCCACCGCGTGATTCTGGCCGGCGACCACTGCCAGCTGCCACCCACCGTAAAGAGCCTCGAGGCCTTGAAAGGAGGCCTGGGCAAGACCCTGATGGAGCGCATCGTCGAGACCAACCCCCAGGTGGTGACCCTGCTCAAGGTGCAATACCGCATGAACGAGGCCATCGTGCACTTCTCGAGCCAGTGGTTCTACCACGGCCAGGTCGTGAGCGCCCCCCAGGTGCGCAACCGCAGCATCCTCGACCTCGACACCCCCATGACGTGGGTCGACACCACCGGCATGGACTTCAAGGAGCACTTTGTGGGCGCCAGCTTCGGGCGCGTCAACCACGACGAGGCCCTGCTCACGCTCAACACCCTGCACGACTACTTTGAGAAGATAGGCAGCCAGCACGTGCTCGACGAGCGCATCGACGTGGGCATCATCTCGCCCTACCGCGCCCAGGTGCAACTGCTGCGCCGCCTGGTGCGCGGCACGGCCTATTTCAAGCCCTACCGCCACCTGATTGCGGTCAACACCGTCGACGGCTTCCAGGGCCAGGAGCGCGACGTGATACTCATAAGCCTCGTGCGCGCCAACGACGAGGGCCAGATAGGCTTCCTGCGCGACCTGCGCCGCATGAACGTGGCCATCACCCGCGCCCGCATGAAGCTCATCATCCTGGGCGACGCCTCCACCCTCACGCGCCACCCCTTCTACAAGCGTCTCTACAACTATGTGGCCTCACTCAAGGCCCCGCAACAACAGGACTATAGCCAACTACCGCCATCATTATGAAATACGCCATTATTGAAAACGAAGTCTTTGCCCGGCTCAATCTTCAAAACATTGTCGAGACCCTGCGCCCCGGCTACCAGCTCGTGTTCACTGCCGAAACTGTCGCCGACGCCATAGCCGGCATTTCCAGCAATAGCGACCTCGACCTGGTGTTTATGGACATCGAGCTCGACGACGGCAACTGCTTCGAGATCTTCGACAGGATAATGGTGAAAACGCCTGTGATTTTCACCACGGCCTACGACGACTATGCCATCAAGGCTTTCAAGGTCAACAGCATCGACTACCTGCTGAAACCCGTTGTAGAAGACGACATGAAGGCAGCCATCGAAAAATTTGAAGAGCACACCGCCCCCTCAGGCAACGGCATCGACTACCAGCAGTTGAGCAAGGCCATGGCCAGGACACGGGCAAGCACACGCATCCTCGTCACCGACGGCGAGCACTTCACCGCCCACGTGCCCTATCTGTAGCCCCAAGAGCTAACGCCGGCGGCGCTTGATGAAGGCGGCATTGCGCTGCAGCCCCGCGAGCTTGGCGCGCTTGACGGCGCTGTGGCTGAACAGGCGCGAGAATCGGGCCTGGTCCATGCCCGCGATGTCGTCGAGCGTGAGGGCAAGCAGCTCGTCGCTGGGCTGGAACTCGGGCACGGCCGTGCCCGTGGCATCGCGGTTGTGGGGACAGCACTGCTGGCAGGCATCGCAGCCGTACACGCGGTCGCCTATCGCCGGGGCCAGCCACTGGGGCAGCTCGGCACCGCGATACTCGATGGTGAGACACGAGATGCAGCGGCGGGCGTCGAGAGCGCCGCCCTGGAGAGCGCCGGCAGGACAGCTGCGCTCGCAAGCATGGCAGCCCTGGCACGTGAGGGTGCACGGCGCGTCGGGCGGCAACTCGAGCGTGGTCAACAGCTCGCACAAGAAAAAATAGCTTCCACGGCCGGGTATGATGACAAGGCCGTTGAGCCCCGGGTACCCTATGCCTGCACGCTGCGCCCAGTAGCGCTCAAGCACGGGGGCCGAGTCCACACACACGCGGCTCGTGCAACCCGTGAGCTGCTCGATGCAGCGCGCCAGCTGCCGAGCGCGGTCGCGCACCACCTCGTGGTAATCGCGCCCGTAGGCGTAATAGGCCATCTGTGCCGTGCCGGCAGGCTTGAAACGGCGCGGATAGTAGTTCATGGCCAGGCTTATCACCGTCTTGGCGCCGGGCAGCAGCAGGGTGGGGTCGCAGCGCAGGTCGCGGTAGTTGCCCGCCCAGGCCATGCAGCCGTTCTTGCCCTGGGCCAGCCACTGGCCATAGCGGGCAGCCGCCTGGCTGCTCACCGGGCCCGCTTGGGCATAGCCGCAGGCGTCAAAGCCCAGGAGCCTCGCCTGCTGCTTCACGCGCAGGGCAATATCACATGGGGAGCCGCTCAAAGTTGTAACCTTTCTCCCTGAGCCACTCGATGGCACGCGGCAGGGCATATTTCATGTTTTTCTCGGCCTTGAGCGAGTCGTGAAACACGATGATCGACCCGTTGCGGGCAAAGCGCTTCACGTTGTCGAGCACCTGCTCGCCGTTGAGCTTGCGGCTGTAGTCGTGGCTCACCAGGTCATACATCACAATAGTGAACCGTGCACGCAGCACCTTCGACTGGCCGTAGCGTATGAGCCCGTGAGGCGGGCGGAAGAGCACCGAGTGTATGAGCTCGTTGGCCTTGAACACGTTGTGCAGATAGGTCTTGGTCGTGACCTTGGCGCCCTGCATGTGGCTCATGGTGTGGTTGCCCACACTGTGCCCGCGGCGCAGTATCTCCTGGAATAGCTCGGGATTGCGCTGCACGTTCTCGCCCACGCAGAAGAAAGTGGCTTTCACCCCATACTTGTCGAGCGTGTCGAGCACCCAGGGCGTGACCTCGGGAATGGGGCCGTCGTCGAAGGTGAGGTACACCGTGTGGGGGAAAAAGTGAAACCGCCACACTGTCTCGGGAAACAACATGCGGTAGAATAGCGGCGGTCGCTCAACCAATCGGTCTAATATACGCATTGCATATCTATTTTACTTGAATTGTGAATTGTGAGAAGAAAATAAAAAAAAGACGAGCGGAGATGAGATCATCAAGCAATTCCGCCCGTCTTTGACAGTTTTCAGATTTTATTGACGCTGGTCGTCGCCCTCACCGCTGCCGCCAGGCATGCCCTGCAAGCCCATGAGCGGGTTGCTGTTGCCGTCCTGGTCGCCGCCCTGCCCGGGCATGTTCTGGCCCTGGGGGGCAGTGCTGTCGACTGCGGCCGCTGCTGCACGCTGGGCCTCGATCATGCTTTGCTGCTGGTATTGCTGCTGCTGGCGCAAGAGAGCCTTGATGTTGTACTCAACCTGGTTGGTATTCACACCGTGGGCCCTGAGCTTTTGCAACAGGGCATTGTAGCCGCCGGCATTGATCTGCTTGTAGTACATCATGAGCTGCGGATAGAAGGCATTGCACACGTTGCGGTCCTGATCACACATGCCAAGCCCCTCGGGCAGCGATGCCTCGAACTTGAGCCACTGCGAGTAGCGCATGGCGTCTTGCTCGAGCAGGGCCACGGCCTTGCTGTGCAGGTCGGGGCGCGAGGCCGTCTTGCTGAGCTGCTCATAGACCTGGCTCATGGCCATCTTGGCACTGATGTAGCTGTCGTTGAAGATCACAAACGAGTAGGGGCACACGCGCTCAGGCATCTTCTTGACCATGAGGTCGAGCACGTTGAGTGCCATCTTCACGCGCTGTTGCGCCCGGGCCTTGTCGCCGGCCAGCTTGAAGGTGTCGGCCTCGTTGGCCAGGTCGCCGGCCAGGTTGATCATCTGGCTGCGGGTGGTCGATACCATGCGCCGCACGGTCTCGTCGAGATAGAGCTTCTTCTCGGCATCGGGCTGGTCAAGACCGCCCCAACGGAAGCGCTCGGTCACGTTGCGATACATCGTGTCGGTGTTGCACACGGGGTCCTGGCCCATGCTCTGCGTGCGCAACGGGGTGATCTGGTAGGCCATGCCCGTGTTCTGCAGGTAGGGTGAATACACGGTGTAGAGGCGGTTGTCGACCGTGCAGGCAAAGTAGCAGGGACGCTTCCAGCCGCCCTTGATGCTGGCGTTGATGATGTCGAGGGCCATCAGGTCGCTCGAGGTGAGCTGAATGGTCGGCTCGCCGCGGTGAGCAGCAAGCAGGTCGATGTCGATGTTGCTCTGTGCCTGGTCGGCCTGGCTCTTCTTGATGATGCCGGCAGCCACGGCAGCGTCGACGTTGGCCGGGATATAGAGGTTGCCCGAGGGCAGGTGGCCGGTCACGTGGCCATCGTCGCTGGTGTCGCTGTTGTCGCTATAGTCCTTTGTCAAGGCTTGGTCCACGCTCATCTTGGTATCGGTGTCGCCACCGTCGATCAGGTTGCCCTGGCGCGAGTCGTAGGCATAGGTGGTGGGGCCGGCCAGCATGGGCAGCGGCTTGGATTGGTAGGCAGCACGCTGCATCTGCGAGATATACCAGTCGGTAGCCAGGTAGGAGAGGTTCACCACGCGCACGTCGGTGCGGTAGCCCTCCACCTCCTGCAGGTACCACAGCGGGAAGGTGTCGTTGTCGCCGTTGGTGAAGATGATGCCGTTGGGCGCCACGCTCGACAGGTAGTTCATGCCGAAGTCGTGGCAGGCATAGCGGTTGGACCGGTCGTGGTCGTCCCACGTCTGGCTCACCATCTGCAAGGGCACCAGCAGGCCTATCACAGCAGCCACCACAGCCATGGCCAGGGCGGGAGTGCTCGAGCTGGCCTGGCGGTCGATCTGGGCAGCTTCATTCTCGGTCTTGGCTTTCTTGCCCTTAGTGAGCAGCCACACCGCTGCACGCCACAGCCCGGCCACGCCCATGCCTATCCATATAGCGAAAGCATAGAACGAGCCAGCATAGGCATAGTCGCGCTCACGCGGCTGCAAGGGTGGCTGGTTGAGGTAGAGCACAATGGCGATGCCCGTCATGAAGAACAGGAAAAACACCACCCAGAATTGCTCGATGCCGCGCTTGCCGGCAAAGGCTTGCCACAGCAGGCCTATGATGCCCAGCAGCAACGGCAGGCAGTAGAACACGTTGTGCCCCTTGTTGCCTGTGGTGTAGTCGGTGGGCATGAGGCTCTGGTCGCCCAGGCGGGCGTTGTCGATGGCCGGGATGCCCGATATCCAGTTGCCGCGGGTCACGTCGCCGCTCTGCCCGTTGAGACCCTGTATGTCGTTCTGGCGGCCGGCAAAGTTCCACATGAAGTAGCGGAAGTACATGTAGTTGAGCTGGTAGCCAAAGAAGAAGTCAAGATTGTCGGCAAACGAGGGCCGGGGCAGCAACTGCTGCGACTGCTGGAAGCGCGTGTCGGGGTTGCCGTCGGCATCGACCACGATGGTGGCCAGCACGTTGTCGAAGGGGTTCTCCTGCACGTTGAAGTAGCTGTTGTAGTAGTCGGTGTGCTGGGCCGACCACACACGCGGAAACAGCATGCACATCTCGCGGGGATACACAAGGTCGCCGTTGTAGCCCTTCATGATATACCTGTCGGGCTCGCCGGCATGGGTCTTCACCACGCGGGTATACTGTTTCGCCCCCTTGGTCATGCGGGCCGTGGCGCGGCCGTTTTCGTCGCTCTGGTACTGCGGCGTGGTGGCCGTGTAGACCTGGCCGTAGAGCAGCGGCGTCTTGCCATACTGGTCGCGGCTCAGGTAGCCCGAGAGGGCAAACATGCTGTTGGGCGAGTTCTCGTCGAGCGGCGTGTTGGCATTGCTGCGCACGATGATGAGCGAGTAGCACGTGAAGCCTATGAAGATCATGAGTATGCTCAGTATCACGTTGGAGAAGATGCGCACCGGCACCTTCTTCATGAAGCGGAACAGATACAGGCCCAACGCCACAAGGATGACGACGGGGATAAACATGCTCTCGCCTATAAACGGGATACCCGACATGAAGATGCTCAGGAAGAACGACCACGATATGGCCTTGTCGCTGCCGCCGCGGTGCAGCTCATAGATGCACCACCCGAAGGCTGCCAGCGTGAGCACGGCATAGACCACAACACCCACGTTGTAGGGCACGCCCAGCACATTGACAAAGAAATAGTCGAAGTAGCCGCCCAGCTCCACAAAGCCTGGCTCCAAGCCCCACAAGATGAGCACAATGACCGCAAACGAGATGGCCAGCGTGATGAGCGAGCCCGTCACCGTGGTGTTCTTGTAGTTGCGGTAGTAGAATACCAGGGCAATGGCCGGGATGCACAGCAGGTTGAGCAGGTGCACACCCAGCGAGAAGCCAAACACGTAGGCGATGAGGATGATCCACCGGTCGCTCTGCGGCTCGCTGGCCCGGTTCTCCCACTTGAGTATGAGCCAGAACACCAGCGCCGTGCAGAACGACGAGAAGGCATAAACCTCGGCCTCGACGGCCGAGAACCAGAACGTGTCGCTCCACGTGTAGGCCAGGGCACCGCACACGCCGCTGCCCATCACCACAAGGTACTGCGCAAGGCTCATCTTGTCGTCCTCGCCGTCGCGCACCACCAGTCTCTTCACCAGGTGAGTAATCGTCCAGAACAGCAGCAGGATGGTGGCAGCGCTCAGCAGCGCCGACATTGCGTTTACACACTTGGCCACTTTCATCACATCGCCGCCGGCAAAATTGGCGGCAAAGCGACCTGCCAAAATAAAGATGGGGTTGCCAGGCGGGTGGCCCACCTCGCTCTTGAACGCCTGAGCCACAAACTCAGGGCAGTCCCAGTAACTCGCCGTTGGCTCAATGGTCGACAGGTAGGTGAATGCCGCCACCGCAAAGATGATCCAACCCAGCGTGTTGTTGATAATGTTGTATTTCTTCATCGGTTGTTGATGATTAAACTATGATATGTTTTGATTGTTTTTTCTCAAAACCTGTGCAATGTGGCTCTAATTGCCACCACAATCGTGCAAAGATAACTATAATTTTCTGAAAAATTGTCTCCCAGCCTCACACAGCCATGATTTTAAACCTTTTTCACCCGCACCCGCGCACCGGCAGGGCCGATGACAAAAAAAATAAAAGTGCACTTTTTCACAAAAGCACACTTTCATCATAACCAAAATTCAAGTATATAATTTTTGTTGTTCGTCCTATTTTATTTCTTGTGATGTCTTTCTTGATTAGCATCACAAAGATAGTGCACATTTCTTATTTTTCATCAAAAAAAGTGCTAAAAAACAGTCAATAAATTATAACAAACATTAAAACCACACACGCCTTCAATGCCACGCAGTCGCAGTGTGGTGTCGCGGCGTGCTCACTTCTGCCTGAAATACAGGTTAATAGGCGTGCCGGCAAAATTCCACCGCTCGCGTATCTGGTTCTCGAGATAGCGCTTGTAGGGGTCCTTGATCCACTGCGGCAAGTTGCAGAAGAAGACAAAAGTGGGCACCTTGGCCTCTTTGAGCATGGTCACATACTTGATCTTCACGAGCTTGCCCTTGGTGGCAGGGGGCGGGTAGGCACCTATGATTTCCTGCATGGCGTTGTTGAGCTGCGAGGTGGGGATGATGCGCTTGCGGTTCTCCTGCACGTTGATGGCCTCTTGCAGCACCTTGAAAATGCGCTGCTTGGTGAGCGCCGACCCGAAGACGATGGGAAAGTCGGTGAACGGGGCAAAGCGGGCCTTGATGGTCTGCTCCATGTAGTCGATGCTCTTCATGCTCTTGTCGTGGGCAATGTCCCACTTGTTGACCAGCACCACGAGGCCCTTGCGGTTTTTCTCGATGATGGAGAAGATGTTCACGTCCTGGCTCTCGATGCCTCGCGTGGCATCGATGATGAGAATGCACACATCGCTGTACTCGATGGCGCGTATCGAGCGCAGCACCGAGTAGTACTCGATGTCCTCGTTCACCTTGTTCTTCTTGCGTATGCCGGCCGTGTCGACCAGGTAGAAGTCGAAGCCAAACTTGTTGTAGCGCGAGTAGATGCTGTCGCGCGTGGTGCCGGCAATGTCGGTCACGATGTTGCGCTGCTCGTCCATGAGCGCGTTGATGAGCGACGACTTGCCGGCATTGGGCCGCCCCACGATGGCAAAGCGGGGCAGGCTCTCGTCGACGCTCTCAACCTCCTCTTTGGGCATCTTGCGCACCACCTCGTCGAGCAGGTCGCCTGTGCCCGTGCCGTTGATGGCCGATATCGAGTAGGGCTGGCCCAGACCCAGCGAGTAAAACTCGGCCTCGGCATAGATGCCCTCGTTGTTGTCGTCCTTGTTGGTGACCACTATCACGGGCTTGTTGCTGCGACGCAGTATCGAGGCCACCATCTCATCGAGGTCGGTCACACCGCCCTTGATGTCGACCATAAACAGGATGACGTCGGCCTCGTCGATGGCCAGTTGCACCTGCTTGTTGATTTCGCCTTCAAAGATATCGTCGCTGTTCACCACCCAGCCGCCGGTGTCGACCACCGACATTTCCATGCCGTTCCACTCGGTCTTGCCATACTGGCGGTCGCGCGTGGTGCCGCTGGTGTCGTTCACAATGGCGGCGCGCGTCTTGGTCAAGCGGTTAAACAGGGTTGACTTGCCCACGTTGGGGCGTCCCACTATTGCTATTAATCTTCCCATGTATTTTTTATATATTCTGTGTTTTTTTCCCATGCCCGCAGGCATGAGGCGATGTTCGGTGTTGTTGTTGCGTTTATTCGATGTAGCCGAAGGCCTTGAGCTTGCTCTCCTGGTTGCGCCAGTCCTTCTCTACCTTCACATAGAGCTGCAGGTACACGTGCTTGCCAAAGAACTTCTCGATGTCTTTGCGGGCCTCGGTGCCCACACGCTTGAGCTTGCTGCCGCCGTGCCCTATGATGATGCCCTTCTGGCTCTCGCGCTCGACATAGATAACGGCCATGATGTGAATCTCGGTCTCGCTCTCCTGGAACTGCTCCACAATCACCTGCGTGGCATAGGGCACCTCCTTGTCGTAGTCGAGCAGTATCTTCTCGCGCACGATCTCGGTCACAAAGAAGCGGCTCGAGCGGTCGGTGAGGGCGTCTTTGCCAAAGTAGGGCGGGTTCTCGGGCAGGAGCTCCACGATGCGCCGCATGAGCTGGTCGACGTTGAAGTTCACCTTGGCGCTGGTGGGGAATATCTCGGCCTGGGGCAGCAGCTGGCGCCACTTGTCGACGATGGCCTCAAGCTGTTGCTGGCCGCCCGTGAGCAGGTCGATCTTGTTGATGACCAGCAATATGGGTATCTTCTCCTTGGCCACCTTGGCCAGAAAGTCCATGTTCTTGGTGGCGTCTTCCACCACATCGGTCACATAGAGCAGGATGTCGGCATCGACCAGGGCGCCCTTGGAGTACTCCAGCATGCTCTCTTGCAACTTAAACTTGGGCTTGAGCACGCCAGGCGTGTCGCTGAACACGATTTGGTAGTCGTCGCCGTTCACGATGCCCATGATGCGGTGGCGGGTGGTCTGCGACTTGTTGGTGATGATCGACAGGCGCTCGCCCACCAGCAGGTTGCTCAGGGTCGACTTGCCCACGTTGGGGTTGCCCACTATGTTTACAAATCCAGCTCTATGCATTGTTGTTGCTGTTGTGTTGTGTGATTGCAGTGTGAAACATTACTTTTTTTTATGCCGCCAGCGGCCATGGGCGGTAGCCAAGCCCTGGCTTTAATACAACAAAAATGCATCGCTTGTCCAGGTGTGGTGGTGTGATGCATTTTTATCGTGGGTCACCGCCGCTCCTTTATCGAGGGGCGGTGAGAAATATTCAACATTAGATGGCCCAGATCAGGTAGGAAGCTCCCCAGGTGAAGCCGGCGCCGAAGGCGGTGAGCACAATCTTGTCGCCCTTCTTGAGCCGCGACTTGTACTCGTCGAGGCAGATGGGGATAGATGCAGCGCTCGTGTTGCCCACGTGCTGGATGTTGACCAGCACCTTGTCGTCGCTTATGCCCAGGCGGCCGCCCACAGCCTCGATGATGCGCAGGTTGGCCTGATGGGGCACAAACCACTGGATGTCGTCGCACGTGAGGTTGTTGCGCTTCATGATTTCCTGGCTCGAGGTGAGCATGTCGATCACAGCGTGGCGGTACACGGGGCGTCCCTCCTGGTAGAGGCAGTTCTCGTCGGCGTCGATAGTAGCGTGACTTGTGGGGTGCGCGCTGCCGCCTGCCCTGTAAAGCAGGTGCTCGAGGCCGCTGCCGTCGACGTGAAACACACCGTCTTGGAAGCCCACAGGCTCCTCGGTGGGCTCCATGAGCACGGCTGCCGCACCGTCGCCAAAGAGCGGGCACGTCGAGCGGTCCTTGTAGTTGACCATCGAGGTCATCTTCTCGGCACACACCACGATCACCTTCTTGTAAAGGCCACTCTTGATGTAGGCCGCAGCGTCGTAGGTGGCCACGATAAAGCCAGCACAGGCGGCCTGAATGTCGTAGCCGTAGCATTTCTTCTCCATGTCGCAGTGATGTAAAATCACCGATGCTGTCGAGGGGAAGCGGTAATCGGGGTTGGATGTGGCGCATATGAGCAAGTCGACGTCGTCGGGGTTGGTGCCGGTCTCCTCGAGCAGCTTCTTCACTGCCTTGATGCCCATGTAGGAAGAACCCACGTCTTTCTTCAGCACACGGCGCTCCTTGATGCCCACGCGTGTAGTAATCCACTCATCGTTGGTATCCACCATCTGCGCCAGGTCGTCGTTGGTGAGCACGTCGTCGGGCAGGTAAGAGGCAATACCACTTATTTTAGCGTTCAGCATATCGTTTCTGTTTCTTTCTTAATAAGAATAACTGTCTCTCTCGCTTAAAAGTAAGTATATCCTAAATAGCACCTCTTGTTGAGCAGCGTTACTTAGGATACACGAGACTTTTTTAAAAAAAATTTTTCTATTGCCTGAAAAAAAGATCATGCCGCCTGTGCAAGAGGCCCGCTGCTGCGTGTGCAATAGGGGGCGGCGCTGCACAGTGCCACATCTATTTTTCTTTACACTGCTGCTTCCTCACCAGTCACCTTCTTGCCGCGGTAGTAACCGCACTCGGGGCATACTGTGTGATAAACATGCCATGCGCCGCAGTTGGGGCATTGTGCAATAGTTGGAGCTACAGCCACGTCGTGGGTGCGGCGCTTGGCTGTGCGAGTCTTTGATTGTCTACGTTTAGGATGTGCCATTTTCTTTTATTTATTTTTTTAGTTGTTATCTTTTAGTTTTCTCAGAGCCTCCCATCGTGGGTCGTCTCCGAGATTGTAGCTTCCTGTATCTTCGCGGCCCGAGCGCAGCGGCTCGTCGGCGGCCATGTGCTGGCTCAGGCGCTCGAGCATTTGGGCATTGCAGCCCCCCTCGGGGTGCACGTGCTTGATGGGAATGGTGAGCAGCACCGTGTCGCGCAGCAGCGGCGCCAGGTCGAGCTCGCGCCAGTGCGAGGGTATGGTGAGCACGTTGTCGACGCTGTCGTCATACTCGTCGCCTTCTTTAACGCTCAAGTCGTAGCTGGTGTCGACGGCCCATTGCATGTCGTCGAGGCAGCGGTCGCAGGGAATCGTGATTTCGCCTTTCAAGGTCATCTCTATCTGGTAGATGTCGTCGCTCTTGCGGTCGACGCTCACCACGGCATCAACGTTGCCGCCTCTCACCTCGAGTGGCTCGATATCGTTGAAGAAATCCTTGCCCAAGTGATAGGTAAATTCCTGAACACCAAGCGACAAGCGCTTGAGTGGCAACTTGTATGAGGCCATTTTCCTGTCTTTTTAACGTTAAAATCGGCACAAAGTTAGTAACATTCCTGCTAATTATCAAGATTTTGTGATTAAATTTCAGTCATGATGCTTTTTTTCCATGCGGCGGTGCTGCCACAATTCCAGGCTGTTCACCAGGTTCTGCCACAAGATGTAGCACCCGGGGCCCACCGTGGCCAGCGGGGTGAGATAGGCACTGGCCACCCATATTGCAAAACCGGTATTCTTCTGGCCCAGCCCCTGGCCGGCCTCGGTGCTGGCCCCCATGTAGCGGCCTATGTTGCGCCCCACCGAGAACTGAATGACACACAGCACAAAGCTCACCACAGCCGTGGCAACAAGAAACGTCGCCGTGGTGTGGGCGTGCATGATGTTGCGCATGGTGATGCCGCTCACGATCGAGAGCGAGCAGCCCCACAGGTAGAAACCCAGGTCGGGCACGCCGGCGATGGCGCCCGAGAGCCGCGGCAGCCACCGCCGCACCCCGTAGGCCAGCCCCATGGGCACCACCAGCACGGCGCACACCTTGAGCAAGATGAGCCACAGCATGTGCCAGAACGGCAGCGAGGCTCCGTGCTCGAGCAGCGGGAAGGCAATGGGTATCATCACCGCCGTGAGCACGTTGCTCATGAAGGTGTAGGTGGTCATCGACTCCAGGCTGCCGCCCAGCTTGGCCGTGACCACCGCCGAGGCAGCCGCGCAGGGCCCGATGATGCAGGTGAGCACGCACTCCATGAGCACGCGGTGGGGACCGCGCAAGTCAAAGTAGATGATGCTGAACACCACCACAACCACCATCACCACCTGCGCCAGGCTCGTGTAGAGGTGCCAGCGGGCAGGGCGCATCTTGCTGTAGTCGATTTTGCAAAAGGTCACAAACAGTATCACAAAGAGGAACCACGGCAGTGCCTGGTCAAATACCGGACTCATCGCCCGGCCCACGCCGTCGAGCGCAGGCACCATGGCAAATATATAGTAGATGGCTGCCCCGCTCACGATGGAGCAGGGCAGGGTCCAGTTTTTCAAAAATTCGATTACCTTCTTCATTGCGGGGGCAAATATAGCTATTTTACTCCACACCGCGAGGCGATGCAAGGTTTAAAAGATGTAATCGCGCCCATGTGTCAGTCGCCCCCCAAGTCCTTGATTTGATCGATGATGGAATCGTTGGTCTTCTGCATCTTGCGCAAGATGACCACGGCTGCCACCAAGCCCGCCACAAGGCCGATGCTGCCGCCCACAATGCCGCCCGTCAGGGCTGCGCTGTGGGCTGTGTCTATGACATGGCCCACGGGCAGGCGCATGTACATGTCGATGATGAACCACGCCGCCCATATCAGGCTCAGCGGCAGGTTGATGGCAAAACTCCACATGCGCAGGCGCTTCATGCTCAGCAGCTGCTCCTGGGTCGCAACCAGCGTGCCCGCCATGAAGTCGGGGGCTCGCTTCACGTTGATGATGTAGTCGGCCGTCACGCTCACAGCCAGTATCACAGCCAGCATCACCTCCGGGCCCATCGACAGCTCCAGCTGCATGGCTTCGATGACAAAGAAGAGGATGAGCAAGGGCGTGGCGATGATTTCAAACCACACCATCTGCTTTATCCATTGCAACTTCCCCTTCATCGACTGCCGCATGAGCTTGTCGCTCACGACGAGCTGGCGGTCGAGACTGTGTTTCAACAGGGCCATCTGCTGGCGCATCTGGTCAAGCTCTTGCATGTTGCTGCTGTCGGCGTTGATGTTTTCCTCGTTCTTCATAATGTGTGGTGTGCAGTTTTGTTGACAGGTGTTACTCATCTTCTTTCATGTTTTTGAGCTGCTCGCGTATGCGAAACAGCCTTATCGATACATTCTTGGTCGAGATGCCCACAATCTGGCCTATCTCCTCGTAGCTTATGTTCTCGAGCCACAGCAGCACGATGGCGCGGTCGAAGGGTTGCAGGCGCTGTATGCGGTCGTGCAGCAGCTTCACCTGCCGCGATTGTGCATCACGGTCCTCAAAGAGGTTGACATTCATGTCGAGAGGCACTTTCTTCAGCTTTTTCTTGCGACCGGCCGAGATGCAGGTGTTCAGGGTGATGCGCCACAGCCAGGTCTTGAGGCTGCTTTGCCCGGCATAGGAGCCCAGTCCTTTCCATATATTGATGAGCGAGTCCTGAAAGAGGTCGTTTACCTCGTCGGGGTCGCTCGAGAACATGTAGCACACCGAGTAGATGGTGCTCTTGTGCGCTTTCACCAGCTCGTGGAACTGGGCTTCCAGCTTTTCTTTCTTCTCCATTTCTTGAGTTCTCTCTCTCGTTTACACACCCTATTTGACGCAGCGCGCCGCCCAAAAACTACACTCCCGCCTCAATTATTTTTTCAACAGTTAAAATCACATCTCTATTGCTTCTCTTCTTAAAATGGCAATCGACTATATTCACAAGAATCCTCATGCACTATAGCGCAATTCTGTGAATTATGCAGATCCTCTATGTGACTGATTAGACATCGGCTCTTCTCTATGCAATTGATTTCTTCACGTCGTGCTTTGCTCAACTCGCAAAATTGTTTCTCTTGCTCCAACCCAGCAAATCGTCGCCCACACAAATTTGCCGCTATGCATCGTTATTCCACCGTTGGACAGAAAATAAGGAGGGTCGGCAAATATCATGTCAAACTTGAAGTCAAACTAAATGGTAAGTTTCTTATTTATAGGAACTTTTTAGGCGTTTTAATATTCTATATATGTGATTTTTTGGATAATGCTCTTCTTGGAAATGCTTATGTTCGTCTTCCCAAAGGTAATCAATAACGGCTTTAATATCTGCCTTTTGTTCTTCTGTCAATAATTGCATTACAAGCAAGTCTTCCATGTCGAATCCAACCTCTTCAATCCAAGGATTTTCTTTGATGAGATTGCACCTTGCTTCTTTAATATTTTTCCCAAAAGCTCTACCGAGAACTTGACAATTCTCCACATTGTTTCCATTTGGGGCTTGCGTAAAACCTGCTGTAGTGTAAAAAATGTATTCTGACATAATTCATAAACTTTTTTTAATTATCTATCAACAGAGTTTGTTGTTATATAAATCCCTCGCTTGCTCTTGCTATACACATTAGTTCATATTGCTTATAGATACTCTCATAACTATGGAAAGCAACACGCTCTTTCACCTCTTTGAAAGCAGTTCTGCTCATCACTTTGTCAAATTGTTCCTTGCGATTCTGAGGTGCAACAATCAAGAAGCGGCTGTTGAAATCTTGTAAATCACAAAACTTAGTGATTGAGTTTTGAATGTCTGTCGAATGCTCCACTTCAAAGAAGCTATTTGGCATTTTGCGCTCATTGAACCAAATGACATCCACGGTCCTTGCCCTCTCTGTAAGATTCTCGTATGAAAAATCGGGAATATGGATTGTGGTGCAAATATCTTTCAGGGGCTTTTCAAGAAACTTGCGGTTTTGGTCTTGCGCAGGGACATAGGTCGCATAATGTTTCATGTTGCCTATCTCTATAATAAGTCCTTGATAGTAACCATGTGTAAATTGCTCAATGCTCTTTTCTTCCTTCGGGCAGATGTCGAATTTGCGCATCACTTCTTCACGACATTCCTCCAATGCCCAAAGACCTGGCTGTATTTTAAATATTTCGTTAGATTGCTGCACAATTCTTCGGATTGATTCGTTAGGAGTCTTAGTTGCCCACGATTTTGTATCTACGAGATGATACAAATCACTGAGCGTAGCATACCCTCCTGTTGTGCGAAGAGTATCTATCACTTGTTGTGCCTGTGTATATTTCTGCTGCCTCATAATCGTCTTTACTTCAATAAATTTCTGCCTCCAGTATCTTCGAGGATTTTCATTTGTTGGATAGCAATCTGATTCAGTTTGATGAGCCGTTCAGATTGTGCCATACCATCGTTAATAAACACAGCATTTAGATTCTCCATGTTCGATAAGCAGATTAGCTCATTTATATTGGCATAATCACGAATGTTACCTTTCTTATCGGGATTCTGTTCACGCCATTGCCTTGCCGTCATACCAAACATAGCTATGTTGAGAACATCGGCTTCATCGGCATACTTCATAGCTGCTTGTTCACGTGTCACCTCGTTTGGAATAAGATTTTCCTTGATTGCATCTGTGTGAATACGATAGTTTATCTTTGACAATTCACGTTTAGCAGACCATGACAATTGTTTCTGCTCATCAGCTTTAAGACGTTGATACTCTTTTACCAACAAAAGTTGGAAACGAGGACTAATCCACATTCCAAAGTGGTACGCAATGTCTCGATGAGCATAAGTTCCACCATATCGGCCAGCTTTTGCCATGATGCCTATTGCACCTGTTCTTTGAATCCATGCCTTTACAGAAAGCACGAAGTTGTTGCTTCCTGCTGCATTTTTAATTGTATCGAATTCGGTACAATTAAAATTCGGATTATATAGCATTTCCCATTCACCGAGATATTCTATTGTACTTTTAAGGCTCATCCATCTGAAAATTATGTGTTCCTGCATTTGGCTATGTGCCATATCTGTCAAAGAGATATAATCCTCGTTTTGCACACTAACAACAGATATTTCTGTATTTTCAACTTTTATCTTAGCCATAATCCTTAGTCTTTAGTTAACACAAATTTGTGGTTGCATAAACTTTCCGTAAGGAACATTAAACAATCCTTTCTTGTTCACACGATACAGGCCATTGAAACATGTCCGGTTAAGGAAGAAAAACTTGGTAGTATTTTCTATCGGGTCAAGATTTTTCTCATTGTAACGCTGGCGCACATCCATGTACATTTCACGTTTCGCATCCATGTCGGGCAAAGAGCAATACTGTGCTTGTATCTCGCGCAAGGCTGGAATCAACTCTTCAACGTGGTCACGCACAGTTGTATAGCAAGTTATCAAGTCGTGATTGATGTCATTGATTACAGCACGCTTGATATTAGGATGCTGTTGCAACATGTGAAACAGCATAGCCCCACCCCCTACAAATGGCTCTATGTAGGTGGCGTTTTTCCAATTATCAAAGTCAGCTGGGAGTTTCACTTCCAGTTGCTCTATGAGCTGGCCTTTTCCGCCAACCCACTTGATGAATGGTTTTGCTTTCAAATTCATATAGTTTGCTTTTAATCGCTCTGATAGCTGTAATGTGTCTTTTGTGTTGTGATGCAAAGGTAAGTATAAAACGGGCAAAAATCGCTTGATTTCGCTGCATTTTTGTGAGGCTCAGGCCTGGGCGCTGTTTTTGGGCTGTCGTTTTTTTTCCCCCCAATAAAACAACATTGCCCGCCTGGGCAACATTCCCGGCGGGCAATGGAAATTTTCAATCGGCCGCACACGCGCTGTGTCGGCCTGTGTGCGTTACTTCACCACAATCTTGCGGGCACGGGCGGCGCCGTTGCTGTAGCGGTCGCGCTCGATATAGATGCCGGCGCTCTCGGGCCGCTTGGTGCCCAGGCTCTGGCCGTTGAGGTTGAAGTACTCGCGAGCCACGATGGCAGCATCGCTGGCATCCACGTCGGTCACGCCGGTGGTCATTGTCACCACCAGGCGGTAGCTGCGCGTGTGGGTGCCGCAGGTCTTGGTCAGGGTCACCTCGCCGGTGGCAGTGGGCGTGGCCACGTTGCCGTCGATGGTCACAATCTCGGGGCTGGCCGTCCACGTGGTACCCTCGGGGTCGCCCACGATGAAGGGGCCGGCCACGCTGTCGGGACCGAAGCCCTCGGGCAGCACCACCGTGGCGGCATACCAGTTGCTCAGCACGCTGTCGGCCAGCTCGGCGAGCACGGGATACATGCCCACACGCTCTACATAGGCATCGCCCAGGGCGGCGTGCACCATCTCGCGGGTCGAGAGTGCAATGCCGGTCGAGTCGATGTTGGAGTAGGGCACAGTGCGGTTCACCGTGATGTCGTAGTACACGCTGTCGAGCAGCACCTCGTCGTCGGTCGAGGCAGTCACGTGGCTCACGTAGCTTGAGTCGGGACCGCTTATCTCGCCTGCCGTGTAGCAGTTGCGCACGTTGAAGGGCCCGTACGACGTGTCGTCGCGTGCGTCGCCTATCAGGCCCGAGGCATAGGCCGTGCTCGTCACCTTGCCCAGGTTGTAGCAGTTGGTCATGCTCGAGGCGCGGTTCAGGGCCATCAAGCCGCCAGCCGGAGCATAGTCGCGTGTGGTGCCGGTCATGGCCACGTCGCCGTAGTTCACGCAGTTCACATACTTGGCATCGCTGGCATAGCCCGTGATACCGGCGGCATAGCTGTCGCTCTCGACGTGGCCATAGTTCACCACGCGCTCCATCACGCCTTCATAGGAGCTGGAAATGCCCGAGCCATACATGCCCGAACCCATCACGTCGCCGTAGTTCACACAGTCGCTCACGACAAAGTCCTCGCCGTTGACATCGGCTACCAGGCCGCCGGCATAGTCGCCGCCGCCTATCACCGTGCCCGTGTTGTAGCAGTGGGTGAAGCGGCTGCCCGTGTAGGCATAGCTCAGCAAGCCGGCGGCATATTTTGCCACGGTGCTCACGTCGCCCTTGTTGTAGCAGCTGTCGACCAGCATTTTCACATAGGCATAGCCCACGAGGCCGCCGGCATACTTGTTGGCGCTCACGGCAGCCGTGTTGCTGCAGCCCGCGATGATGATCGAGTCGCTCCGGTTGGTCGTCGAGGCAAGGATGCCGCCAGCCTCCGAGCCAGTGGCTGTGACGGTGCCCTCGTTGCGGCAATTGAGCAATACGTCGCCGCCCAGCGAGACGCCCACGATGCCGCCCACCGAGCCCTTGCCGGCGATGGCGCCGTGGTTCACGCAGTTGCTTATCGTGCCGGCGTTCTCGGCAGCGATACCGGCCACACCCGTGTAGGGCGCATTGATGTCGCTGTAGTTCTCGCAGTTCTCCACCAGGCCGCCGCGCAGCACGTCGTAGACGATGCCGCCCACGTTGTCGTACTTGGCGTCAAACTTGGCGTAGCCCTTGCAGTTGGTCACCTTGCCGCCGCCCATCACGCGGCCGGCAATGCCGCCGAAGCCATCGTCCTTGGTCGTCGACACGGTGATGTGGCTCTCGCAGCTGTCGACGGTACCATACACGCGGCCGGCAATGCCGCCCGTGCTCCCGTAGGCAGCCATGTAGCCGCTGGCCAGGTTCACGTTGTGCACGCGGCCGTTCTCGCCCACGTTGCCTATCAGGGCAAAGTATCTTCCGGTCGAGAGCCTGTAGTCGCTCGTGTAGTTGATGTTGAGGAATTTCTTGCCGTTGCCGTCGAAGTCGGCGTCGAGCTTGTGCAGTTTCACTGCCACAGGCACATAGGCTGTGGTGTCGAAGTCGATGTCGTTCATCACCTTAAAGTAGCGGCCGGTGAAGGCATAGTCGGCGTCGTTGGTGTAGCTTGCCAGCAAGAGCATGTCGGCCTTAGAGCGTATCTGGTAGGGGTCGGCCTTGGTGCCGCTGCCTGTGAAGGCGATGGGCTGCGCACGCAGCGGTATCACCTTGGTGTAGCCGCCCAGGCTGGCCGTGAGCGTGTCGCGCAGGGCAGTGTCGCCGGCTATGGCCACCGTGAGGCGGTTGCCGTCCTCGATGGCAAATTGCTGTGCCTTCACCAGGCTCCAGCTGGCCGTGTCGCTCAAGGCAGCCGTGTGGCGCACGTCGTCGATGGTCTCGTCGTCGGGCAGGGTCACCACCATGTTGCGGTGGGCCACAGCCGCGGGCTCATCCTTGAAGCGCTTGAGCACTGGGTACTGGCCGGCTGCGAAGTCGACCTGCTGGGCATCGATGCCCTCGAGTGCCTCGCCGCTGGTGAGCTGGCGCGTGAGCAGGCCGTTGATGCCCTTGAAGGGTGCGCGATAGGCAGCGCCGTAGTAGCCCAGTTGCTTGTCGTAGTAGTTGTTTTCAAAGTTGTAGCCGCTGGTCACCGTGGTGAGGTCGCGGGCCGTGAAGGCACCCGTGCCATAGTCGTCGGGGTTGCCGTTGATCACCGAGCCGTAGTTGATGTTGCGGGCTATCAACGAGCCGGTCGATGCCGAGGTCACGATGCCGGCCGTGTTGCTGTAGGCCGTCACGGTGCCAGTGTTGATGTTGTCGGTTATCACAGCCGCACTCGATGTTGAGCCCACAATGCCGCCGGCGTTGTAAGGCCCGTCGTCGGGATAGTCGGGCAGATAGGTGCAGCGCACCAGGCCGTCGTTCTGGCAGCCGGCGGTAGTGCCCTTGCTGTAGGGCACAATGCCCGCAGCGCGGTTGCTGCCCACCGTCACGGTGCCGCTGTTGTAGCAGTTGATCACCTTTGAGCCCGTATCCTGGTAGCCCGTGATGCCGCCGGCGTTGGTATAGGCAGCCGTCACGTCGGCATAGTTGCGGCAATTCTCAATCGTGCCCTTGTTGTAGCCGGCGATGGCGCCCACATAGCCGTAGGCATAGAAGTGGCAGTCGCTGGCAATGTTCAGGTTCTTGACCACACCCTTGGGGCCTATATAGCCGAAGAAGCCGGCATACTGGCGCGACTTCGACGGCGTGGCCTTGCCAAAGCCGTTGAGACCCACGCTGTCGATATAGAGGCGGTGTATCGTGTAGCCCTGGCCGTCGTAGGTGCCGGCAAAGTTGTGAGCGCTCTTGCCGTCGGCCCCGATGCCCACAAAGTCGGTGGCGTTCTCCAGGTCGATGTCGTTGGTCTGCTTGAAGTAGTCGCCCAGATAGGTCTGCGCGTTCACGGTCACACCCTCGTTGAGCTTTATCAAGTCGTCCTTGTCGCTTATCAGGTAGGGGTCGTCCTGGGTGCCGCTGCCGCGGAAGGCCGTGGGATCTACCGTCTCAAGCATCACCATCTTCACCAGCTTGTCGTTGCCGTCGATGCGGGCCACCATGGTCTCGCTCGAGTTCACATTGTTGATTTTCACACTGTCGCCGCTCATGACCAGGCCGGTCGACGAGGTCACATAGCTCGAGTTGGCAAAGATGCGCCACACGATATTGTTCACGCTCGACACGGTGAAGGCCGTCTTCACCTTGCGCGAGGTCTCGCTGCCTGCAAAGGTGAGGGGCGACACCGAGAGGTGCGACTCGGCACTCGTGGCAAAGTGCTTGAGGGCGGGGTAGAGGCCTGCAGTGGCCGTCCACACCTTGCTGTCGAAGCCCTGCGGCAGGGTGCCGCTGGTGAGCTGGGCAGTGCGCATGATGCAGCTGGCCGAGGGGTCGGGCATCACGTTGCCGGTCACTTGCTGGTCGAAGTAGCAGTTCACCAGCACACTGTCGGCATAGGTCGAGCCATAGAAGCCCTGCGTGGAGCGCATGGTGGGCGTGATCACCTCGCCGCTGTTGTAGCAGCTGGTCAACCGCGACGGGTTCTTGTATCCCTCGAAGTGGCCGTTCACATAGGTCATGATGGGTTTCACCACATAGCCCAGCAGGCCACCCACGTGCTCATTGTTGCCGCTGTTGATCACGATGTTGCTGTTGTAGCAGTCGGTCATCGTTGAGCCATACACGCGCCCGGCCACGCCGCCAGCAGCGCCCACCTGGTTGATGGTGCCGTCGAGCTCGCGGCTCGTGGTGCACACTGCGGCCACGGGGCCCACATTGAAGCTGCCCGAGAGGTTGGCATAGGCCAGGTCGCCCACAACGCCGCCGGTGAGCACGTTGCTGGCCGTGGCGTTGACCATGGCGTCGTTGTAGCAACGCTCAATGTGCATCTCGCCCTTGTTGAGGGTGCCGCCTATCACGCCGCCCAGACCGTGAAACACGCTCGAGTACACGCTCTCCACGCTCACGGTGCCGTGCGACTCGAGGTCGGTCACGGTGCCGGCCTGCAGCTCGCCTATCACGCCGCCGGTCTCGCCGGCTCCCGTGAGGGTGCCAGTGAAGCTGAGGTTGCTTGCCGTAGTGCCCTTGAAGGCACCTATCACGCCGCCGCCAAAGCTGTTGTTGTGCTTCATCGTGGCCCCTGTCACGGTCACGTTGCTCACCACGCCGCTCGAGTAGCCCACAACGATGCCTGTGTAGGCGCCCGCGCTGGTGAGCGACGGGTTGTCGACTTTCAAGTTCTTGATCACACTCTGGGCGCCTGCCATGCCGAAGAGGCCCTGATAGGACTCGTCGTAGGCTGTGTGGCTCCAGTTTTTCAAGGTGTAGCCCTTGCCGTCGAAGGTGCCCTCAAAGGGGTGGCTCTCATTGCCCACCGGCCGGTAGGCCTCGGCAAGGCTGCTCATGTCGATGTCGTTGCCCAGCGCGATGTACTTGCCCTGGTAGCTCTGACCCAGGTTCACACTCTCGGCAAAGGCCAGGTACTGGTCGAGGGTCTTGATCACATAGGGGTCGGCCTCGGTGCCCGAGCCGCTCCAGTCGAGATTTTTCTTCTCGGGATAGGTCACCAGCCCCGAGGCAAAGTTTATCGTCGAGTTCCAGTAGCCGCGGGCCATGAGGCTCAGCACGTTGCGCGAGAATATGCCCCACGAGCCCAGCGTCCAGCTGGTGGCTGTGCTGGTGGCCGTGATAGAGCCCTTGTTAAGCGGCGCGCCGTTCCAGTCGTGGCTGTAGCAGTAGAAGTCGCCATACATGCTGTTGGTCAGCACGCGCTGCGGTGCAATGGTTACGGTCTTGTCGGGGTTGAGCACGGCGTTGACTACAGCGCCTATTCCGCTGAAGTTCAAGATGCTCACCTGGTTGGCGCTCACGCTGTCGATATACACCGGGTAGCTCAACACCGTCGTGCGCGAGCTCGGATTGTTGATGTCGTAAAGCGTGTCGGTCATCACGGCGTTGGGCACCTCGAGCTCGCTGCCCTTGAAGCGGGCAAACGAGCCGCCCTTGTAGTCGCCCTCGGTCACAAACACGCCCCAGCCACTCAGCGTGACGCTGCCGTCGGCATTGAGGGTGCCCTTGATGGGGTTCTTCGTCGAGTAGGTGTTGGCCTTCGCATCATAGGGGCATATCCACACGGGCCCGTAGGTGGGGTGGTTGTAGACAAGGCCGGGGTTGATGCTGATGGTGCCGGCACGCTGGTCGTAGGTGGCCGTGAGCGTGTCGCGCAGGCCCCACAGGTTGTACACATAGGCCTGGTTGGTGCCATAGGCCTTGGTCGTGACAATGGCGCTGGCCTGCTTGGTGCCGGTCACGCTCTCATCGATCTCGGCCAGCGTGAGCGAGTCGGCAATCGATGCTTTAAGTCTCACTTTTCCTGCCGTGGCACGGCCGCTCTTGCCCGGCACGGCTTGCTGGTTCCATTGGGTGGCCTCCAGCACTCCGGTGGCCTCGAGTTGCTGGGGCAGCGACGGCGGTGTGCGCATCGTGCCCACGTCGGCCTGCCTGAGCTCCTGCGCCCAGCCCGCCATCGAGGCGAGGCACGCGGCCAGCAGGATTAAACATAGTTTTCTCATCATTAGAAATTGTTTTGAGTGTTAATGTATTAAAACAACCAATCTTGCAAAACATTAAAAATAGTATAGTATAGAGTCAGTACATACTCAGCGATTATTCTCGCTCCCAAATACAGCCCACGGGCTCACATGCACGCGCACGCACTACCCTGGCAACTGCCAATACAAGTTTTTTTTACAGAACTATATATATTTCAACATTCACACGATTGTTTTTTTTCGGTCACTTGTGGGCGCCCTGGCGGCGACGATAGGCCACAGCGTGCGAGGCTGTGCGCACGGCCAGGGCGGCCACCACCAGCTGGTGCTGCCAGTCGAGCTGGCTGCTCAGGGGCGTGGCCAGCATGAAGAGCACAAGCACAGCGGTGTAGAACCCGTACACCCGGCCATAGTGCCGCCGCCGGCGACACACGAGCCACACCACCAGCGGCACGGGATTGAAGGGTATGATATACCAGTTCCAGTGGGTGCCAAAGAGGCTTGCCACCGTGCTCATGTAGAGCAGCAGCAGGCCCGCTGCCGTCTGCAAGCCCAGCAGCACGGCATCGGCCACCTGTGCCGGCCGCCGCCAGCCGGGCTTCCACTCGAGCACCGTCGCCAGCAGCACCACCAGCAGCAGGCAGGCAGCTACCACGCCGGGCGAGGCCTTGCTGGGGGCCGAGAGACGGTGGCGCAGGGGCAGCAACTCGCGCTGCTCGCCCGTGAGCACGGGGCGCCAACGGCCGTCGGGGGCCACAATGCGCGAGTGCCGCTCGATGTCGATCACCAGCTCGGGGGCCACGCGGCTGTGATTGTCCCAGTACTTGTCGCTCTCGGTGCCCAGCAGGGTTATCGAGATGAACGACAGCCACGGCGAGTGCCGCATGAGATAGCGCACGCCGTTGCCGTTGTCCTGCGACATGACCCGGGGCCACACATAGTCGATGTGCTCCCCTTGCAGGCAGTCCTCGACCATAGAAAAACTTATCGAGGTGCAATTGTTTGTCACAAAATTGAACTTGCGGCGCTCGTCGCTCACCATGTCGTTGTCGAGCATGCGCCACAGCTCCCGCTTCTCGGCAAGACTCAGGTTGAGCTCATACTGGCGCACCTGGCGGCCCTCGCGGGCGTAGGGTGCCAGAAACAGCCCCGTGGGCACTGCCACAATGCGGCCTCGCGCCTGCCCGGCAAAGAAGCGCAGGTAGTCGCCCGGCTCAACGTCGGTCTCAAACGTGAAGCAGTAGTCCAACTTGTAGCTGGGGCACTCCAGGCGCAAGGTGGCGTGGCCCAGGCGCGAGTATATCTTCTCACCAGGCGAGGCCACAACGTAGCTGGCGGTCACAAAGTTGCTGCTGTCGGGCTTGACGGGCAGGCCGTGGGTCCACGTCACCGCAATGGGCTTGTAGTCACGTCTTTGGGCGAGGGCCGGCACTGCCGCCACAAGCAGCAGCAGCATCCACATTGCCCACAATCTATTTCTATCTATACGACCCATTGATTGCAAATTTAAGCATTATTCTCAATTCTTCACAATTTTCTAAAAAAATTTCGAGGCAAATGTTACAATTTCACACTTGCCTCGAAATCATGTATTGCTGTTTCAGCGATATTGCAGGGCGGCTACGGGCGCATCACCTTGGCCACCTGGGTCGAGCCGTCGGTGTAGCGGGTCACCACCACGTTGAGGCCGGCATGGGGCGTGGGGCTGGCCATGCCTTGCAGGTTGTAGTAGACGACGCTGCGCACCGTCTTGGCCTGGTCCACAGTGCTCACCCCGGTCACCACGCTGCCGGCACTGAGCGAGAGGGGATAGACCGTGTAGGTCGTGCTCAGCTCCCTTGTATCGGGTTTGATCGCGGCCCTTCGGGGCGCGCTTGCGCTGGTGGCGGTGTTTTTCACAATCAAGGCCGGGAAGGTGTACACGTTCTGGCCCTTGTCGCTTTGCTCGTCGAGCCTCTCCACATTGGTGATGTCGCCCTCGTTGTAGCGCAAGTCCACCTTGAAGCCGCCGGCAAAGCCGTGCGCGTTGGTGCCCTCGTCGTCCTTGGCAGGCACATAGAAGGCCTGCGTGGCCTTGTCCCACACGGCCCAGGCCACGATGGCCCACTCGCCGTCTTTGGGGTTCATGAAGTAGTAGGTGTTGCCTGCGGCATCTTTCACGCCATTGCCCGTGCCGTCGGCGCAGTAGGTGGTCATGAAGTTGGTGGCGATATAGTGGTTGGGCGCGTAGGGGGCCGTCTTGTCACCCAGCACAATCTGTGTTGCCACAAAGCGGGGGTTCTCCTTGTGGTAGGTGCCCGTGATCGAGGTAATCTTGCAATTGCGGTAGTTGTCGACTTGGGCACCGGCGATGCCCGACAGGTCTACCAGTATCCAGTTGCTCTGGTCATAGGCGGTCTGCCTGGTGGTGTTCTCCTTGCCGCCATTGTAGCTCGAGCGTATGAGATACTCCCTGTAGCTCTGCTTGTTGCTCGTGGCCTGGGTCGAGTAGCCGCCGTCTTTCACCACCAGATAATTGTAGCTGTCGCTGGCAATGGCGCCCACACACTCCAGGTCGTCGCCCGTGAGCTTGTAGGGCGTGACGCCGTCGGCCGCCTCCTGGCTCAAGCCGGCCAGGGTGGTTTCCTTGGTCACCACGCTCGAGCCCTTCTCGATGGTGAAGGTGGTGGCTTCGGTCATCTTGCTGTCCACAGTCAGGTAGCAGGTGTTGTTGGCAATATAGGTCAAGGTGCCCGTCTGGCCAGTGCCGCCGGCCAGCACATCGGTGTTGTTCACATTCTTGAAGGCAAGCTCGTCGTTGCTCAACACCAGCATCGTCTGGCTGTCAAACTTGGTGCGGTACTTATCCTCGGTCTTATTCTCGTCCTTGAGCCAAATCACGCCCTTGAGCCGATTGGTCTCGGCGATGGCGGCAGGCTCCTCCACCAGGGGCAACAGGCGATTTTCGACAGGCTTGGTGCTGGTGCACTCCAGCACGACGGGGGTGCCCGACGGCACCTCGCCCGACTTGATCTCGCTGAGCACCACCTTGTGGGCCGTCTCGTCGACGCTGCTCACCACATAGGCTTTCACCCCGTCGAGACAGCGATAGGGAAACTTGGTGTACATCGTGGTGTAGTACTTGCCGGCCTCGTCTTTGGTTTTCGGCGACGGCATGGCACCGAAGCAGAAGTCCTTGCTATCTTCGCTTATGGGCGTTACCACCCAGTGATAAGAAGCATCATTCTCGTTGGCACCGTTGTAGAGGCCAGGGTGGTTCACCTTGCCCAGGTGCTCCTCCTGGGTAAACGCATCGGCATAGTCGACCATATAGGCAGTAGCGCTTCCTGCCGAACCATAGATATATAAGTGGTCGCCGTGCTTAGAGAAAGTGTAAGTCTTATTATTTGCAATATCCTTGCTCCCCTTGCCTTGAGCCTCGAGATTGGCATTTTCAAGCCCACCATACCCATCAGAACTTCCTGTCAACTTCAGCACAAAGGCGGGCGACGAGCGCATGATGTCGCTGCCATCCTCGAGCAGCATGATGGAGTTCGTGAGATAGCGGTTGCTGGTGCTCACATTTTTGTCAGAAATGCCCATCAAGCCCAGGCTGCGCTTGAATTTCACATTGTGCACATAGCAGTAGAAACCCTTTTTCTCCATATCCTTCTTGGTGAAGGTCGCCACATACTTTCCTTTGCTTGCCTCGTCGACGGTAAAGGTGTAGGGATTTTGGGTCGACACTACCTTGCCGTCTTTGGTCCACGCCTTGAATATGCCAGAGAACATATCGGGATAGGCCGTCAACGTAACCGCGTCGCCAACAGTGTTTTTAGGATTGTCGATGCCTGCGGTACCCATGGTCTCGTCTTCAGAAACCACATACACATCACCTGCCTTGGAGAAATGAGCTATATAGCCATATTCCGCAGGATTGCTCTTTTCTGTGGAAGAACTGGTGAGCGTACCTGTAGAAGTACTTTTCTGCCTGCTCACCTCGGTAGTACCGTCGTCTTTGGTCCACTTGTCGAACACATAGCCCTCGGCAGGTTTGGCAAACAGATAAAACTCCCTGGAGGCAGCCTTCTGGGTGGAATTTTCCGAAGTGATAAGGATCTTTGTATCTTCATAATCAGTACTTTTTGGTTCTGTATTAGATTTCGACACATAGACCTTGCCGACACCTGTGGGCTGTGCCGTGGCTGTCACCTTGTAGTAATAATCGGTGCCGCCTGCCCACGACGGGAGCACAAAGGCAACGATGCAACAAAGCAAACAAAAGATTTTCTTTAGCATCTAAATATAGTTTTTTAAAAATTAATAATCACAGTTACATAACAGAAAAACAACTCAATGTGCTCAGCCTCAATTTTCCAGCCAAGGAGCAACAGCCGTTTTTCCAAACGGCAAAAATAATAAAAAAAATAAATTCCATCGCCATTGGCCGCCCATTATGTTTCCAAAAACTACCATAATCCATAACGGCCGCCCAAGTATACCAAGCCCCCCCCAAAAAAGCGGGCGGCACAGCTACAGGCAGTGGAGGAGTAAACCGCTGAAATCCCCGTCAATCTACAGCATGAGGTGCTCAAAAAATTGCCACATCACGATGGCGGCGGTGTTGGCAATGTTGAGGCTGTGCTTGGTGCCGCGCTGGGGCAGCTCGATGCAGCAGTCGCTGGCATCGACCACCTGCTGGCTCACGCCCTTGACCTCGTTGCCCAACACGATGGCATACTTGCGGCCGCGCTCCATGTTGTAGCGCTCAAGACTCACGCTGCCGTGCACCTGCTCGATGGTGCATATCGTGTAGCCCTCGCTGCGCAGCTGCTGCACGGCCTCGAGGGCGGTGGCATAGTGCTGCCACTCGACGCTGCACTCGGCGCCCAGGGCGGTCTTGTGTATCTCGGGCATGGGCGGCACGGCCGTGATGCCGCACAGGGCGATGCGCTCGACGACAAAGGCGTCGGCCGTGCGAAACACGCTGCCCACGTTCATCTCGCTGCGCACGTCGTCGAGCACGACCACCACAGGCATCTTGGGGGCTTGCTTGAACTGGGCGGCCGTGATGCGGTGCAAGTCGAGCATGCTTTTCTTTTTCATAACAACGATAATAATAATGCGGTTGGGGTTGGGATGATCTCGACGGCTGGCATCACGACATGCCCTTGAGCATGCTCATGATGTTGCTGTTCTTGTTGCGGTTGTTGAGCAGTTGCTCTATCTCGAGTATCTCGTCGCCGGCCTGCAGGCGCTGGGCCAGGGGCAGCAGCGAGTTGAGCAGCTGCTCGGCGGCGGCACGGCGGTTCACCAGGCGCAGCAGGGCCTTGGCCAGGCCTATCGACAGGGTGAGCTCCTTGTGTCCCATCACGGGGCTTATCTTCTTCTGGTAGCGCAGGGCCTTGGTGTAGAATTTCACCGCGTTGCGGGCGTTGCCCATCTGCAGCATGAGGTCGCCCTCGTGGCGCAGCGAGTCGACCAGGTTGGCCAGGGCCATGCGCACCTTCTGCGAGTCTTTGTCGGCCAGCATGGCGGTGTAGAGCTCGGTGGTGGTCTGGTAGTGGGCAAACACGTTCATCTGCTTGATGCGCGACTTGAAGATGGTGGTCGAGGCCTCGACGGCATAGACCAGCATGGGCGAGAAGCGCGCGTTGTTGCGTTTCACCAGGCGCTCAAAGAGCTTCTGGCACTTGGTGAGCTCCTTCACGGCGCGGGCGTTGTCGTCGGTCATGTAGTGCACATAGGCCAGGTTGTAGAGCAGCGAGGCCACGATGGCCAGAAAGTCCTCGCTGCGCTTGGCCGTGACGTCGACCAGCACGTTGAGGGCATTCTCGGCGCTGCCCAGGGCCAGCATGTAGTCGTTGCTGTCGATGAAGAGCGACATGCGGGCCAGCCACAGCCAGGCATGGTGCAGCAGCGGGAAGCCGGCAATGCTGTCGTCGAAGACCATGGCATCGATGGCCATAGCGGCATCGTGCTGCCGCTCGTGCTGCATCAAGTACTTCACGTGCCACAGGCGCAGGTCGATGGCTGTCGCCGTGTCGAGGTCCTGCAAGGGGGGCAACTCGCCAGTTTTCCCGACCTGGGCCGTGAGAGCCGTGAGGTCGGTTTTGAGCGTGGGGAAGGATTCTTCAATCAACAGCTTTTTCATCGTGCTATCTGAATTATGTTTATATTCTATAAAAACAAAAATGAGTATCGTCGCTACATCACTTGGCCATGTTTTTCTCGCGCTCGTCGGCCCGCGAGGCGTAGGCGGCCACCCGCGAGGCGGCATAGCCGGGCGGGAGGCAATTGTCGGGCGCCGAGGCGCACTGGGCGGCAAAGTCCTGGGCCGAGGCCAACACAGCGGCGGCCACCTGGGGCTCGAGCTCGAGCAGCTGGTCGCGGCGCAGCCCGCGGCACATGAGCTCATAGATGATGCCGGCCGTGAAACCGGCCTGCCAGCCCAGCAGGTTGCTTGTGGCAGGGGTGGCGGCGGCATACTCGCGGCGCTGCTTGCCGGCAAACATGGTCACGCTCAAGTCGGGATTGATGTGCAGATAGGTGGGGCAGTAAAACTCAATGTGGTTGCGATAGGCCTCGGCGGCGCTCTCGCCCGGGAAGATGTTGTTGATGTCGCGCTCGTGGGCAATCACGATGTCGCTTATCTCGAGGTTCTCGAGTATGGCCGTCATAACCCTCGTGATGCGGAAGTTGATGCCGTGCTGAAACCCAGGCAGGTACACGATGAGGGCCTTGCGCTCGCGGGCATACTGCACCAGCTCGAACAGGTGCTCGCGCTGCGGGCTGTCGATGGCATAGAGCGAGCCGAAGAGCACGATGTCGTTCTCGTCGATGCGCGGCCACACCACGTCGAAGCGGTCGACCGGATACCGGCCGTAGTTCACTATCTTGTCGTCATGCCCGTTCTCGCCCTTGAAGATAGCCGCCAGAGCGGTGGCACCGTCGGTAAAGCGGTCGACCGACTGGGTCGAAACCTGGTGGCGCTGCAAGAAGTCGACAATGATGTCGCCCACGCTGTCGGTGCCGCACTCGCTGCACATTGTTACTGGCAGCTGCAGCATACCCAGCGTGGCCGCGGCATTGGCGATGCGACCGCCCACCATGGCCTTTACCGGTGTGTTTCCCTTGAAAACCGTGTCGAGTACCGATTCCCCTATTGCAATTATTTTGCGCATATATAGTCTGTGAAAAAACTCTTTTTCTTTACTTGCTGCCAGCTGCACACCCCTGGCGGCTCTTCACCCCCAGGTAGCCGCCGTGGTGCCGCTTGGCATACTCCTCGCGGGTGAAGCCTGTGGCCAGCATGGTGTTGACGACCAGCACATCGCCCATCACTGTCATCATGGTGGTCGATGTGGTGGGCGTGAGGCCCAGCGGGCACACCTCGGGGGCGCCCCCCGTGTGCAGGCACACGTCGCTGTGCTGTGCCAGCTCGCTGCCCTTGTTGCCGGTGATGACGATGATAGGCAGTTGTGGATACAGGTTCTTGGCCAGTGTCACCAGCGCCACAATCTCGTTGGTCTTGCCCGAGTTGGAGAGCAAGAGCATCACGTCGTTGGGCTGCAGAATGCCCAAGTCGCCATGCTGGGCCTCGCTGGGGTGAAGAAACACGGCCGGAATGCCGGTTGAGCAGAATGTGGTGGCAATGTTCTCGGCAATCTGGCCGCACTTGCCCATGCCCGATGTCACGAGCTTGCCGCCGCGGTTGTGCGACTGCACGATCATTTCTACAGCTTGGGCATAACCGTCGGTCACTGGTATTTGGGCTATGGCACGGCTCTCGGCATCGAGTATCTCTCTCATCTTCTGTTTCACGTCTGTCATCGTATACTATCTATCTATGTGTGCGGGTGTATTATCAACATGCAAAGTTAATGAATTGGGCACAATTTTAAAATAGCACAACTCCTATTTTTTTCGCATCCATTTTTCATGTGTTTCATGAGTGCAACGGCGGCACCGAAAAGGGCCACGCAACTTGCAGGCCTTTACAATAGTGAAAACTTTCCAATTCTTTCCAATTTTCAAAACATTGGAAAGAATTTTGTCACTTTTTCAGCTTACTTACAACCTCATCAAACTTGTCGCCTTTTACATAGCCTCTTTTTACCTTGTTCAACGGCACTGGCTTTATCATTCCAATATCTACTAAATAGTCAAGGTCACTCTTGATGGTGGTGGGCGTGACCATGAAACGGGACTGAAAATCTTTTACCGTGTACATGTCTTTTGGATTGTCGGCATATATCTTTATCATTTCGGCCTGACGCTCGTTGACGTTTGGAATGTTGAGATAGGTTGAGGCCACCTTGCGTTCTTCAATTTTTCTTTGCAAATAGCTCTGCAAGTCTTGAAAGGCCAGCTCCAGCACACGCAGGTTGTAACTGACAAAGTAGCCTATATCCATGTTGTCGGTTTCGGTATAGAGGAAGGCTTTCTCATACAATCGCTTAGAACGATAAATAATTCTTGATATAGACAGATACTCTGTAAGCCAATAGCCTTGCTTGAGCATGTACCAGTAGAACAAAGCCCTCGACGTGCGTCCATTGCCATCCACAAAGGGATGCATATAGGCCAACATGAAGTGGATGATGATGCCCTTGATGATTGGATGAATGAATGGCGTGGGCTGCTCATCATTGAAAAACTTGCATAATTCAACCACAAACTGCGGTAAATCCTCAAACGCAGGGGGCGTGTGCACGACATCGTGTGTGATGGCATTCTCTACCACAACCTCATTGTTGTTGCGAAATCTTCCAGCATCTTCTTCATGCTCCAGCGTTTTGTAGGTCATTAACCGATGCACGCGGAGGAGCATCTCCTGTGTGAGCGGCTCGTTTTTGTGCGCAACAATAAATTGAATCGTTTGATAGTTGTTCACTATCATTTGCTGTGATTTGTCCTTAGGGGCAGTGCGCTTGCGCAGCATCTCCTTAGCCACCTTTCGTGTTGTTGCCGCTCCCTCCATCTGGCTCGACGAGATGGCCTCCTCCATGAGCGAACTCTCTAAGTAACGTTCCCTGTGACTACTGGGTATCAGGGCAGAAGACTCCCACGAACCTCCAAAATTCATGTCAAACTTGTGGCATTGCAGTTGCATGGCACTGGTCAAGGCAAAATGAATGTGATATTTTTTCCATACCATGATGTCCGATCTTTTCCGGTCGGCAACAACCAGCCGCCACAAGTCATCATGAGTGAATCCCTGGGGTAGTGGCTTGTACTTCACCTTATCCCAATATTCGTAGTGATCATTGATGTCTTGCACCAACAACCGCACTGCTTCGGGCAACGAAGCCTGCTTTATCATAGCCCTCAGCACCTCGCCATTGCTTACTTTAGGAGCCTTTTCCATATCTATGTCGACGATGACAAAGTTATCCAATTCTTTCCAATTCTCAAAACATTGGAAAGAATTTTTGTCACCTTGCAGGCACGGCCACGATCATCTTGTCACCGTTTTTCTGTTTTTATTTAACGATTTTATTAGTTATTCCTGGCTGGCCAGGAATTGCACCAGGCGTGCCACAGCACGGCCGCGGTGGCTTATTGCATTTTTCTCCTGCGGCTGCATTTGGGCAAAGGTGAGGCCCCGGCCCTCGACGGGAGCAAAGATGCTGTCGTAGCCAAAGCCGCCCGTGCCGTGCCGCTCGGTGAGGATGTGGCCCTCGACCTTACCCTCAAAGATGTGCAGCTGCTGGCCTTGCAGCAGGGCCACTGCCGTGCGAAATCTGGCCGTGCGCCGCTCGGGCGGCACGCCCTGGAGCTTGGCGAGCACCTTGTCGATGTTGGCCTCGCTGTCGTGACCCGGGCCGGCATAGCGGGCGCTGTACACCCCCGGCTCGCCGCCCAGGGCATCGATCTCGAGGCCGGTGTCGTCGCTGAAGCAGTCGTAGCCGTAGTGCTGCTTCACATAGCGGGCCTTCATCTCGGCATTGCCCTCGATGGTTGAGGCCGTCTCGGGGATGTCGTCGTGGCACCCTATCTGGGCCAGACTCAAGATGTTGAACTTGTGGCCCACTATCTCGCGCAACTCCTGGAGCTTGTGCTCGTTGTTGGTGGCAAATACTATCTCTCTCATTGCTGTAATGTGTTATATATTCTATCTTTATAAAATGAAGAACACGGAAGATGGCGCACCTTGGGGTTGAGCACCACTGCCTCCGTGTTTTTCTTTATTTTTAGTTTATGACAGAACCTGCCGTCATATCACCACGTTCACAATCTTTCCGGGCACCACAATCACCTTTTTGGGTGTCTTGCCGGCCACCCACTTCTCGGCGCCCGGGTTGGCCAGGGCTATGCGCTGCACCTCATCCTTGCCGGTGCCCGTGGGCACCTCGATGTTGTAGCGCGGCTTGCCGTTGAAGAGCACGGTATATTTCACCTGGCTCTCCTTGAGGTACTCCTCGTTCCACTTGGGCCAGCGGGCGTCGCACACGCTGCCCTCGTGACCCAGCACGTGCCACAACTCCTCGCCCATGTGGGGGGCAAAGGGCGAGAGCACCACCACCAGGTCGTCGTAGATGGCCTTGCTGCGGCACTTCATGGTGTAGAGCTCGTTGATGCATATCATGAAGGCGGCCACGCTGGTGTTGTAGCTCAGCACCTCGATGTCGGTCGTCACCTTCTTGATGAGCTTGTGCAGCGACTTCAAGGCCTGGGCGCTGGGCTTCTCGCTGGTGAGGCGCAGCTTGTCGCCGTCGAAGACGAGGTTCCACAGCTTCTTCAAGAAGCGGTTCACGCCGTCGATGCCGTTGGTGTCCCACGGCTTGCTGGCCTCGACCGGACCCAGAAACATCTCGTAGAGGCGCAGCGTGTCGGCTCCGTAGCGGTCTACAATGTCGTCGGGGTTGACCACGTTGAACATCGACTTCGACATCTTCTCGATGGCCCAGCCGCACAGGTAGCGCCCGTTCTCGAGAATAAACTGGGCGTCGGCAAACTCGGGGCGCCAGGCCTTGAACTTGTCGAGGTCGAGCACGTCGTTGCTCACGATGTTGACATCGACGTGGATGGGTGTCACGTCGTACTGGTCCTTGAGGTTGTAGCTCACAAAGGTGTTGGTGTCCTTGATGCGGTACACAAAGTTGGAGCGGCCCTGTATCATGCCCTGGTTGAAGAGCTTCTTGAAGGGCTCGGGCTCGCACACATAGCCGTAGTCGTAGAGAAACTTGTTCCAGAAGCGGCTGTAGATGAGGTGACCGGTGGCGTGCTCGGTGCCGCCCACATAGAGGTCGACCTGGCGCCAGTACTCGTCGGCCTGCTTGCCCACCAGGGCCTGGTCGTTGTGCGGGTCCATGTAGCGCAGGTAGTAGGCACTCGAGCCGGCAAAGCCCGGCATGGTGTTGAGCTCGAGCGGACGGCCGTTGCTGGCCACCCAGTGCTTGGCGCGGCCCAGCGGGGGCTCGCCGTCCTCGGTGGGCAGGAACTTGTCGACCTCGGGCAGCTGCAGCGGCAGCTCGCTCTCGTCGAGGGGCTGCGGCTGGCCGTCTTCGTCGTAGTAGATGGGGAATGGCTCGCCCCAGTAGCGCTGGCGGCTGAAGATGGCGTCGCGCAGGCGGTAGTTCACCTTCACATGCCCTATGCCGGCCTGGGCTATATATTGCTTGGTCTTGGCAATGGCCTCTTTCACCTGCAGGCCGTTGAGCTGCAGGCGCTCGTTGCTCGAGTTGATCATGATGCCCTCCTTGGCGTCGAAGCTCTCCTTGCTCACGTCGGCACCCTCGATGAGCGGGATGATGGGCAGGTTGAACTTGCGGGCAAAGGCATAGTCGCGGCTGTCGTGGGCCGGCACTGCCATGATGGCGCCGGTGCCGTAGCCTGCCAGCACATAGTCGCTGATGTAGATGGGTATGTTGCCGCCCGTGACGGGGTTGACGGCATAGGAGCCGCTGAACACACCGCTCACCTTCTTGTCGATCAAGCGCTCGCGCTCGGTCTTGTGCTTCACCTCGTCGATGTAGCTGTCCACGGCCTGGCGCTGCCCGGGGGTGGTGACCAGGTCTACATACTCGCTCTCGGGAGCCAGCACCATGAAGGTGACACCAAATATCGTGTCGGCCCGCGTGGTGAAGATGGTCATCTCCACGTCGCTGCCAGCCACCTTAAATTTCATCTCGGCACCCTCGCTGTAGCCTATCCAGTTGCGCTGGGTCTCCTTGATCGAGTCGCTCCAGTCGAGCGTGTCGAGGTCGCGCAGCAGGCGGCCGGCATAGGCCGACACGCGCAGGCACCACTGGTTCATCACCTTCTGCACCACAGGGTAGCCGCCACGCAGCGACACCCCCTCGCTCACCTCGTCGTTGGCCAGCACTGTGCCCAGCTGGGGGCACCAGTTCACCATGGTCTTGCCGCGGTAGGCGATGCGATAGTTCATGAGCACCTCCTCTTTCTTCACCTTGGAGAAGGCCTGCCACTGCTCGGCAGTGAATTGGGCGTCGTCGCCGGCGGCACTGGTGGCCGCGTTGCAGCCCTGGCTGCCGTGCTGCTCAAAGTGGGCCACCAGCTCCTCGATGGGGCGGGCCTTGTCGAGGGCGGTGTTGTAGTAGCTCTTAAACATCTTGAGGAAGGCCCACTGCGTCCACTTGTAGTACTTGGGGTCGCAGGTGCGCACCTCGCGGCTCCAGTCGAAGCTGAACCCTATCTTGTCGAGCTGCTCGCGGTAGCGGTTGATGTTTTTCACCGTGGTCACCTCGGGGTGCTGCCCCGTCTGTATGGCATATTGCTCGGCCGGCAGCCCGTAGGCATCATAGCCCATGGGGTGAAGCACGTTGTAGCCCTGCAGTCGCTTGTAGCGGGCAAAGATGTCGCTGGCTATATAGCCCAGCGGGTGGCCCACATGCAAGCCGGCCCCGCTGGGGTAGGGAAACATGTCGAGCACGTAGTATTTGGGTTTGCTCTCATCGATGTCCACTTGATAGGTGTGGTGGTCGCGCCAGTATTGCTGCCACTTCTGTTCGATTGCGTGAAAATTGTAATCCATATCTCTTCTTTATATCTTTTATTTCGCTCTATGTGTGCCTTGCATTGCCCCTCCCGCGGCATCCCTTGGCTCGCCGGGGTTGTGAACAATCATCAATTATAATTTTATTTATTTTTTTATAGAAAGAATTCATTCTATAATGTTGGTGTATATGGCTTGTTGATAGCGGTGATAACTTTTGGGCCATTTTCTTGCTTTTTAAGTTGTTTTACTCCCGCAACTTTATATAAACAGGCTATGCACAAGCTTTGTTGCTGATTTTTACGGAGTTCTGTACCTTATCAACAGGCTGTTAACAACGTGCAAATTTAATAAATTCTTGGCTTATGACCTATTAAAAACTGATGAAAACCATGTTGATTGTGGGTTTTTAAATAAATGCTAACTTTTTTGGAGATAGCGCCGGCATTGATTAAGCCGCCGCGTTTTTCAAAAGTCAAGTTTTAGGGGCCATAAATTGTGTAAAACTTATCACCGGCTTCTCTACAAGTTATTCACAAGTTGTGGATAAATGTTGTTGAAAAGCGGTAAGTGCCCATCAATCAGTAATATGTAGGTTGTTGAAATAAGAAGTGGGGGGGAAAAACGCTACAAGTCGTGGCCCTCGTAGTCGCGTATGGCCTGGCGCCAGTATTGCGGTATGGTGGCGGGCTGCTGGGTCTTGGGGTCGAGGTAGACCATCACGGTCGAGCACACGCACTTGACCTGGTGATCGTCGGTGTTGACGAGGCGGTGCACCAGGGTGAGGCTTTTGTCGCCCAGGCGGATGGTCTGGGTCTCGACGGCCACGTTCTCAAAGTAGCGTGTGGGCGAGTAGAAGTCGATGTTCATGTTGGCAATGACCACGGTCACGTCTTCCCAGTGCATGTTGTTGCCGCGCACTTTCTTGAAGTAGTCCATCTTGGCGGTGTCGAAGAAGTTGAAATAGATCGAGTTGTTGATGTGTCCCTGCATGTCGTAGTCGGTGTAGCGTATCTGCACCGGCGTTGTGCACAGGAAGGGGGTGTTGACCACGATGCGGTTTTTGTTGTTCTTGTTGTTGACTTTTTCTTGCATGACCATGTAGATTTAGTGATGATTGAGACTGTGATGAGGTGTGTTGCCTATTTAAAGACGATGTCGGTGATGACCTCCCCGCCCAGGAAGTCGTTGAGCTGCTTGATGAGGGCGGTGCGCGACATCATGAGCTGCTGTCGCAGCGGGGCGCTGGAGATGACCACGGTCATGACGCCATTTTTCACTGTGCGGCTCACGGTGTACTTGTTGATGCCCGGGCCCACCACGTCGGGCCACAGGGCCATGGCGCGGTGCTCGTCGAGGCGGGTGCTCAAGCGCTCTTGGCGCAGCACCTCGTTGATGATCTCGCCCACGCTCTTGGCCTCTACGCGTTTCATGATTGGACACCTCCTTCCACTATGGGCTTGCAGGCACCGTGGTCGACGGCGATCATCATGTAGTCGTCGCTCAGGCGGTTGATGATCTCGTCGAGGTGGGTGCGGTTGGTGTCGGTGATGAAGATTTGCCCGAAGCGCTTGTCGCTCACGGCGTCGATGATGCTCTCGACGCGGCTGGCGTCGAGCTTGTCGAAGATGTCGTCGAGCAGCAGCAGGGGGGTGATGCCGGTGTTGTGCTTCAAGAAGTCGTATTGGGCCAGGCGCAGGGCGATGGTGTAGGTCTTGCACTGGCCCTGGCTGCCGGTCTTGCGCATCGAGTGGCCGTCGAGCAGCAACTCGATGTCGTCGCGGTGCACGCCGCCGGTGGTGTAGCCCATGATGTAGTCGCGCTCGCGGTTGGCACCGAGCACCTGCTGCATGGTGGCCTGGGCAAGGTGGCTCTTGTAGATGATTTCTACCTGCTCGCGGCCGCCGGCTATGGCCTGGTAGTAGCGCATGAAGACGGGGCCAAACTGCGCGATCCACTGCTCGCGGGCGCTGTGAATGACGGCCGCTGCCTGGCACAGCTGTGCCTCGACGGTCTCATAGAGCAGCGGGTCGCGATACTCGTTCTTGATCATGGCGTTGCGCTGCTCGAGGGCCTTGGTGTAGCGTATGAGGGCGTCGAGATACACCGCATCGCCCTGCGAGATGATGTGGTTCATGAGGCGGCGGCGCTCCTCGCCGGCACCGCGTATCAGGTCCCAGTCGAGTGGCGAGACCATGACCAGGGGCAGCAGCCCTATGTGCTGGCTCAGGCGCTTGTACTCCTTGTCGCCGCGTTTCACGCGCTTGCGCTTGCCGCGCTGCATCGAGAGGGTGATGTGCTCGGCCACGTCGCGCCGCGTGTACTGGCCCTGGAGCATCATGTACTGGGCCTCGTGGTTGATCACGCTGGAATCGGCCTGGTTGGTGCAGCTCTTGCAGAAGCTCAAGAAGTAGATGGCGTCGAGCACGTTGGTCTTGCCCATGCCGTTGTTGCCGATGAGGCAGTTCACCTTGGGCGAGAATTGAAGCTCGACGTCGCCTATGTTCTTGTAGTTCAATATCGATATTTTCTCGAGTATCATGCAGGTGCAAAGTTACAAAAAAGTGCTTTAGATTGGAAATTGAAAAAAAGGAGATCACGGCAGGGCCGAAATCTCCTCATTTTGTTGTGATGCATGTGTCGAGATTGCCGGGCCTGGGGCTAAATGGGCGAGACGATGAGGCTCTGGCAGTTGCTGCGCTCGATCTCGCGCAGCGACACGTTGGGGTTGCGGTAGCGGGCCTTGGGGTTGACGTCGCCCGCGACGGGGGTGATGGCCAGCTGGGGGCAGTTTTGTGCGCAGGCCAGGCACCGCTCGCAGGGTCCCTGGGCCACGGCCACGTCGTCGACCACCTTGTAGTCGCCTCGGGGGCACACTTGCACGCAGATGCCGCACCCGATGCAGGCCTCGGTGATTTCAAACATGGTCTGGGCTGTGGCCTCGGGCTTGTCGTGGGGCTTCTTGCCCTGGTCTTTGCCCTTGGACGGCTCGGGGGTGGGCGGCTCCACAATGTAGTGCTTACTCTTGTCGATGTCTTTTTTAATGGCGGCAATGGCAGCGTCGACATTGAGGCTGCCGCTTTGCTTGATGTTTTGTGCCATGTCGCACTTGTAGAGGCGGTTGTCGACCATGTGCACGCCGTTGAGGTAGTCGACCTTGACCTTGCCCTCGAGCACCTTCAGCAAGTTGGCCGGGTCTTTGGGCTTGAGGTTGTGGCCATAGGTGATGAGGGCAAAGAAATAGTTGCACTTGAGCCGGGCCTTGGCCAGGAAGTCTTGCACGATTTGGGGTACAGGGCCGTATTTTGGATAGACCAGTCCTATCTCGTCGGCCTCATAGTTGTAGCGCTTGTCGCGCAGGGCAGCGGGGATGCTCACGATGTTGTCGCCAGCCAGTGACTTGGCCACATAGAGGCTGTTGCCGGTGCCGGTGAAGTAGAGCACGATGCGGTTGTTTTTTTTCTTGCCTGGCCCGTGGGCGGTGCAGCTCTCGAGCATGGCCGAGGTGCCGCCTGCAGCCAGGGCCGCGGTGGTGAGGCCCAGCAACTTGAGTGCCGAGCGTCGGGTGATGATGTTATTGTTGCGGGTGTTGCTCATGCTGGATTTTGTTTTAGCGATTCTACATAGCGGCCTATGCGGTGCAGCTCTTGCGGTATCTTGATGCGTTGCGGGCAGTGAGGCACACACTGGCCGCACCCTATGCAGTGGTCGGCCTGGCGCAGCTTGGGCACGCTGCGGTCGTAGCCTATGAGGAAGGCGCGGCGGGCGGCGGCATAGGTGTCGGTCTGCTTGCTCATGGGCACCTGGTTGGCGCTCAAGCACTTGTTGTAGTGCACAAAGATGGCTGGGATGTCGACGCCGTAGGGGCAGGGCATGCAATACTTGCAGTCGTTGCAGGGCACGGTCTTGTAGTTCACAATCTGCTTGGCGATGTCCTCTTCGAGATAGGTCATTTCGGCCTGGCTCAGGGGCTTGAGCGGGCAGTAGGTGAGCAGGTTATCTTTCAGGTGCTCCATATAGGTCATGCCGCTCAGGGCGGTGAGCACATTGGGCTTGGAGCCGGCGTAGCGGAAGGCCCAGCTGGCCACCGAGTGCTCGGGGTCGCGGCGCTTGAGCTCGGCCACGATTTTGTCGGGCAGGTTGCTCAGACGGCCGCCCAGCAGGGGTTCCATCACCACAGCCGGGATGTGGCGCTTCTCGAGCTCGGCGTAGAGATAGGAGGCATTGGTGTTGACCTCGTTGATCTCATGGGCGTGGTTCCAGTCGAGGTAGTTGAGCTCGATTTGCACAAAGTCCCAGCGGTACTTGTCGTGCATCGAGAGCAGGTAGTCGAAGACCTTGATGTCGCCGTGATAGGAGAAGCCCAGGTTCTTGATGGTGCCCTTGTCGCGCTGCTTGAGCAGGTAGTCGAGCAGGCCGTTGTCGATGAAGCGGGCCATGAGGCTGGCCATGCCGTTGGCGCCCATGCCCACGGCGTGGAGCAGGTAGTAGTCGATGTAGTCGACCTTGAGGTACTTGAGCGAGTCGTGAAACATCTTCACCGAGTTGTCGAAGTCGAAGTCCTGGAAGTTGCTCATCTTGGTGGCCACATAGTAGTCGCTGCGCTTGTGCTTGGACAGGGCCTGGCCCAGGGCGGCCTCGCTCTTGCCCTGGCAGTAGGCTGGCGAGGTGTCGAAGTAGTTCACACCGTGCTCGATGGCATAGTCCACCTCTTGCTGCACCATCTTCTGGTCGATGATGCCGGTGCCACTCTGGCGCTCGCCAGGGTGCGAGTTGAGGGTGGGCAGGCGCATCATGCCGTAGCCCAGCAGCGACACCTTCTGGCCCGTCTTGGGATTGGTGCGGTAGGTCATTTTGCCCTTGGGGGGCTCGTTGCCGCCGTCGTCGTCACCACCCGAGGCGCAGCTCACGATGGCGGGCACAGCCGTGGCTGCGCCCGTGAGGCCCAGGCCCTTGAGAAAGGTGCGGCGGCTGAATATTTTGCTCTTTTTATTGTTGTCGTTGGTTTCCATTGTTCCAATTCTTTTTTTTGCGTGAGTGTGTGAAAATTGCCGGTTGCGGCAAGTGTGTGGAGTGTACTAAATGATGCGATGCACGGGGTGCCCCTCGACATAGATGGCCGAGTTGGGCCTGGCCGGGCACACATACTCGCACATGCCGCACCCTATGCATTTCTCGACGTTGACGGCCGGGATGAGGTCGCTCAGGTCGTCGGCCGGGTCGATGGGCACCATCTGTATGGCGCCGGCCGGGCAGTGGCGGGCGCAGTTGCCGCACTGCACGTGGTCGGTCACCACCACGCAGTATTTCTTGCGCCACACGGCGTGCCCTATCTGGATAGAGCTCTTCTCGATGGCCGTGATGGGCTTGATGGCGCCGGCCGGGCACACCTGCGAGCAGCGGGTGCACTCGGGGCGGCAGGCGCCGCGGTCGTAGCTCATGACGGGCTGCATGAAGTGCATGGGGTCGCTCGAGGGGCGCAGCACGCCGTTGGGGCACTGGGCCACACACAGCTGGCAGCCCACGCAGTGCTGGCTCATGTTGCTGGCACTCATCGAGCCTGGAGGCGTGAGCGGCGTGGAGCGGCCGGGGTCTTTCTTGGGCTCGAGCACGGCCAGGCCGCCGTCTACCTTCTTCTTGGCTGTGGCCATGGCCACGTCGGCAGCCACCAGGGCTGTTCCCAGCAGCACGGCACGGCGTGTCGGGCTCGCGGCCTTGCCGCTGGCTTCGGGCTTGGCCTTGCGCTTGGGGTGGCCGTAGTGCAGGGCGTCGAAGTGGCAGTGGTCGAGACACACGCCGCAGGTCACGCAGCGGCTGTAGTCGACCTTGTAGTTCTTGAAGTCGATGCAGGCCGATTTGCAATTCTTGCTGCACAGCGAGCACTTCTTGCACTTGTCCTGGTCAAAATACACCTTGAACCACGAGAAGCGCGCCAGCAGGCTCAGCACGGTGCCCACCGGGCATATCGTGTTGCACCAGGTGCGGCCGCCACGCCAGGCCAGCACGGCCACAACCACGATGATTGCCGTGCTTGCGATAAAGGGGGCCGCGCCCTTGAGCCACACATCGGCGCTGTAGAACATGTAGCTGTCGGCCTTGGCGGCCACCCAGGCCATAGCGTTGTTGCCCCACATGTAGAGCGGCTGCAGCAGCGAGTTGACAAAGCGGCCATAGGTGCCGTAGGGGGCCAGCAGGGCCACGATGGTGCCCAGGCCGGCAAGCGAGCCTGCGATGTAGACGGCGAGCAGCGGGTAGCGCAGCCATCTCTTTTCCTTGCTGTAGAAGAAGCGGTTTTTCTTCTTGCGCCCGTGCAGCCACGACACGATGTCCTGAAACACGCCCAGCGGGCATATTACCGAGCAGTAGATGCGCCCGAAGATGAGCGTGAGCACGACAAGCCCGATGATGACACCGGCATTGAGCGCCAGCACGGCCGGCAGAAACTGGACCTTGGCCATCCATCCCAGCCAGTGATGCGTGGCTCCTGTAAAGTCGAGAAGCAGCAATGTGATGAGCGTGAAGAACACCGCTGCCAGTATTACTCTGATTTTACGTAGCATGTGAATACAGTTATAAATAAATGGTTAATACCTTTATACCTATTAATAAGAAGATGTTTGCCTCAAAATTACGAGAAAATTTTCAAAATTAGAACTTTTATGGCCAAAATGAAATGTTTTTTTTCGGCTGGGCAGGGTTTTTCCCCAACACGACATGAGGCGAAGGGCTTGGCACAAGCAGGCGTGTGCCCAAGAAGCTCTTGAAATGCGGCTCGAGAACACTATTTTTGGTTATTTTGTATGGCCAATTCTTTATCTTTTCGTTTTTATTTTCTAATTTTGTACTCAACAAGCACATGAGAGCATGTGCAATGACAGCGCAAGCTATGCATAACTCGAAGCCAATGACAGCTTTGTTTCTTTTTGAGAAGAAGATGAAGACTCGTCTTCAAGGTGCACAATAGTCACACAGTTGTGGCTGTCGTGTGGAGCTCGCTCATGGCTTGTATTGAATTGAAGCAAGCAAACAAATCAAATAATAGTTTTTTTTTATCACAGATTTATGGAATTGCAGCGTCGTGACGATGCTGCAATTTTTTTTGGGGGGCGGTTGCATTTGGCACCACGCCCTCGCAGTACCGAGGGCTCACTGGGCCGAGTTGCCGGACGCGCTACAAGAAAATGGCCGCCAGCACAATTGTTGTGCTGGCGGCCTGCTTGTGTTGAGGATGGTAGTTAAATTTGTAGCTCTTTCACTTTGTCGTGCTGGCGGCCTTGTCGCGCTCGCGTATTTCCACACGGCGTATCTTGCCGCTTATGGTCTTGGGCAGCTCCTCGACAAACTCAATGACGCGCGGGTACTTGTAGGGGGCGGTAGTGTGCTTCACAAAGTCTTGTATGTCCTTGACCAGGGCAGGCACCTGCTTGCCGCGGTACTCGTGGTTGAAGTCGACGCCGCCGGGCTGCCCCACCCACCGTGCCACACACTCCTTGGAGAGCACGATGGTGGCCTTGACGGCCATGCCGCGCACCTCGTCGGGGACACCGGTCACGGCACACTCCACCACGGCCTCGTGCTTCATGAGCGCGTTTTCGACCTCGAAGGGGCCAATGCGGTAGCCCGACGACTTGATCACATCGTCTTTGCGGCCCACAAACCAGTAGTAGCCGTCCTCGTCGCGCCAGGCGATGTCGCCAGTGTGGTAGATGCCGTTGTTGAAGTGCTCGCGGGTGAGCTCGGGGTCGCGGTAGTAGTACTTGAACAAGCCCACCGGCTTGTGGCCCTGGGGCACGTGTATCACGATCTCGCCCTGCTCGCCGTCCTCGGCGCGGCGGCCGTCGGGCGTGAGCAAGTCGATGTCGTAGCCCGGATTGGCCTTGCCCATCGATCCTGGCCGCGGCTCCACCCAGGGGTAGGTGCCCACGGTGGCGGTTGTCTCGGTCTGCCCGAAGGCCTCGTGCAGCTTGATGCCCGTGAGCTGGTACCACTTGTCGAAGACCGACGGGTTGAGGGCCTCGCCGGCGTTGGTGCAATACTTGAGCGAGCTCAAGTCGTAGCGCTTCACGTCCTCGCGTATGAGGAAGCGGTACACCGTGGGCGGAGCGCAGAATGAGGTGATGTGATAGCGGTGTATCATCTCAAGCACGTCGACGGGCTTGAACTTGTCGAAGTCGTAGACAAACACGTTGCAGCCCACTATCCACTGCCCGTAGTACTTGCCCCACACGGCTTTGCCCCAGCCTGTGTCGGCCAGGGTGAAGTGCAGCGAGTTCTCGTCGAGGTTGTGCCAGTACTTGGCCGTGATGATGTGCCCCAGCGGGTAGAGAAAGTCGTGGGCCACCATCTTGGGCTCGCCGCTGGTGCCGCTGGTGAAGTACATGAGCGAGGTGTCGTCGTTGGTGTTGACGTGCTCGGGGCGGTGGAAGGCGGGCGCCTCGTCGAGGCCCTTGTCGAAGTCGTACCAGCCTTGCGGCACGCTGGGGCCGGTAGAGATGTACACCTTGACCGACGGGCACTGGGGCTGAGCCGCGACGATGTGGTCGATGACCACGTCGTCGCCCACGGCCACAATGGCCTTGATGGTGGCGGCGTTGCAGCGATACACGATGTCGCCGGGCGTGAGCAGGTGGGTAGCCGGTATGGCCACTGCGCCCAGCTTGTGCAGGGCGGTGATGGCCCACCACCACTGGTAGCGGCGTTTCATGATGAGCATCACCATGTCGCCGTGCCCTATGCCCAGCTGCTGGAAGAAGCTGGCGGCCTGGTCGCTGTAGTGCTTGACGTCGGCAAAGGTGAACTGGTGCTCGAGGCCCTTGTCGTTGGTCCACAGCAGGGCTTTCTTGTGGGGCTCGATGCGCGCCCACTCGTCGACCACGTCGTAGGCGAAGTTGAAATTCTCGGGAACCTTGATGTGAAAATTCTGCATGAAGTCCTCGTAGGAATCAAAGTCTATCTTGTCTAAAAATTTCTCTATCATAATCAATCTTGGTCATTTAGTCGTTGCTGTTTTCCCCTGTGTGTAGTGTGTGTGCGCGCTCGCTCGGCAGGCAGGGTGTGTTTTGCTTTTATGTGGGGGTGTGTGTGGCGGCGCCGCTCACTGGGCGATGATGGCCAGGAACTGTGCCGGCTTGCCGTCGAGGGCGTGCATGTAGTGGGGCATCTGGGCGTTGAAGGTGATGCTGTCGCCGGCACTCATCGCAATAGCGCGGCTGCCTATGTGCAGCTCTACGCGGCCGCTCACCACATAGTTGAACTCCTGGCCGGCGTGGGTGTTGGGCCGTGCCTGGTCGTTGCTGGCTGGGTCGATCGTGACCATGAAGGGGTGCATGATGCGGTCGGCAAAGCCCTCGGCCAGCGACTCGTAGCTGTAGGCCCGCGAGCGCTCAACGCGGGCGCCGGTGCCAGCACGGGTCACATAGTAGGACCGCATCTTGGGGCTGCTGCCAAACAGGAGTTCGGGCACTTGCACGCCGTAGCGCTGGGCCAGGTTTTGCACAAAACTGATGGGAATGTCAAAATTCCCGCTCTCGTAGTTCAAGTAGGTCTGCTCGTCGATGCCGGTGGCTTCGGCCACTTGTGCGGTGGTGAGCTCGAGGGCGTCGCGCAATCCGCGCAACCTGCTGGCAACCTGCTGTATATTTTCTCTGTCGCTCATTGTGATTATTAATTTTTCAGGCAAAAATAATTAAGAAGCAACACCTGGTTTTAAATTTAGTTTAAAAAATGGTTAAAATATCACACAAGCACAACGGGTGTGCAAGTTGTTGCACACCCGTTGCGAAATTGTGTAGACGCAGTGGGCCTCGTGTGGGGGCATTGCCTGCCGGGGGAGGCATCAATAGTGGAAGCTGCTGCCGCCCAGAAACTCGCGCAGCAGGCTGGTGGTGGGGATGTCTTTCTCGCCCAGCGGCTCAAAGTAGCTCAAGAAGCGCAGCAGGCGGTGGGCCTCGTCATACTCGGGCACGTTGACCGGCACCTGGCGCAAGATGGGCTCGGCATAGTTCTTCATCACGGCCAGCTCAAAGAGCAGCGAGGAGTTGAACATGGCGTCGGCATTCTCCTGGAAGGGGAATATCCACTTCTCCTCGCCGCGGCGCACGCTGGGCCAGCGGGCTATGGTGTCCTGGGCGCTGGCGCCGCGGTACTTGTAGTCGCGCACGATGCGGCGCAGCAGGCGGTTGTCGGTGGTGGGTATCCAGTTGTGGTCGTCGATGTTGAGTGTGGTCAGGGCCGAGACGTAGACGCGGAATTTCTGCTCCTCGGGGATGAGCTTGGTGAGCTCGGGGTTGAGGCCGTGTATGCCCTCCATGAGCAGGATGTTGTCTTTCTCGAGCTTCATCACGTTGCCCTCGCGGTACTCGCGGTGGCCGGTCTCAAAGTTGTAGGTGGGCATTTTCACCTCTTTGCCGGCGATGAGGTCGGTGATATCCTGGTTGAACTGGTCGAGGTCGAGCGCATAGAGACTCTCGTAGTCGTAGTCGCCGCTCTCGTCGCGAGGCGTGCGCGAGCGGTCGACAAAGTAGTTGTCGAGGCTGATGACTTTGGGCTTGATATAATTGGTGATCAACTGGATGGCCAGTCGCTTTGACGAGGTGGTCTTGCCGCTCGACGAGGGTCCGGCGATGAGCACCACGCGTGCGCCGCCCTTCTTGAAGCGGCGGGCGATGTCGTCGGCAATCTTTGAGAACATCTTGGCGTGCAGGGCCTCGGCCACGTTGATGAGGTTGCCGGCCTGCTTGGTGCGTATGGCCTCGTTGAGCTCGCCCACGTCGGCCACGTTGATCACGCAGTTGAAGGCCTCGTAGTCTTCAAAGGCCTTGAACAGTTTCTTCTGGTCGACCATCTTGGCTGGCTGCTCGGGATGGGCCTTGTCAATGCCCAGCAGCAGCATGCCGCGGTTGTAGGGCACCAGGTCGAAGGTCTTGATGTAGCCCGTGCTCGGTGCCAGCGGGCCATAGTAGCTGTCGATCACGTTGTCGAGCTTGTAGTACACGGTGTAGAGGTCTTTGGAGCCGGTGAGCAGCCGCACCTTGTCGTGCAGCCCTTGCTTCTTGAACATCTCTACCACGTCGCTGGTGAGGCGCTCCTGGCGCTTGAAGGTGAGGTTGGCCTCAACGATCTCGTGCATGCGCTTCTTGAGGGCTTTGACGGTGTCGGCACCTATGGGCGTGTGCTCGTGCTTGAAGTTGCAGTACATGCCGCCGCTCACGGTGTGCTCGATGATGAGCCGCTTGCCGGGATACAAGTCGGCGATGGCCTTGTAGAGTATCATGCACAGCGAGCGGGTGTAGACGCGCTGCCCGCTGGCCGACTGCATGTCGAGAAACTCGACCTGGCGGTTGTTGTAGATGGGAAAGCGCAGGTCCTCGGTGCGGTTGTTGACGCGGGCGCATATTGGCTCGAAGCCCAGGCGGTGCTTGATGGTGTCATACACCTCTTGCAGCGTGTCGCCGCCCGAGACGGGGATATATTCTTTGGTATTGGTGCAGTATATGCTCAGTTCGTTGTTCATGATGAAGTTGTGTTTTGCGTTTTGCAATGGGTAAAGTTAGTAAAATATGTGCAATCGGCGCTGCTATTGGCATCAATTTTCACACTTTTTCGTCATTAAGGAAACCATTGAGTAAGCCAGCGGCCGTGCGGGCGGGTAAAATGCAAGCCACTTTGCCTGCGATTCAACTTTTTTTCTTACTTTAGCAAAATCAAACGTACATGTGATACATAATATATATAATATAATAACGACTACAAGATGAAAAAAGCACTTCTACTACTCGCGCTGCTGTGCACAGCGGCCGTCTTCACGGCCTGCGACGACGAGGATCCGGCCGATTACCTCACTATCGACGACACCGATATCCATGCCATCATTGCCAAGGGCGACTCGCTGGTGAGCACCAGCCAGGCCCTGATGAGCGCCAAGCTGGAAAAGAGCGACAACGACCTGGAAATCCACGTCAAGCAGTTCACCTTCAGCGGCGAGACGGGCACCACCGACTTTGAACTCGACGACTTCACGGTGTCGAATGCCACCTATCACTCCTACGACTTCTACCTGGCCTCGGACCGGGCCGGGGGCCACGTGCTCACCAACATCTCGGGCCACGTCGACACCGAGACCCAGAGCATGACGCTGCGCTTCACGGTCGACGGCACATTTGCCGTCATGGCCCAGACGCAGTATTTCTACTCCACGATAAGCAACAAGCTGGCCTCCTACAACGCCGTGAGTGAGCCCTACTACGGCTTCAGCTTCACCAATGTGGGGCTGGGCAACACCTGGAGCACTGCCACAGTGGCCCACAACGTGACCCTGGGCGGCACCAGCTACAAGGCCGTGACCCTCACCCCCGACGGCGGCGACTACAGCGTCACGGCCTCGGGCCGCGGCTTCACCGTGAAGGCTGCGCGCGCCCGTGCCACGGTGCCGAGCGGCAGTTTCAACGGCACGGTTACTCAGCTCGACGAGACCGTCGACCTGGCTGCCAAGACCTTCAGCCTGAGCTTTGTGCTCGACGGCACGCCCTATAGCGCGACCGGCTCGCTCAATATATAGTTAAGACTCAGTACTATGACCTCACAGGCCGGTGCAGCGACCATCCCATGCAGGGCGTGAATATCGTGGTGCGCACCCATAGCGACGGCACCACCAGCACTGCCAAGGTGATGAGGTGAAAAACTATTTCTTTTAAAAAAAGTGTATCATGCGATGCAGCCTGCCGGGGCGACCTGGAGCAGGCTGCATTTGTTTTGGGCAAGGGGGGGCGATAATGGGCGGCCGCCTGCATGATGCAGCCAGGCCCAGCCGCTGCACTCGTGCGGGGTGCGCGGCCGGGCCTGGCTGGTTGATGGGATGTGCGGCGGCGGGGACTATTTCACCTGCACGCCGGGCTTGACGGGGCCGGTGGGGCCTATGACCACAAGGCGGCCGCCGGCGTCCTCGGCGCTCAGTATCATGCCCTGGCTTTGGATGCCCTTGAAGGTGCGGGGCGGGAAGTTGGCGATGAAGCACACTTGCTTGCCCACCAGGTCTTGCGGCTGGTAGTACTTGGCGATGCCGCTCACGATGGTGCGTCCGCCCAGGCCGTCGTCGATTTTAAACGCCAGCAGCTTGTCGGCCTTTTTCACCTTGCTGCACTCGAGCACGGTGCCCACCCTGATGTCGAGCTTCATGAAGTCGTCGGGGGTGCAGGGACCGGCGATGGCGCGCGGGGTGAAGTTGGCGATGATGTTTTGCTGCTTTATGCGCTCGAGCTTCTTGAGCTGGGCGTCGATCACGTCGTCGTCGATTTTCTCAAAGAGCAGTTGGGGCTGCTGGGCCACCTGGTGGCCGGGCTGCAGGATGTCGACGCTGCCCAGCACGTTCCAGTCGGTTTCGGGCATGCCCAGCATGTGGCGCAGCTTCTGGCTCGAGAAGGGCAGGAAGGGCTCGAAGGCGATGGCCAGGTTGGCACACACCTGCAGGGCGATGTTCATGATGGTCTCGACACGGGCCATGTCGGTCTTGGCCAGTTTCCAAGGCTCGGTGTCGGCCAGGTACTTGTTGCCTATGCGGGCCAGGTTCATGGCGTCTTTCAGGGCCTCGCGGAAGTGGAAGTGCTCGATGTTGTCGCCCAGTGTCTCCTTCACGTTCTTAAACTCCTCGATGGTGTGACGGTCGTAGTCGGTGAGCTCGTGGGCGGCGGGCACCACGCTGTCGAAGTATTTCTTGGTGAGCACCAGGGCGCGGTTCACAAAGTTGCCGTATATGGCCACCAGCTCGCTGTTGTTGCGCTGCTGGAAGTCTTTCCAGGTGAAGTCGTTGTCTTTGGTTTCGGGGGCGTTGGCCGTGAGCACGTAGCGCAGCACGTCTTGCTTGCCGGGAAACTCCTCGAGATACTCGTTGAGCCATATTGCCCAGTTGCGGCTGGTCGATATTTTCTCGCCCTCGAGGTTGAGAAACTCGTTGGCCGGCACGTTTTCGGGCAGCTGGTAGGAGCCTTCGGCCATGAGCATGGCGGGGAAGATGATGCAGTGGAACACGATGTTGTCCTTGCCTATGAAGTGGATGATGCGCGAGTCCTTGCTCTTCCAGTACTTCTGCCAGTCGTTGGGCAGCAGCTCCTTGGTGTTGCTGATGTAGCCTATGGGGGCGTCAAACCACACGTAGAGCACCTTGCCCGTCACGCCCTCGATGGGCACGGGGATGCCCCAGTCCAGGTCGCGGGTCACGGCACGGGGCTGCAGGTGCTCGTCGAGCCACGACTTGCACTGGCCGTACACGTTGGGTTTCCACTCCTTGTGGTCCTCGAGTATCCACTTGCGCAGTGCGGGCTCCCACTTGTCGAGCGGCATGTACCAGTGGGTGGTCTCCTTGAGCACTGGCACGTTGCCTGTGATGGCGCTGCGGGGGTTGATCAGGTCGGTGGCGTTGAGGCTCGTGCCGCACGACTCGCACTGGTCGCCATAGGCGTGCTCATAGCCGCAGTGGGGGCAGGTGCCCGTCACGTAGCGGTCGGCCAGAAACTGGTGGGCCTGCTCGTCGTAGAGCTGCTTGCTCGTTTTCTCGATAAACTCGCCCTTGTCGTAGAGCGTTTTGAAAAACTCGCTGGCCGTGCGCTCGTGTATCTTGGAGGTCGTGCGCGAGTAGATGTCGAACGAGATGCCCAGACCCTCAAACGACTTCTTGATGATATTGTGGTAGCGGTCGCATATGTCTTGCGGCGTCACACCTTCTTTCTTGGCCTTGATGGTGATGGGCACGCCGTGCTCGTCGCTGCCGCCTATGAACTTCACGTCCTCGCCCTTGAGGCGCAGGTAGCGCACATAGATGTCGGCCGGCACATAGACGCCGGCCAGGTGGCCGATGTGCACCGGGCCGTTGGCATAGGGCAGGGCCGCGGTCACCAGCGTGCGCTTGAATTTTTTATCTTCCATTGATTGTGTGATATGTTTTTGTACTATATTGTGTTCTGAGATGCAAAGTTACGGCAACTTGGGTATATCTCAAAATCGATGTGCTTTTTTTTGGCCGCACGGGCCGCACGGGCCTTGCCACCTGGGGGCAACAGCTTCAAAATTCTGAAATTTGGACTTCCTTAATCGAGAGACGGCACTTTTATACATAAGCGTGCATTGCCCCCCAAAATGCGCACTTTGCATGGGTTGTCGTAAAAAATTGTGCAAAATGGAAAGTTTTTTAACACAATAGTTTGCAACAATAAATTATTTTAATATCTTTATCGCCCAAAATGGAAACAGAGCCACGTGTGGCTCGAGAGAGAGTATTTTTTATTTAAACCCAATCATTCAATTCACATCTCACCCTATGCTAAAAAACATCCTTTTTATCGCAACACTGCTGGCCGCCGCCGCTACTGCATGGGCACAATTGCCCCTCGATGCAGCCCGCCGCACCAGCCCCACCGCCAAGCAGATGCCCGTGCGCCTGGCAGGCGACTTGCCCGAGCTCAAGCCAGCCGTCATGGCCGCCCCAGCCACCCAGGGCATCATCACCAGCCAGCCCGAGGGCACGCTCTCGACCAACCTCTACGGCACCTCCAAGGCCTACTACCTGCAATATGGCTACGTCATCAGCGACAAGTCGGACGGCACGGTGGGCCGCATTGTGGTCAACGGCGACAAGATGTATCTCTACCAGCCCTTCAGCCTCTTTCCCAGTGCCACGTGGGTGATGGGCACCATCGAGGGCGACACGGTCACCTTCAAGCCACAGCCCGTGTTCAACTACACGAGCAGCACTGGAGTGAACACGACCTACTACCTGCGCCGCATCAGTTACACCGAGGGCGCGACGGGCTACACGGCGCCCGACGACTCGGCCGATGTGAAGTTTGTCTACAAAGACGGGACGCTGCGCATGGCCACCGACGGTGTCATGGCCATGGTCGACGGCAACAAGAGCTGGAGCGGCTTTGGCGATGCCGAGGTGGTGTTTACCCCAATCGACGACAAGACCGTGAGCCTGCCTGCCGGCCTAAGCCCCAAGCCCTACACCATGTATTACAGCGTGACCGACTCGACGGGCGAAGTGCAGAAGATGGACATCGCCGTCGATGGCGACACCTACTACCTGGGCCATCTCGTGCCCAGCATGGGCCAGAACTGGATAAAGGGTACCCGCCAGGGCAACACCGTCGCCCTCGACCTGCCGCAATACCTGGGTCCCGACACGGTGTACAACTACCACTGCTATGCCTTTGCCGGCAGCATGGCCTATGAGTACTTCGACCTGCTGGGCATGTGGTTGCCCACCCCCAAGCTCTCGTCCTACCCCTACGCGCTCACGCTCGACGAGAAAACCGGCACCCTGCGCAGCGACAGCCTGCTCATTCTGAACATGGGCAAGAACCAGGTGTTTTATCTCACCCTGGTCAACCGCCCGGTGCTCAAACCCTTCAATGCAGGCCCCGGCAAGCCCAAGGCGCCGTTCTTCACCAAGTATGACCCCTACCAGGAGCGATATGGCAACGGCTACATCCAGCTGGCCTGCGACCTCACCACCGAGGCCGGCGACTACATGGACCCCGAGCAGCTCTACTACCGCCTCTACATCGACGACAAGCTCTATGAGTTCACGCCCAGCCTTTACACCCGGCTCAAGGAAAACACTACCGAGATACCCTACAACTACGACGACGACCGCGACTTTGAGGTGCGCGACGACGGCTCGCGGCGCATATTCTTCTACGACAACACCGATCGCATAGCCATCCAGACCGTGTACAAGGGCGGCGGCGAGACCCGCTACTCCGACATCGTGCCCCTGCGCAACTTCCTCACCGGTGTGGCCAGCCCCGTGGCCGGCGACAAGGCCCAGACAGTGGTGGCTACCCGCTACTACGACCTGGCAGGAAGGCTCCTGGCAGCGCCCGCACAGGGCATCGTGATCAAGGTCGAGACCCTGCTCGACGGCACACGCCGCGTGAGCAAGTTGAGGCATTGAGCCTGCGGTATACACAACACGATCAGCAGCCCCCCTCATCAAAGAAATCCCGTCACTGCATCGGCGACGGGATTTCTCTTGCCCAGCGTTTCGGCTACGGTCGATCGTGCCACGGGCATCACCCCCGCCATGTACCAGAAGATCGCCTGCGAGGATGCCGGCGCCCCGCGATGAGAGGCCGATTTTCCTCATTTTGTCATCGTGTTGCATTTTTTTTGATTTCGAAGGATAAACGGTTTTGTTTTTTTTCGAAATCGAGAAAACTTATATAACTTTGCACGAAAATCACCGAAATTTGGACAAAAAAGTTCTTTATATCTCCATTATAATTATAAACACTAAAAATTACAGGTAGATTTATGTACAGATTTTTATCTTCACTACTCATCGTAGCGGCGGCAGGCGGCATGACCCTCCAGTCGCAGGCTGCGGGCCGCTATGTGACCCCTGGCGGCACTGGCGACGGCCTGTCGTGGGCCACAGCCACGGGCAATCTTCAGGCCGCCATCGATGCCAGCAAGGCGGGCGACACCGTCTATGTAGCCGCTGGCACCTACAAGCCCGATTCCCTGATCAAGTCAACCAAGAAGACCAGCAAGGCCTTCTTCTTGAAAGACGGCGTGTCGCTCATGGGCAGCTACACGCGCCAGTCCGACGGCAGCTACAAGCGTGTGCCCGGCGCCCATCCCTGGGAGTTCCAGGAAGCCACTGTGCTGAGCGCCGACGACGACGTGCCCGACACCTGGACGCGCGAGATTGCAGCCGGCACCACCTACCGCTACTCGTGGAAGGTGGAAAACAATGAGATTCCCGGCACCAAGGGCAACAGCAGCCACGTGCTCTATGCCTCGGCAGTCATTGCCCAGCCCACTGTGGTCGACGGCTTTGTGCTCACCGGCGCCAATGCCAATGTGTACCAGGCCAAGGCAGCCGGCGGTGCCCTCTATGCCAAGGGCAACGTGACACTGCGCAACTGCCAGGTGCTGAAAAACTCGGCCTACTACAAGGTGGAGTCGATGAGCGACAGCAACACCTATGGCGGCGCTGTGTATCTCGTGGGCACCGGCTACAGCAACGCCGGCATCGAGAATTGCTACTTCGACAGCAACTACAGCCACTCGGCCTATGGCAGCGGCATGGGCGGCGGCGTCTATGTGAAAGATGCCAAGGTTACGGGCTGCACCCTGGCCAACTGCGTGGCCACCGATGAGGGCGGCGCCATCTACAACGATGGCGGCGTGGTGAGCAATGTGACCGTGACCGACTGCTATGCCGGTTCGGGCGGTGCCGTCTACAACAACGGCGGCGGCACCTTGAGTCAGCTGCAGGCCACCCTGTGCCGCGGCCTGCAAGGCGGCGCTGTATACAACCTGGGTCGTCTCGACGGGGCTGTGATCTACAACTGCTATGCCGATGCCACCGACTATGGCGACACCATGGGCGGACGCGGCGGCGCCCTCTACAACAAGAGCGGCGACGTGACCAACGTGGTAGCCTTCAACAACACCTCGTTTGACGGCGGCGGCGTGTACCTGGCCGGCGGCCGGCTCATCAACTGCACGGCGCAGTACAACATGCTGCGTGCCGCCAGCGACACGGCCAATGTGGGCTTTGCCAGCGAGGCACTCAAGACTGCCGTGTACAACACCATAGGCAACGGCGACGCCGATGCTGCCAACTTTGCCATGGTGCCGGCCTTCAAGGGCTTCAGCACCGATGCCGAAAAGAGCGCCGCGCTCACGGCCAATGCAGGCAAGTACTTCAACCTGGCTTCGGGCAGCAGCTATATCGATGCCGGCCAGGCCGTTGAGGGCTTTGAAATGCCTGCCACCGACGCTGCCGGCCAGGCACGCGTGCAGGGCCAGAGTGTGGATGTGGGTGCCTACGAGTACACCCAGGCCGAGCAAGTGAGCGTGATCACCATCAACTTTGCCGACTCGCTGCTCAACAAAGACGTGAGACTGGGCATCTACACCACTGGCGACTTCCAAATCCAGTGGGGCGACGGTGAGAAGCAAACCGGCTCCAAGACCAACTACTACAGCGGCACCCTCACCAAGCCCTATGTGCACATCTACGGCGACAACGTGTACCGCCTGCTGGGCAACAACTGCGGCATCACCGCCATCGACGTGACCAAGGCTCCTGCCGTGAAGCTGCTGCAGCTCGACGGCAACAACATCGAGACCATCGACCTGCGCAACAACCCCCTGTGCACGGGTATCTATATCGAGGGCAGCGGCGTGAAAAACCTCTACCTCGACGGTGCCAAGGCCATGAAGGTGGTTTCGGCTGCCGACAACCACATCACCACCCCGCTCGACCTCACGGGCATGAGCGAGCTGTCGAAGGTGGTCATCACCGGCAGCCAGGTGCCCAGCCTGAAGCTGCCCAAGACCTCGACCCTGCTCGACGTGGAGTGCGCCGACAACCAGCTCACTGCGCTCGACGTGGCCGGCCTGCCCAGCCTCGAGACCCTGCAGTGCAGCGGCAACCAGCTCAAGAGCCTCGACCTCACTGGCGACGTCAAGCTCGAGACCCTCTCGGCTGCCGACAACCAGCTCTCGACCATCGACCTCTCGGCCTGCACAGCCCTGCAAGGACTCTACCTGCAGAACAACAACCTCACCAGCCTCGACCTGAGTAAGAACGCCGACGTGCGCTGGCTGCGTGTAGATGGCAACCATCTCACGGCCCTCAACACGGCTGCACAGGCCAACTTGAGCACCATCATGGCCGACAACAACGAGATTGAGACCCTCGACTTCACGAGCAACCCACGCCTCTCGATGATCAAGGCCAGCCACAACAAGCTCACCAGCATCGATGCCTCCAAGTCGAGCTACCTGTCGTGGCTCAAGGTCGACAACAACAACCTCACCAGCCTCGATGTGAGCAAGAATGCCTACCTCTACTGGCTCGAGTGCGACAGCAATGCCATTGCACAGCTCGACGTGACTGCCTGCACCTACCTGCAGTGGCTCGCTGCCGAGAACAACAACCTCAGCACGCTCGATGTGAGCAAGAACACCGGTCTGCAGGGCCTGTCGATACAGAACAACCCCATGAGCGCAACTGTGCTCAACACCATCATCGACCAGCTGCCCGACGTGAGCAGTGTTGAAATCAACGACAACAACCGCGCTTGGGGCCGCCAGCTGCGCCTCTCGCACAATGCGGGCGACGATGTGCACCTGGCCGTGGCCCAGGGCAAGGGTTGGAATGTGACCGAGTATCTCACCACCGGCGTGAGCACAGTCGACGCCCGTGCCACAGTGGTGAAGACCGTGTACTACAGCCTCGACGGCGTGTGCCTGGGCACCGAGGTGCCTGCACGCGGCATCTATATTGCTACCGACCTGTACAGCAACGGCGCCACCCGCGCCCGCAAGGTCGTGACCGGCAAGTGATGAATTGAGACGCTGCCCGCAGCGTCGACACTATCATGCAACAAGGGCTGCGCTCATGCTTGGAGCGCAGCCCTTGCTTGTGCTATGTGTGGGGGTAGCGTTTACACGCCAAATTTTTATTTCTTCTTGCCGTGGGCGTTGCCGCCGCCGCAGCATGAGCCGCTGGCCTGCGAGTTGCAGTTCTGGTCATTGTCGCACGAGGTGGCCGTGGGGGTGCAGGATGCGGCCTGCTGGCCCTGGCATTGGTGCTGGGCAGCCTTGGCACCCTTCTGGTGATTGGTGCAGTCGTGGTCGGCCGCTTTGGCACCGTTCTGGCAGTGGTTGTTGTCTTGTGCCATGGCAGGCATGGTGCAGTAGGGGGTGGCAGCGGGCTGGCTGCCGCCTTGCTGGGCATTGCCAGCCATGACCATGGCGTTCACGTCGAGCTTTTTCAGGCCCTTGATGATGTTTTGGTCGTTGTTTTTGCTGGTGTTGTATTTCACTGTCACCGTCTTGGTTTGCACGTCGACTTTCACATCCTCGATGCCCTTGCCCAGGGTGGGGATGTTGTTCATGATCTTGTTGACACAGCTCTGGCAGTAGATGTCGCCCGAGGTGAAAACAGTTGTCTTCACATTATTGTTTTCTTTGGCAGTGATAGCGCCGATAGCGAGAACGGCAATCACGCATAATAAAAATAACTTTTTCATAATTGCTTGATATTTATTGGTTTTGTGCAAATATAATGCAAAAGTGTTGCTAATAAAAATGTTTTAATTTTTTTTTACAACTTTACCCGCTTCGTGGGAAGGGGAGTGGTTGATATTGTTAATAGAGATTGAAGCGCACGCCCACATAGAACTTGCGGCCCATGAGCGGTCCCCACACGTTCATCGAGTTGAACTGTGTGCTGAAGGGGTTGTCGGCGCTGGCGATGGGCACCTTCTGGCGGTAGTCGGTGATGTTCTCGCAGCCCAGATACACATCGGCGCGGCCTATCTTGTGGGTGACTTGTGCAAAGAGCATGGGGTAGACGGGCGAGTGGCTGTCGTGGGCCAGGTCGCCGGTGGCCGACGGGATGCGAGCCTTGCCGTTGAGCTGGCCGGTGACATCGAAGACCCACATGCGGAACTTGGTGGCGTAGCTCAAGTTGAGCAACGTCTTGAACTGGTTGATGAGCGGACGCTCGACGCGGGCGGTGGTGCCGTCGGGGCGGTCGATAGTCATGCGGCTGGTGGTGTAGCGGAAGGTGGCAAACACGTCGAAGCGCGTGAACGGTGTCCAGTTGAAATCGAGCTGGTAGGAGTCGGTGTAGGACAGGCGGTCGCTCTCGTAGATGTTGATGGCAGCCGGGTCCCACTCCTGGTCGACCACGAGGGTCTTGTAGAAGCGCGTGCGGAAGTAGTCGAAGCTGAGCGAGGCATTCTGGTCGTTGCCCAGCACAAAGTTCTGGGTGAGGCTGCCGCCCACGGTGAGGGCTTTCTCCATGCGGTCGAGGTCGGCATAGGCGGTGTGGCCGCCGTTGATCAGGATTTGCCGGCCGGTGGCCAGCATGCCTATGTTGTCGGCCACGATGTCGGTCATGCGGTAGCCCAGGCCGGCCGAGGCGCGCAGCGTGGTCTTGGGCAGGATGTTCCACTTCACGTGGCCGCGAGGAGTGACAAAGAAGCGGTCGGCCAGGTCGTTGTAGTCGCCGCGCAGGCCGGCCACCAGGGTAAACTTGTCCTTGATGTCGAGGGTGTACTCGGCATAGCCGCCCACCTCGCGCTCGTCGCGGTTCATGTTGTAGAAAGTGGAGGGTGCGGCGGCAATCCAGGGCGTGGCGCCCAGCAAGTGCTCGCGGTAGTAGTCGAGGCGCGACTGTGCGCCCACCACGAGCGACGACTTGAGGTCGAAGTAGTGGCTGTACATCAAGTTGGCGGTGATGCTGTTCTGGTTGCCGTAGTAGTCGTTGAGCCCGAAATAGGCCTTCTCGTTGAAGTGGGTGAAGTCGGCCACCAGAGCCACGTTGGAGCGTTTCTCGGTCTTGCTCTGCTCGTCGTAGATGCCCGTGCCCACGGGCAGGGCCACCTTGAAGTAGCCGCTGGCCTCGCGGTTGGCGATGTGCGACCCATACATGGTGCCCGCGGTGGCCCAGTCCTCGGCCATGGCCTGGCGCATGGCGGCGTTGTCCTTGTAGTGGAGCATGCCGCCGGTGCGGCCGTCGGCCAGCAGGTGCCAGCCCCACCGCAGCTGCATGCCGCCCTTGGTGATATAGATCCAGCGGTTGGCCAGGTTGAACTTGCGGTCGCTGGGCTGGTCGCGGAAACCGTCGCGGTTGAGGTCCATGTGCCGCATCTCGCGCCAGTCGGTGTCGAGCGAGCCGTGGGCCATGACGATGGTAGAGAGGCGCTTGTCGCGGGTGAGCGGGATGGCGCTGGTGATGTTGAGCTCGGGGCGCAGCATGTCGTCGAGATAGGCGTTCACAAAGAGGCGCTCCTCGTCGGTGGGCTTGCGGTACTCGAGATTGATTTGCCCCGTCACGGCGTCGTGGCCGGCGGTGACACTCGACACACCCTTAGACACCTGTATCGAGTTGAGCCACATGCCGGGCACGTAGGTCATGCCGTAGGGGGCGCTCAGGCCGCGCATCACGGGGCGGCTCTCATCGAGCATCTGGGTGTAGGTGCCGGCCAGGCCCAGCATCTTGATTTGGCGTGCGCCCGAGATGGCGTCGCTGTAGCCCACGGTTACCGAGGCCGAGTTTTCAAACGACTCGGCCACCGTGCAGCAGGCGAGTTTGGTAAGGCCGGTGAACGAGAGGTTTTCGGTCTTGTAGATCGACTTGGCCAGCAGCGAGTTGCCGCGCTGTGCGCCCTCGACCACGACCTCGCCCAGGGTTGTCGAGGGGGTGAGGTGGATGGCAAGTGTTGTGGTGTCGCCGGCCACGTCGACAGTGTCGGGGCGGTAGCCTATGTAGGACACTACCAGCTTGTTGTAGTCTTTTACGGTGTGCAGGCCGAAGGTGCCGTCGGTGCCCGTCACGGTGCCCACGTTGGTACCGGCCCAGTATACCGAGGCGCCTATGAGCGGCTCGTGGTTTTCGTCGCACACCATGCCGCGCACCTGGCCGGCCTGCGAGCTTGCAGCCCACAGCAGGGCAGGGACTGCGAGAAAATACTTGTGAAATGTCATGAGTGTTGTAATCCTTGTTGTGACAGTGTTGATAAATCGATTGTGCCCTGCGGCGCCGGCAGCAGGGGGCGCCGGCAGCAGGGGCTGGGAGAGGGGATTTTTCAAGCTGTCGCAGGAGGTGCGCGCAGCCCGCTGCCGCCGCGCGGCGGCAAGGGCAGTGATGGGGGCCCCGGGCGTGCCAGGCGCCCGAGCGTGCAGGCTTGCGGACGTGGCAGGCGGGTGGCCACAGGCACTGTGGCCGCGGCCCAGGAGGCAGCCAGCGGCTTGGCGGGCATGGTGAAGTGGCTGCCTGCTGTGTAGAGACTGAGGTCCTGGCTGTGGTGGGCGTCGCAGCACGACTTGACGGTCATGCTCGCCGTCGAGTGGCTTGCGGCGGCCGCGCTGCAGTGCTGCAGGTGGGCGGTCATGGCGCCGTGGTGCATCTCGCAGTCGATCGAGGCCCACATGCGGCTGCCCGTGGCAGTGATGTACACAGCCAGCAGCAGCAGGGTCAGGATTTTGCTCAATCGTGTCATTCAGCCTTTGTATTACGAGTGCAAAGATAAGCAATGCCAGGCAACTGGTTTTGCACAATTTCCTTAAAATGTTGCACAACCTGCCCCGCCCGAGCGGCTGCAGCGGTAAAGAAAGCCTAAGATGAGATAAAATTAATTAAACCGATGCAGGGCTTATTAAAATTATTATTAGTAAATTTGCACGCTGACGGAAATAGCATAGCACTTTTTTTTGACACATAATTAAATCCCTTGATAAATGGATTATTCCATACTTGATTTTTTGTCGCTGCTGGGTGCAGTGGGCTTGTTTCTATACGGAATGAAGGTGATGAGCGAGGGCCTTCAGAAGGCTGCGGGCAACCGCCTGCGCTCGATACTGGCTGTGATGACTAAAAACCGTTTCATGGGTGTGATCACGGGCATCGCCATCACGGCGCTCATCCAGAGCTCGTCGGCCTCGACGGTGATGGTGGTGAGCTTTGTGAATGCCGGCTTGATGTCGCTCGAGCAGTCGATGGCCGTAATCTTCGGCGCCAATGTGGGCACCACCTTCACGGCGTGGATCGTGTCGATATTCGGCTTCAAGGTCAACCTGAGCGTGGTGCTGCTGCCGCTGCTGGCCATAGCGGTGCCGATGCTGTTTCTCAAGAAAAACCAGTATAAAAACATAGGCGAGTTTCTCATAGGCTTTGTACTGCTGTTCTACGGTCTCGACTTCATACAGCAGAACGTGCCTGTGCTCGATGCCAATGCCTTTGGCGTGCTTCAGGGCTATGCCAACATGGGATTCTGGTCGGTGCTCATCTTCCTCACCGTGGGCCTGGTGGTGACACTGGTGATACAGTCGAGCGCGGCCACCTTTGCCATCGTGCTGGTGATGGCCACCAAGGGGTGGATACCCTTCGACATGGCCTGTGCCATGGTGCTGGGCAGCAACATAGGCACCACCATCACCCCGCTGCTGGCCTCGCTGGGCGCCAACCTGGCCGCCAAGAAGGCCGCTGTGGGGCACTTGCTGTTCAACGTGCTGGGCACGGTGTGGACCCTGGTGGCCTGGTATGCATTCATCCCGCTCATCGAGTGGATATGCATCGACGTCTTTTCCACGCCCGACCCCACCCTGCTCTACACCAAGATGAGCCAGGGTGTGAAGGTGAGCCCGCACGAGATGGCCACGCTGGCCTTTTCCATCTCGTTTGGCATGTCGATGTTCCACACGGTGTTCAACCTCATCAACCTCTCGGTGATGATATGGTTCACCAAGGGCTATGTGAAGATGGTGAACCACCTGGTGCACAGCCACCACAAGAAGGAAGACGACGAGTTCCAGCTCAAGTACATCTCGGCCGGCCTGCTCAATGCCGCCGAGCTCAACATCACGCAGGCGCAGCGTGAGATTGTGGTCTATGCCGAGCGCGTGGAGCGCATGCTGGGCATGGTGAAGTCGCTGGTGCACATCAAGACGGGCACCAGCGAGTTCAACAAGGTGTACTCGCGCATTGGCAAGTACGAGGATATTTCCGACCGCATGGAAATCGAGATAGGCAAGTACCTCAACAACCTGGTCGACGGGCGCCTCTCCTACGATGCCAAGCTGCGCGTGGGCACGATGCTGAGCATCGTGAGCGAGATCGAGAGCATCGCCGACTCGTGCAACAACATTGCGCGCACGCTTGTGCGCAAGGAGGAGGCCGGGGCCCACTTTGTCGACTACAACTATGAGAACATCGACCAGATGCTCAAGCTCGTGGGCGAGGCCATGAGCAACATGATTGCCGTGCTGTGCGACATCGACAACGCCACGAGCGACGACTTGATACGCAACTACAACAAGGAGCGCGAAATCAACAACATGCGCAACATGCTGCGCACCGAGAATATCGAAAACATCAACCAGAAGAAGTATCCCTACCAGGCTGGCATCTTCTACATGGACATTATATGCGAGGCCGAGAAGCTGGGCGACTTTATCGTGAACGTGATCGACGGCATTGAGACGCAGATACGCCGGCGTGAGCGCGAGAACAGCGACGAGATCGTGCACAACGGCGAGGTGGTGCAGACGGGCATCAAGAGCTAACCGCGTCGCGCCCCCCCCGAGGCATGGCGCCTGTGGCCACACCCACTATTTCTATCGACTGGTATTCAAGAGGTGGCAATATAGCGATAAATGTTGCGGCATGTTGCTGCGCATTGGGCTGTTTTTATTATCTTTGCAACCTGAAAAATGATTTGTATTTAGTGTATGGCTGTAGAAATTAGGCTCATAGAGCCCACCAAGCGCAACTTGCTCAAGTTTGTGCATTATCCCATCGATGTGCTGTATAAAGGCAATCCCTACTATGTGCCCTCGCTTGTCACCGACGAGGTGGGCACGCTCACACCCAGCGAGAACCCGGCATTTGAGTTCTGCCAGAGTGTGTACTACATGGCCTACCGCGACGGCAAGCCCGTGGGGCGCATTGCCGGCATCATCAACCGGGTGGTGAACGAGCGCGAGGGCAAGCAAGAGTGCCGCTTCGGCTTTGTCGACTTTATCGACGACGACGAGGTGGTCGACGGTCTCATCGGGGCAGTGACCCGCTGGGGCAAGGAGCAGGGCATGGAATACCTCACCGGCCCGCTGGGTTTCACCGACATGGACCCCGAGGGCTGCCTCATCGAGGGCTTCGATGAGCTGAGCACGCAGGCCACGATCTACAACTACCCCTACTATGGCAGGCAGCTGGAGCGCGTGGGCTTTAAGAAAGACACCGACTGGGTAGAATACAAGGTCTTTGTGCCCGACACCATCCCCGAGAAGATGGTGCGCATCTCCAAGATAGTGCAAGAGAAATACGGCCTGCGCAACCTGCACCTCAAGAGCCGCAAGCAGCTGGTGCGCAACTATGCCGACGCCGTGTTTCATCTCATCAACAAGGCCTACGACAGCCTCTTCGGCTACTCGCCGCTCACCGAGGCGCAAATCCAGCACTACATCAAGCTCTACCTGCCGGCCCTGCCTCTCGACCACATCTCGCTCATCGTCGACGCCAGCGACCGGCTGGTGGGCGTGGGCATCTCCATTCCCTCGCTCAGCCACGCCTTGCAGGCCAGTCGCGGGCGCTACCTGCCCCTGGGCTGGCTGCACCTGCTGCGCGCCATCACGGGCCACTCGCCCATTGTCGACCTCATGCTTATCGCCGTCGAGCCCGAGCTGCAAAGCAAGGGCGTGAACTCGATGCTCTTCACCGACTTGCTGCCCGTGTTCCAGCGCCGCCACTACAAGTGGGCCGAGACCAACGTGGAGCTCGAAGACAACGCCAACGTGCAGAAGCAGTGGCAATACTTCGACTACGTGCAGCACAAGCGCCGCCGCGCCTATACCAAGGCCCTGTAGGCGCCGCTGCCCTGTGGCCGGCATGGCTCGATTGTGAAAAAAAACAGGATTGGCTCCCATTGCGGTGTGGCCCAATTACATTACCTTTGCTTTTAAGAAAGCAATCAAACACAGAGGATTAAATCACACATACACATAAATAACAGTATTACAAGATTATGTCAAAAATTCAAGTAAACAACACAGCTGCACTGGGCCAGGTCATCGACCAGGAGCAAGTGGCAGCGTTGCGCCCTGCCGCCGAGGCAGCCGCCCTGAAGCTGGAACAAGGCACAGGCCTGGGCAACGACTTCCTGGGCTGGCTGCACCTGCCCAGCAGCATTACCCCCGATTTTCTGAACGACATTGAGGCCACCGCCCAGTCGCTGCGCAGCAAGTGCCAGTATGTGGTGACCATAGGCATAGGCGGCAGCTATCTTGGCGCCAAGGCCGTGATCGAGGCGCTGGCCGACAACTTTGCGGCCTACAAGCCTGCCACCACCCATGTGCTCTTTGCCGGCAACAACATAGGCGAGGACTACCTCTACGACCTCATCGACCTGCTCAAGGGCAAGCAATTTGGCATCATCGTGATTTCAAAGTCGGGCACCACCACCGAGCCCTCGATAGCCTTCCGCCTGCTCAAGGACATGCTTGAGCAGCAAGTGGGCAAGGCCGAGGCAGCCACCCGCATCGTGGCTGTGACCGACGCCCGCCGGGGCGCGCTGCGCGGCCTGGCCACCCAAGAGGGCTACAAGACCTATGTGATACCCGACAACGTGGGCGGCCGCTTCTCGGTGCTCACGCCCGTGGGCCTGCTGCCTATCGCCGTGGCCGGCTACGACATCAAGGCCCTGGTCGAGGGCGCTGTCGAGATGGAGAAAGCCGGCGGCGACGACATTTTCACCTATGCCACCACGCGCAACGCCCTGTATCGCGCTGGCCGCAAGATTGAGCTGCTGGTCAACTTCAACCCCAAGCTGCACTACTTTGCCGAGTGGTGGAAGCAGCTCTACGGCGAGAGCGAGGGCAAGGACCACAAGGGCATTTTCCCCGCCGCCTGCGACTTCACGACCGATCTTCACTCGATGGGCCAGTGGATACAAGACGGTGAGCGCACCATCTACGAGACCGTGATAAGCGTGGGCGAGCCTGCCCACTCGGTCGTGATACCCGACGACAAGGCCAATCTCGACGGTCTCAACTTCATCGCCGGCAAGCACGTTGACTATGTGAACAAGATGGCCGAGCTGGGCACCCGCCTGGCTCATGTGGACGGTGGCGTGCCCAACCTGCTCATCACCGTGCCGGCCCTCAAGGAGAAGTACCTGGGCCAGCTCATCTACTTCTTTGAGAAGGCTTGCGGCGTGAGCGGCTACATCCTCGATGTGAACCCGTTCAACCAGCCAGGTGTCGAGGCCTACAAGAAAAACATGTTTGCCCTGCTCGACAAGCCTGGCTACGAGGCCGAGAGCAAGGCCATCAAGGCCAAGCTGGGCAAGTAGCCTGGCACTATTGCCGCCACAGGCACACACACACAGCACAGCGGGGGAGGTTTCTCATCACGAGGGGCCTCCCCCGCGCCGTGCTGCTGCTGCCCCCAGGCCACAACGGCCCTCGCGGCGCCAGGAGGCAAAATTAAAAACTTAAACATAACGTTCAAGCAGCGCACTTTGAAGCGGCTGCCAACCAGTCCACTTGATGCTGTGCGCATGAATTGGCTCATTATATAAATAATCCCGTCGCAAGGAGCCATGTTTTTGGCTTTTATTGCTATCTTTGTAATATCACGTAGAATTGTACTTGATTTTACTATGTACCACAATATCAATGGTAATTGTATAAATGACAAAATTCTTTGAAACATATTGTTTGTCAGATGTTTATAAAAACATCATCAACAATTTACGCGTCAGTTGCGTAAATAAGGTGAAAAGAATACTGCCCATTTTTTTAATTACTTTTTTCTTCATTCAGGTAGTTTCCTGCGGCAGAACTAATAAGCGATCCCAGTCATTATACAATCTTCATGAACAGTGCTATTGGCTAATCTATCACAATGATTATGATTCGTTAAAGCAAAAGGCAGAACTTTTTTTGGATCTTTCTCGCGCTGAGAATGACAAGAATGCTGAGTCTTATGCTTATATTTGCCTTGCTGCCTGTGAGCTTACTGGAGGAAAAGCCAGTAAAGCAAAGGAATATTTGAATAAAGCGCAGAATATTGCAATCAATAACAGCAATGACACTATATGGGCTTATGCCCTAAATTTAAAAGGCATCTATGAGGCAAGAGTCAATTACAATATATTCTCTTCTCAGCAATGTTTTTATAAAAGCAAGCAACTGGCCGAAAAGGCGGCCAATTACCGCCAGGTAGCAGCAGCATCTATTAATCTTGGAGCATTGGCAACACTGACAAGAGATACCTCCTTCATAAAGACAGTCAAGTACGCTTACGAATACGGCCGTCAGACACATAACATGCACTATATGATGGGTGGGGCACAAACCCTGTCATCGCTTTACCAAATTGCAGGAAATCCCGTAGAGGCAGAACGATACCTTGACATAGCTATCTCAATCAACGACAAGTACAACTTTCACCATGATGGAGTGCTCGCATTGACACAGAGTTATATATCGCTCGACCGTGGCGAGCATCTGAAAGCATTGAACGAGGCTAAAGAAGGAATTGAACGTCTTGGGCCGTCACAGGCTACAATGCTTCCTCAGGCCTGGCTTTGCATGGCAAGAATATACATGGCAATGGGCGACTATAGATCGGCTCTTGAGTCGTTAAAACACACGAAGGATGTATCCCGCCAATACAGTTCCTATGGCTATATGTCGGATGTCTACGAACTAATGGCTCAATGTTATTATCACACTAATTCTCCGAATGAGGCTCTTGAGGCAATCCATATGGTCAGTCTCGAGCAACAGTCGTCACGTGAAACAATGCGTAAACAGCTTTCGGCCGAACACGCCTTGCTTCAAGAAATGGCCCAAAAAGAGAATGTTTCAGAGATGAGGCGATTGCGTCTAAGCCATCAAATCTGGATGAGTGCAGCCTTGGGAATGCTGGCATTATGTCTTTTCTCAGTTATAATTTATATGGTGGTATCTCGACGGCGGCGCGAGAAACTAATGAGAAGTGTTGTAGCCTCAACCCGCCAGACAGTGGCTGCCGAGGATAAAATAGACAGTTTATGTCTTGGTATCAGTTCAGGTACCGATGTATCAGGTGATGGGAATCAGCATGCGACCTCATCAGACAAGAAGACTCACAACAAAGATATCTACGATCGTCTATGCCGAATGATGATTGTCGACAGGCTTTATGCTGACAAAACCCTTACACGTGAAAGTGTCATTGAGCGTCTGGGAACGAATCGCACATATTTCACTCAACTGCTTCAAGAAAATTGTGGCATGAACTACTCTCAATTCATAGCCTCTTATAGAGTAAAAGAAGCCATACGCCTTCTCAGCGACTCCTCTCGCCAGAACCTGTCGGTTCAGGAGGTGTGCTCAATGTGCGGTTTCGGTTCCACCTCTTCATTCTACAAGACATTTCAGGCTTCCACTGGTGTCACGCCAGTGGCTTTTCGCAAGTTCTCACTAAAGCAAAGTGTTGATCGTTAGTGTGTTGTTGTAACAAAAAAATTCTATTTTTTACAATTTGTAAAATACGGAAGTTAACTTTTTGGATCAAAAGATTCTTGGAAATAATTTTGGATAGTGAATTTTATCATGTTTAACTAAAAAACCAAATTATGAAAAGAACTCTTTCTTTTGTTATGCTTTTGGCATTGCCCCTCATTGTTATGGCGGCAATCTCATGGCATACACAAAGCGGTGGTACGACAGGGGCGTCTTATCTGCTGCCGTTAAATGTCGACGGGTCTCCGACGGCAAAAGCTACACAAAGTCGCGGCCCGAATAAAACAGTGATGCGCGACAACTATCTATTTGAAGATTTCGAGACAGTTGACGACTCAACAGGCCTTCCTCAAGGATGGGTTACCGTGTCTACTCCCGGAAAACCGTCTGACAAATGGGCTGCAGGACGCCTGAATGTGAATGCCGTATCAGGTTATAATTGCGCATATGTACTTGGTGGCGATTTTGAGACTGACCACGATACCTGGTTGTTCTCTCCGATGGTGCACATCACTGATTCAAATCTTGTGGTAGACGCACAACTTTACATGCCACATATTTCTGATGGCACATACGTGTCGAAGATAAGCGTGGTGTTGTGTTCGTCTCAATCCAAAAACGATGTTGTCCTTACTTTGGAAAAGGATCTGCAGGAGGATATAGATTACTGGCATACACTGTATTATGAGCTTGGAAATATAGCTCCAGGTGATTATTGCTTGGGATTCCACTGCTCCTCTCCAAGTCGAGCTAACACCATGTGCCTGGACAATGTACGCATCTCTGATGGTAAGGACCCCAGAGTTTCTTATGATTCATCAGTAGATTTTGGAAAAGTAGATCCATTGTTGGCAGCAACCCAAAAGATTGAAGTCCTCAATTCTGGAACAAGTACACTGAAAATTTGGTATAAAGAGTCCAGTCCTGAAATCACTTGTACTGGGCTTCCCTTAGAGCTTGGCCAATGGGAATCAGGTGGTATCGAGATAAAACTCAAGGGTATATCCGAAGGTGCTTATGAAGGATTCCTCAAGCTGGGGACCAACGATGTGACACAGCCTGAGGTTACCATACCGATTCACGCCGAAGGTGTCAAATATCCTGTATCAGATGTGATTATAGAAGGCTTTGAAAATGGGAAACCATCAGGATGGGATTAGTCGCGTTTGACGTTTGTACTCAAAGAATATGGAGCTCACAGCGGTACAATGGCATGGTATAGCACTGCATCCTATGCCGAACCCACTCAAGACCTTCCCGGCATGGGTTTCAAAACCAACTATGTCAAATTAGGTGAAAATCCCAATATCTCATTCTGGTTTAAGGCTTATACAAATAGTGGTGCGGCCGACGTAAATCAGATGACGGCTACAGTGCGAGTCTCTAACGATGAAGGTGAATGGGATGAAATATGGTCGTTAGCCCCGGATAAGACTGACAGTATTTCCATCACTGGAGACTGGCAACAGCTCAAACTGCAACTGCCAGAAAAGTATAAGGGCAAAACAGCACGTGTCTGCATAGCATTTTATGCTAAAGAATCGTATGATTACAACCTGATGATCGATGATGTTTTAATCGGCACTCCTCCTTCCAACGATGCGGCATTAGCAATACTCCACGGCCCGACAATGGCCAATCCAGGCAAAGAGCAAACCTATACAGTGGAAGTGGTCAACAATAGCGAAACTGATATAGAGGGTGGCAAAATCATTGTTTCAGATGATTTTACAGGTGATGAACTCACACAGGTAAATTGTCCGAAACTTGCCGGCAATGCCACTACCCCTGTTGAAGTCAAGTGGACTCCCGAGCGTGCAGGGGCTTATCGTCTTATAGCCACATACCACAACGATGGGGATGCAGACGAAGCCAATAATACCTCTTCTCAGTTGAATATTGTCGTACTCCCGAAAGACAATCGTTCTGTAATAGATAATAAGGGTAAGGAGTGGACAGGAGCTATGAGGCTCCCAGTAGACTTCAACTCATACGAGTGCATTAACCAGACTATCTATAGGGCAAGCGATATAGGTTCAAATAAGGGTACTATCAATTCTATAGCCTATCTGACAGCGCTGAAAACACCTTACTACTCTGATAATTTCAAGTTATATGTTGCAGAGACTGACAAAGACGATCTCTCTGACGGAGTGTTTATTCCAGACAGTGAATTTGTGAAAGTATTTGACGGAAACATCTACTTCCCTACGGGTACAAACACCATGGTGATTCCTTTTGAAAAGCCTTATGATTATAAGGGGGGTAACCTTGTAGTGATGACCACCAGAAAGAGTGACAATTTCATGTATGGCATATACTACAAGCTATGGCTCTGCAAGGACGAGGGTGACATCCGTTCGCTGTCAAGCTCTTCCTTAATACCAGGCAAGGTGTTTGGCAATGACAATAAAGTGATAGACAAGATTGGTGCTTTCCCAGAGACACTCTTCAATATAGTGTATGGACCTGTTGGTGAGTTGGGTGGCAAGATTACTGACAAAGATGGCTCTCCTGTGAAGGGTGCAAAGGTGACAGTGACTGGAAGCAAACTCTCGGCAGTGACTGATGCTGAGGGTCAATATGAAATTTCTGGAGTTGCAGTAGGTGATGTATCGGTAGCTGTAACTGCTCATGGCTACCGTGATGCCACAAGTGCAGTCTCTACTGTGAGTGACGGTGGAAAGACCACTATCAATGTCAGCCTCGAGGCTTACCCGAAATACACAGTAAAGGGCAAATTCATAAACGATGAGGGTACAGGAATATCCAACGTGGCTATAACCCTTGAGGGATATGACAAGCTATCGGCCATTACCGATAACAATGGCAACTATACAATACCTGGAGTGACTGGACAGACAGGCGTCGAGTATGTACTGACGGCAGAACAGCCTTATTTCTACACCTATCACAACCAGATAAGTGTAAACGCTGACCTCAGTAAAGACTTTGAATTGGATTACAAGGCAGGAAAAGCACAACAGCCTACTGCCATAGTTAGCGATGATCAAAAAAGCTGCTCTGTATCTTGGGGTATCCCCCTTGTAGAATACTCTCATGACAGTGGCGTTGCCAAAGATTTTGTTGGTTGGCAGAATGCCGGAGAGCAGATCGGTGCAGGAGCATGCTTTAAGCAAAATTCCGAAATAAATGAGGTAAGTTTCTACGTGGGATCTGCACCAGCAGGGCATGGCAAGTTCAATGTATATATTTTCGGGCTGCTGCCCGACGGCAAGCCAAACAAAAATAATATACTGTTTACTGCCAAAGATATACCCTATGTAGATAATGCTTGGACCACCTACAAGCTCCCGTACAAAGTCAAAGCAGATGGATTTATGGTATTCATAACCTGTGATGGCTTCATGAATATAGGAGTCAGCGAGCCTACTGGAGAATATCCGTTTGCTCCCGGCCAGTGTTATTATGCAGGCGACGGTTTCTCAGTACAGTTCTCCGATATGCAGACTTACGGCAACTTGCATTTCATGATTCGAGCATATGGTAAAGATCTGGGCGCCTGGAAGGGCTCAGAGCTTTCTCGCGGACCTGTTTCAGAAGACTTTGCCGGCCGCAAGAGTGCGACTTATGATGTGTATCGACTCACACATGAGTATAATAAGATTGAAGCCGAAAAGGTGGCCTCAGTATCTGATACAAAATGGACCGACGCTGGCTACGCTGAGCTTGAACCGGGCAGATATAGTTATTCTGTAGTGGCCAAATATGGCAGCAAGGAGTCGATCGAATCTATATCTCAAATTATTGATAAGACCTCCACTTCGGTATCCAATGTCAATAGCGACGATGCAGGGGTGTCGATCGAAGGTGATGATCTTGTTCTCTCGTGCCCGGAACTCATAAAGGAGGTTACGATAGCAAACGTGTCAGGTGTGATTTTGGTCAATACACATTCTCCTGAGGCCCGTATCAGTCTTAGGGATATGGGCAAAGGCGTTTTAATCGTCAATGTCAAGAATAACAACGGAAAAAACACGGTTTTCAAGGTTGTAAGATAATTGGGGTAGACCAATAATATTGTCACTATCCTCCTAATCTAATCGATGGTCTCCAGTTGCACAATGGTGTAACTGGAGACCATTTTCATGTTGGATACTGTTTGTTTGAGTGCTTACACATGGGCAGAGCAACTGAGAACAAGACGAAAAGCTGTCGATATCGATGAGACTTAATCGAAAAAAACAACAATAGCACATTTATATTTTTATTGTTTTTATCAATAGGCAGATTGGCACATAGAGAGTTGACTAACCCGAAAAAATGTGCATTTTTATTCGTTATACTGTTAAAAAGCCAATGTTAAAACGGTGTTGATTTTAACATTTCGGTCCACCCTTGCCTGGGTTGATTGTACTATTTTTGAGCGAAATGGTTAAAGTGGGGTATTTCCTTGGCAAAAAAGTACACTATTGCTATTTTTGCAAAAATTAAACGACTAAATGAAAGTTTTGACACGCTTGTTTGTTTTGATTTGTTAGTTTAGCGGCAATTGTGCATTTTATAGTGGAATGCAGTGTTTTGAAATGGCTCTATGACCTGAAGTTTTGGTCTCACTTTTTAAAGCAAAGAAACGTTTTACACAGGGTGCTCTATACCCTGCTTTCTTTAGCTCTATATAATATATGTGTTTGAAAATTTTATTTAAGTCTAAGTATTAATTTTAATTGTTTACTGTATGAAGAAGAAGCTGTTTCTATTAGTAGTAGCAGTATTGTCGCTTGCACTGGGCGCCAGCGCCGCGGTGATCAAGGGGCAAGTTGTCGATGCTTCTACCGGCGAGCCATTGATGGGCGCCACAGTGCAACCTGTGGGCGGCGGCAATGGTACTGCAACCGATCTCAATGGCGAGTTCAGCCTTGACATCCCCAACAGTGTGAAATCATTAACCGTGTCCTATGTGGGCTATGCCAGCCAGACGGTGGCAGCCGTCAACGGCATCAAGGTGGCCCTTGAGAGCCAGGGCGAGCAGCTCGACGAGGTGATGGTCGTGGCCTATGGCACGAGCAAGAAGACCTCGTTTACGGGCGCTGCCGAGGCCGTGGGCAACAAGAAGCTGGAGTTGCGCCCTGTGACCAGCGCCACCAAGGCCCTTGAGGGCAACGTGAGCGGTATTCAGGTGACCAGCGGCACGGGCCAGCCCGGTTCGTCGCCCAGCATCGTGATACGTGGCTTCGGGTCGATCAACGCCAGCAACAGCCCGCTCTATGTGGTCGACGGCATCCCCTACGACGGTGCCCTGTCGAGCATCAACCCTTCCGACATCGAGAGCATGACTGTGCTCAAGGATGCATCGGCCGGCGCCCTCTATGGCGCGCGCGGCGCCAACGGTGTGGTGATGATACAGACCAAAAAAGGCAAGGAGGGCAAGGCCAACGTGACCTGGCGCAGCACCTTCGGCTGGTCGAACCGCGCCATCAAGCGCTACGACAATGTCGACCAGCGCCAGTATGTGCAGCTCGTGTATGAGGGCCTGCGCAACGGCTATGTATACAACGAGGGCTACACCTGGGCCAAGGCCGAGGCCGCAGCCCGCGCCTCGCTGGGGAGCACGCTGGGCGGCGAGCTCTACAACCCCTTCAAGAATTACACCTGGGACACCATCATCGACCCCTCGACGGGCCAAGTGCAGGCCGACGCACAAAGTGCCTGGAACGAGGACTGGTATGACAGCGTGACCCGCAAGAACGCCTTCCGCACCGAGCACCAGTTCGAGGTGTCGGGCGGCTCAGAGAAGTCGCACTACCTCATGTCGCTGGGTTATCTCAACGAGAACGGTATATTGAAGACCACCCGCTTCCAGCGCTACAACGCGCGTGTGAACGCCGACAGCCAGGTCACCGACTGGTTCAAGACCAGCCTCAACACCACGCTGGCCTGGACCACGCAAAACTTCAGCGACTATGACGGCACGGCCAACAGCAACGTGTGGTACACGGCCCAGTTTATCAACCCGCTGTTTCCCGTCTATCTCAAGGATGCCCAGGGTAAGAATGTGGTCGACGCCAACGGCGAGGCCGAGTATGACTGGGGCGAGGGCGGCCGTCCGGGCTCGCTCAACGACTTCAGCTCGCTGGGCAGCCTGCTGCTCGACAAGGCCAAGATCGACCACGATGTGGCCGGCCTGCGTGCAGGCATGGTATTCGGCAGCGACCTGGCCAAGTATGGCTGGGCACAGGGCTTGAAATTCTCGATGAACTTCGGTTTCGACTACAACAACACCGAGCGTGTGCGCTACCTCAACTCCAAGCACGGCAACCAGGCCAATGCCGGTGGCATGCTCTACAAGGTCAACGGCCGCACGCAGTCCTATACCTTCAACCAGCTGCTCACGTGGACCCGCACCCTGGGCGGCGTGCACAACATCGACGTGCTGGTGGGCCACGAGTTCTACAACTACAAGTACAACTACCTGGAGGCCAGCAAGACCAACCTCATCGACGGCATCCTCGAGTTGCGCCCGGGCACCACGATCAACAGTGCCGACTCCTACCAGTATGACTACCGCATCAACTCGTGGTTGAGCCGCTTGAACTACAACTACGACAACCGTTACTATATCTCGGCTTCGCTGCGCCAGGATGCCTCGTCGCGCTTCTACAAAGACAACCACACGGGCACCTTCTGGTCGGTGGGCGCCAACTGGCGCGTCTCGAGCGAGAGCTTCCTGAAAGACGTGAGGTGGATCAACAACCTGAGCGTGAAAGCCAGCTACGGCATGCAGGGCAACGACAACGTGGGTACCTACTATGCCTGGCAGTCGCTCTACGACCTGCAGTTTGCCAACGCCGGCAACAAGGGCGCCATCATCGCCAGTCTTGAAAACAAAGACCTCTCGTGGGAGAAAAACGGCAACCTCAACCTGGGTGTCGAGGGCATGTTCCTCGACCGCCGCGTGCGCCTGAACGCCGATTGGTACTACAAGAAGACGACCCACATGCTGCTGCAATTCCCCATGGCCCTGTCGACGGGCTTCAGCGGCTACTATGCCAACGTGGGCAACATGCGCAACCAGGGCATCGAGATCCAGCTCGGCCTCACCCCGGTGCGCACCCAGGACCTGGAGTGGAACATTACGCTCATGGGCAACACTGTGAGCAACAAGGTGCTCAAGCTCACCACCGAGTCGCCCGAGCTCATAAGCGGCGTGTACAGCACCAAGGTGGGCAACCCCATCAACACGTTCTATATGGCCAAGACGGCAGGTGTCGACCCCGCAACGGGTGCACAGCTCTACTACGCCTATGAGAGCATGAACGACGACGGCAGCGTCAACGGCGAGTATATCACCGACGACTACAGCGTGGCCGCCAACCACAAGTACTACATGGGCAGCCGCATCCCCGACCTCTTCGGCAGTGTGGGTACCGACCTCACCTGGAAAGGTTTGAGCCTGAGCGTGCTCACCACCTACTCGATAGGCGGCAAGATCTACGACGGCCTCTACGCCACCGCCATGGACTACAACTACTACAGCCAGACGTGGAACCAGGCAGCCCTGCGCCGCTGGCAGAAGCCAGGCGACGTGACCGACGTGCCCCGCATCGAGATTGCCGGCACCAACATCACCAACGACCGCTTCCTGATCAACGCTTCCTACTTTGCCATCAAGAACATCACCTTGAGCTACAGCCTGCCCAAGGCACTGGTGAGCAAGGCCCGCCTGCAGGGCGTGCGCGTGTTTGGCTCGTTCGACAATGTGGCGCTGTGGAGTCATCTCAACGGCATGGATCCGCAATACAACTTCTCGGGCTCAACCGACTTCTCCTACACGCCCAACAAGACGTTGCAAGTGGGCTTTGAGCTCAATTTCTAACGATTGTGTTACACAGAATGACAACAACAATAATAAAAATTGGCTAAAACATTATGAACAAGATATTTAAATATGCATTACTGGGTGCGGTTGTGCTGGGGCTGAGCGCATGCTCTGAAGACCAGCTCAACACTACTCCCACCGACTCCATGTCGGGAGAGACACTGCTTGCCAATGCCACCAATGCACTTGTCCCGCTCAACGGCATCTACCGCTCGATGTACACCCCGGGCTGGACTACTACGGGCAACATTGCCCAGACCTTCGGCATCTCGGCCTACAATCTCATGGCCGAGGTCATGGGCGACGACATGATCATGGGCGCCATGGGCAGCGGCTGGTTCTGGTATGACGCGGTCTACAACATGAAGAGTTTCTACACGCGCTCTACCTTCCGCAGCTACGACTTGTGGAAGGCCTACTACACCTGGATTGCCAATGCCAACTACATCATCGCTGCCCAGAGCACGATGGCCGGCGATGCCAAGGCTGTAGACTATGTGATGGGCCAGGCCTATGCCATACGCGCCTACTCCTATTTCATGCTCGAGCAGAGTTTTGCCCGCAACTATGCCAACCACAAGACCGAGCCGGGCGTGCCCCTGTACACCGGTCCCACCTTCACCAGCACCACCGGCCAGCCGCGTGCCACCAACCAGGAGGTGTATGACCAAATCAACAGCGACATCAACAAGGCCGTTGAGCTGCTGCAGGGCACCAGCCAGCAGGACGTGAGCCACATTGGCTATGCCGTGGCCTTGGGTCTGAAGGCCCGCATCGCTCTCACCGAGCAAGACTGGACCACTGCTGCCGATGCTGCCGTCAAGGCTATCGCTGCCAGCGGCAAGGAGATACTGCCTGTGAAGGACTTTGCTGGAATGAACAGCGTGAAAGCCAGCAACGTGATGTGGGGTGCCAAGATTGTGACCGACCAGGCCGGCAAGTACGCCTCGTTGTTTGCCATGGTCGACACCCTGTATCACGGCAGTCGCGCTCCCAAGCAGATCAACCTCGACCTCTACAACCACATGTCGCGCACCGACACGCGCCGCGCATGGTGGGATCCCAACTCGAAATACAGCACTGGCGGCTATGAGCAAGACAAGTTCCACTTCTCCAACATAGCTACGTGGGAGGGCGACTACGTGTGGATGCGCGTCGAGGAGATGTATCTCATCGCTGCCGAGGCCTACTGCCACGCTGGCGACGACGCCCAGGCCCGCCAGTATCTCTCGGCCTTGATGGCAAAGCGCGACCCGAACTTTGACGCCTCGCAGTACAGCGGCTCGAGCCTGCCCACGCTCACGAGCGACCAGTTCACCGGCGCCTATGCCCACTCGCTGCTCAACGAGATCATCTTGCAGCGCCGCATCGAGCTGTGGGGCGAGGCTGGCCGCATCTACGACATACGCCGCCTCGAGCAGGGCTTCAGGCGCACCTCGGCACAGGGCTTCCCCACGGGTGAGCTGCTGACCACTCGCCCCACCGACAATCCTGAGTCCTACATGTGGGTGCTCACGATACCGCAGGCCGAGTTTGACGGCAACGCAAACATGAATGCCTCGACCGACCAAAACCCGGTGGGCGACTTGAAATAACCGTTAACTTTAAAATTGAGTAAATGATGAAGATAGCAAGATATATATTGGGAGCTGCCCTCATGGTTACGGGCTTGCTCACCACCTCGTGCGACACCGACAATGTGGCCGAGCTTTATAACGCGCAGCAGGAAAACGTGGCCATGCAGACCTCAACCATAGCGCTGAAGCAGAGTGAAGCCGACGGCGAGTATAGCGTGCAAGTGGTGCGCTCCAAGACAAAGGGTGAGTACACGGTTGCCTACAGTTTCAAGGGCGACGACGTGTTTGTCGACGAGGGCCATGGCTCGGTAACCTTTGCCGACGGGCAAGGCACTGCCGTGATAAAGGTGAAGGCGCAGAACATGGAATTTGGCAACACCTATAGCTTCACCGTGGAGCTGGCCGACGACGTCAAGGCCACGACCGACACCACCATTCACCACAGCGGCACCACAGGCAATGTGTACGCGACAACCTTAAGTGTGACGCGCGACTATGAGTGGGAAGAACTGGGCACCGGCAAGCTGACCTCGGAGTCGATGGGCGACGATAGCGGCAACCCTTCCACCTGGGAGGTGGAAGTGCTCAAGGCCAAGGGCTACGACGTGTACAAGGCTGTCAACTGCTACGAGAAAGGCTACGACGTGATGTTTAAGGTCAACAGCGACAACACCGTGACCGTGCCCCAGCAGAAGGCCTGGACCTATACGGGCTATGGCCCTGTAGCTGTGGTGGGCACCGGCACCAAGACCGGCAATGTGCTCGACTGCAAGCTGCATCACATCGTGTTGAGCTTGAACCACGACCTGGGCGCTTATAGCGAGATACTCACGCTGCCCGAGAAGTAACATGGCAGTGTGTGCAGGGGCATCGCCTGCAGCGGCATGCCCCTTGTGCTATGAGCAGTCGATATTGAATTGCAATAGTAAATCGATAGCGATAATGAACAAAAGCACCGGGAGGTGCGCTCTTGAATAATTAGATTAATACTTGAAGGGTGAGGCTCGAGGGCTTCACCCTTTTTGTGTGTGTGCGTTGGCCGCCAGCATGAGCGTGCGGCCCATGTTGCGCCATGTCGTGCCCGGGGGGCGTGCGGCTTTACGGGGCGGGGGTGAACTGGTTGATGAGGCTGGCCCAGTAGCCGGCATGGGCCGCGTCGGCGGCCTGCTTGGCCTTGAGCTTGGCGGCCAGGCCCGTGGCGTCGACGGCGGCCAGGTTGCTCATCACCCACAGGGCGTGGCGGTTGTCGGGCTTGAGCTCGAGACTGTGGATGGCGTCGTCGGCAGCCTCGCTGTAGCGCCGCAGGTTGAAGTACTGCGCTGCGCGGAAGGCGCGGGCGCCGTCGTCGGCAGGAAAGCGGGCTATGGCCTGGTCGAAGGCCTCGAGGGCCTCTTGCGCGCGGCCCTGGCAGTCGAGCGCGGTGCCCAGGCCCATGAGGCCGTCGGGGTTGAGGGTGTCGGCCTGGGCCAGATAGCGGTAGTCGGTCTCGGCCTGGCTGCAACGGCCATGCTTCATGAGCAGGCTGGCGCGCTGGTAGCGGTAGTCGGGGTCGTGGGCATCGAGGGCCACTGCATGGTCGAGGGCATCGAGAGCTGCGGCGGTGTCGCGTGTGGCGGCATAGCTGCTGGCCATGCAGGCGTGCAGGCTGGCACGAAACACGCTGTCGGGCTGTGGCACGAGCTCAAGGGCCTTGCGGCCGGCCTCGAGGGCCTGGCCGGGCTGCTCGTTGTGCTGCCTGATGCGGGCGATGTAGCCCCAGGCGTAGCCCTGGCGGGGCTGCTGGGTCACGATGGCGGTGAACTGCTGGAGGGCGCTCTCGTAGTGCTCCTGGTTGTAGGCCTCGATGGCCTTCTGCAACTGGGGTGAGGGGTAGCCGGCCCAGGCTGTGCATGGAATGGCGATGGCTGCGGCGAGAAGGGTGAAGATTTTATGCATAATGGCTGTGGGGTGTAGATGTTGTAGACTTGATAACTGTGCGGGGGGTGGCTGCTGCGGCTCATAGCTGGCCTTGCTCCACGCGCACGCATATGCGCTCGATCATGGCGTCGGTCTTGTCCTTGCCGGGATTGTAGCCCGTCTTGAGGTTGACGCCGAAGAAGCGCCCGAAGGTCTGCCAGAAGCCGGCCCTGAAGGTGCCCAGGAAGGCCTTGATCACACTGTAGGAGTTTTGATTGGTCTCGCGGTTGATGAGCTTGATCATCATCTTGCCCTGGCTCTTGGTGAGTTTCTTCATCACGGGCTTGTACTGGGCGTAGAGGTCGTGCTCAAAGTGCTTGAGATAGGCGTCTTTTTCCTGCTTGGTGTCGAAGGTGGCCAGGTACTCGTAGGTTTCCTGCAGGGTGCGGTTGATGAGCTTGGCATAGGGGAGCACGCGCTTCACGTCGCGCACGGTCTTCCAGTAGAAGGCTTCCTCGGCCTTGTTGCGGAAGCGCTCGTTGGGGTAGATGATGACGGGGAGCATGTCGATCCACATCGTCTGCTGGCCGGTGAGCGGGTCGGTGGCCAGGTGGTAGCCGCGGTACACGTCGCGCAGGGGCGAGAGGTTGACGTTGGAAATGTCGGTGCCCAGGTCGACTTGCGCCACGGCGGGCAGCGACATGCACAGTGCAGTGAAAGCCAGTAATATGACAGTGTAGAGATGTTTCACAGAGTTGTCCTCATTTCCTAATCATTGCGCAAAGATAGTGCAACTTTTGCTATGTTGTGCACGCGAAGTATTAATTTTAGTTTAAATGCCGCCCCCATTGTTGCAGGAAAACAGCACCCGGCTGTCTTGAGCGGCGCCGGGTGCTGTGGACTTGTGTTGCGGGGGAGTGCGGCAGGCTTAGCCGCAGTGGAAGTAGCGGTCTACGAGCTGCTTGACGGCGTCGGGGTTGCTCTCGATGTCGTGGCGCAGGCTCGTGTCGTCGTAGGCGCGCAGCTCGGCGATGATGCCGTCGATCATGCCGTGGCTGAACACGCCTGCCTGCTCGTAGATGCCGCGCTGGCGCTCGAGGCAGGCGGCGCTGGCCACGCAGCTGTCGGGCAGGGTGGCGAGCTTGTCGAGCACGCCGGCGTTGGCCTTGTCGTGAATGTTGACGTCGACATAGGTGCGCTGGGCCACGTCGAGGGCATCGGGCATCTCAAAGCCGTGGCGGGCGGCTACGCACACGCCGGCGAGCAGCTGGTAGATGTCGGCACTGCCGTCGGCATTGCGTATTTCCACCGTCTGCTTGAAGGCCGCGTCGCGGTGTTGCGGTGTCTGGGCCGGGTTGGCGATGCTGCACATGTCGACGTCGGTAGTCCAGCCCAGGGGCACGCGCACGAGCACCGAGCGGTTGCGGTCGCCCCAGCACACGTTGGTGGGAGCTTCCTGGTGCGGCACGAGGCGGAAGTAGCTGGTGGGGTTCTTGTTGCCAAAGGCGGTGAGGCTGGGAGCGAGGTCCATGAGGCCGGCAATCATGCGGCGGGCCTCGTCGCTGAGCTTGCCCTCGTGCAGCATGTGGTTGACACCGTCCTTGACCATGCGCATGTGGATGTGCAGGCCGCTGCCGGCCTTGCCGGTGGTGATTTTGGGAGCAAAGGTCACGTCGAGGCCCTGGCTATAGGCCACGTTGCGTATGATCCACTTGGCCACCATGAGCTGGTCGGCAGCCTGGAGCACGGGCACGGGCAGGAACTCGATCTCGTTTTGCTCATAGATGAGGCCGTCTTGGTGGAAGTTGCCCACCTCGCTGTGGCCATACTTGATCTGGCCGCCGGCTTGGGCGATGTAGCTCATGCACTGCTGCCTGAAGCTGCCCGTCTTCACATAGGGGGCCGACTCGTGGTAGCCGTGCTGGTCGCGTGCCGGGAAGAGGCCGTCGTCTTCCTGTATCACGTAGTACTCGAGCTCGCCCATGGCGTGAAATTGCATGCCGGTGACTTGGGTGAAGGCCTGTGCGGCCTTGCGCAGGGTGTGCTCGGGACTGCTCTCGAAGGGGTGCCCGTCTTTGTCGAAGAAGGAGCACAGCATGTCGAGCGTGGGGATCTCGGCAAAGGGGTCGACAAAGGCGGTGGCAAAGCGGGGCAGCACATAGAGGTCGCTGCTGCTGGCCTCGATAAAGGAGAACAGGCTGCTGCCGTCGACGCGCTCGCCGAAGGTGAGGATGGTGTCGAGATAGGCACGGTCGGTGATTACAAAGTTGAGTGTCTTGAGCTTGCCGTCGCCGCCGGGATAGAGGAAGTTGACCATCTTGATGCCGTTGTCTTCTACAAAGCGCATGATGTCGGCCTTGGTGAATTCTTGGGGTGACTTCTGCAGGAAGGCCACCACTTGGTTAGCATTAAGTTTAATCTTGTCGTTGCTCATGGGTAGTTGTTTTATTTACAGTGATAATTGTTATGAACAATGGTTGATGTTGTGGACTGCAAAGATAGCTAAAAAAACGAAACGGGCAAGAAATAACCGTCACGATTATTCGTTGCCCGCTGTGATGGCTCTGAATCAGTGTATTACAGTTTCTTCTTGAGGCGCTGCAGGCGGTTGTAGCTCTCTTGCAGGCGCCCCACGGGTATGCGGCCTTGCTTCACGGCCTTGACGATGATGTCGACCAGCTTGAAGGGGCGGTCGGGCTCAAAGCCGGTGTTGATGTTGTTGCCCACGCACAGCAGGTCGGCGCCGGCGTTGATGGCCAGCACCAGGGCGTTTTCGATGCTGTATTGCTTGATGATGCCTTCCATATACATGTCGTCGGTCACCACCACGCCGTCGTAGCCCAGCTGGCGGCGCAGCAGGCCGTAGATGGTCTTGCGCGAGAGGGTGGCGGGGTAGTCGGGGTCGATGTTGCGGTTGAAGATGTGGGCGGTCATCACCAGGTCGAGCTTGTGCTTCTTGATGAGTTTCTTGTAGGGCTCGAGCTCCTGGGGCTTCCAGGTCGAGGTGACGTCGACAAAGCCCCAGTGCGAGTCGCTCATGGCGTTGCCGTGGCCGGGGAAGTGCTTGGCCGTGCACAGCACGTGCTGCTTGTGCAGCTCGTCGATGGTGATGCGGGCGTGCTTGACCACGGCGCGGCTGTCGCCGTAGCTGCGGTGCAGCTTGCCTATGGCGGGGCAATCGGGGTTGTAGAGGTCGAGCACGGGTGCCAGGTCGACGTTGACGCCGCTGCCCCCGAGCTGCCGGGCCATGAGGCGGCCGTAGTAGCGTGTGGAGTCGGCATTGTCGAGCTGGCCCAGGTACTGGGCGCTCACGATGGGCTCGTAGCCATATTGGGGCTTGAGGCGTGCCACCTTGCCGCCCTCCTGGTCGAGGGCGATGAGCAGGGGCTCATCGGCCAGGCGCTGCAGGTCGCTGGTGAGGCGCTGCAGCTGCTCGCGGCTGGTGATGTTGCGGCTGCCCAGGGTGGCATCGCCGGTGAGGTCGACGTCGAAGAGCACGATGGCGCCCACGTGCAGGTCGCGCACATAGCGTGCGGCGTCGCTCTGGGCGTCGATGCTGTTGCCCTTGAAGCCCACCATGAGCATCTGGGCGGCCCAGCGGCGCAGCACCGAGTCGCTGGGCATGACAAACTGAGCTGGCGCGCTCACGGCTATAGCAAGCACGAGTGTCGCCAGCAGGTAAATGCGTTTCATAAATTTCTCGTATTGTTGTAGTTAATGGTTAAGTTGTCTTTGCTTTAACGTGTATATAAGCGGTGCTTGATTGTATGTGTGTGTGGAGGGGGCGGGCGGTGGCCCGCGGGCTCACCTCTAATTGAAGAAGCCGAAGAAGAAGTAGCAGGCCACCCACTCGTAGGCCACGCCCTGCGCATAGCCTATCACATTGTGCGAGGCGTCGGTCACCTTGCCGTTTTTCTCGATGTAGCCCAGCACGCGGCTCTCGCCGTCGCGCACGGTGCCGTCGGCGTTGATATAGCCCATGCGGGTGCCGGCCGTGTTGTAGATGGCGAGGTTCTTCACCTTGCCCACTGCCTTGTTGTTGCGGTTGCGCACGGTGCCGTCGTTGTCGAAGAAGCCTATCGACTGCTGGTTGTTGTTGCGCACCACGCCGTTGGGCGATATGCGCCCTATGTTGTGGTAGCTGGCGTCGCGCAGTGTCTGTGCCTGTGCCACGGTGGCCAGGCAGGCTGCCAGGCCCACGAGAGAGGCTGCAATATATGATCTGAGTGCTTTCATTGTCGTTTTGTGTTTTACACCAATTGCAAAGATAACTTAAAAATTAAAAACAACCAATATTTGTAACGATATGACTGCCCTCGGGCGCGAAAGTTTAATGGGGGCAGCCGTGTTTTTGACAGGCTGGTTGCGAGAAAAAAAACAGTGTCCCTCCACACAGCTGTGGAAGGACACAATGTTTTGCCCGCAGGCTTTCAAAAAAAGTCGGGGTGAGAGGATTCGAACTTCCGACCTCCACGTCCCGAACGTGGCACGCTAACCAACTGCGCTACACCCCGTGCTTTTTCAGCGCTGCAAAGTTAACACAATAAAAGTGAATAGGCAAAAAAAAATTGCTCAAGTGTGGTGCAATTGCATGAGTGGCGGTGTTTTTTTTTCGGGGGCTTGTGGCCGAAACCCCGCTACAGGCGCAGCAGGGCGAGGGCGTTGCGGGTGGCGATGCCGGCCACCTGGGCTGCCGTGAGGCCGGTGGCCTGGGCCACGAGGGCGGCCACCTGGGCAATGGGCACGGGCGAGTCGTCGGTCTCGATGAGCAGGCGGGCGGGCGGAATGAGCTGCAGCGACTGGGCGTTGAACCTGGGGCCTATCGAGAAGTAGAAGCCGGCGTCGACGAGGGGCTGTGCCACCGTGGGCCGCGACCTGAAGCCGTGCAGCACCCACGGCACGCTGGGCCGCGACTGCTTCATGGCCTTGAGCAGGAGCTGGCTGGTGCGCACCATGTGCAGCACCAGGGGCTTGCCAGCTTGCTCGGCGATGGCGATGTGGCGCTGCATGATGCGCTGCTGCTCGTCGAGCGCCGCGCCGCGGTTGGGGTCGAGCCCGGTCTCGCCTATGGCCACCACCTGCGGGTGGGCGGCCAGCCGTGCCAGCAGTTGCAGGCTGGCTTCGACGTGGGGCTCAAGAGTGTGCCAGGGGTGCAGGCCCACCGAGTAGAAGCAGCCTGGTTGCGGGTCGAACTGCCGGGGGTCGACGCTCTCGATGCTCACGAGCCCCACGGTTGCGGGGGCATGACGGTGGGTGTGGAAATCGACAATCATGGCACGGGGTCGTAGCCGCTGCCGCCCCATGGGTTGCAGCGCACGATGCGCTTCACGGCCAGCCACGTGCCCTTGAGGGGGCCGTACTTCTTGATGGCCTCGATGGCATAGGTGCTGCATGTGGGAGTGAAGCGGCACATGGGCGGGGTGAGCGGCGAGATGAATTTCTTGTAGAGCATGATGGGCAAGATGAGCAGCCATCCTGCCAGCCTGGAAATGAAGTGCCAGGCGGCGGCCAGTGTGTGCATTGCCTCAGTCATGGGTGGCTTGTGCAATGCGCGTGAGGATGTCGCGCATTTTCTCCTCGATCACGGCATAGGGGGCAACCTCGTCCTTGGCCAGGTAGATGAAGGCCACGTCGAGGCTGCGGCCGGCTGCCTCGAGGGCGGGGAGCAGCAGCTGGCGGTTGAGGCGGTAGGCCTCGCGGGTGCGGCGGCGCAGGGCCACGCGCTGCACGGCAGTGTGTATTTTTTTCTTTGGAATGGTGATCATGAACCGTGCCGGAGCCTCAGGGCGGCTTGGCCCCATGTGGTACACGGCGCGCAGCGGGTAGGCCATGAGGCTGTGCCCGCAGTCGAAGGTGCGGGCTATGGCCGTGCGGCTGCACAGCTTCTCGCGCTTGTATAGACGGTTGTTTTCCATTGTGATTGCAAATATACTAAAAAGACTTCACATGTGGGTGGCTGCGGGGCAAAAGAAAAAAATGGAGGCTGGCGCGGCCAGTCTCCGAAAAAAATGTGTGTGTTTAAAATATCGTTGCCGCCTGCACCCGGCGCGGGGGCGCGTGGGGCGTGTGTGTGGCTTTACTTCTTGGCCTTGCTCTCGCTCTCGAGATACTTGCCTATGGCTGCGGCCATCGACGGGGTTGAAGGCGTGGTGGTGACGTCGAGCCTCAGGCCCGAAGCCTTGATTTCCTCGATGGTCTTGTTGCCCATGCCGCCTATGGCGATGTCGCCTTGCTCGAAGTCGGGGAAATTGCTGAGCAGGCTCTTCACGCCCGAGGGGGTGAAGAAGATGAGCATGTTGTAGTCGAAGGGCTCGTCGGGACCGAAGTCGTTGCTCACGGTGCGATACATCACGGCGCGCCTGAAGTTGATGTCCTTGGTCTCGAGCTCGGGCAGTTTTGACTCGTGCACGTCGCTCACCGGGTAGAGAAACACCTCTTTTTTGTGCTTCTCGATGAGCGGCATGAGCCCGTCGGCATGGCCGTTCTCGCTATAGAAGATTTTGCGCTTGCGATACACGGTGTATTTCTGCAGGTAGTGGGCCACGGTCTCGCTTATGCAGAAGTACTTCATCGTGTCGGGGACGTCGTAGCGCAACTCCTTGGCAAGCCTGAAGTAGTTGTCGACGGCGGTGCGGGCGGTGAAAATCACGGCCGTGTAGTCACCTATCGAGATCTTCTGCTGGCGGAACTCCTTGGAAGAGAGCCCCTCTACTTTGATGAAAGGCCGAAAGACGATTTCTACGCCATACTTGCTTTCCAAGTCGAAGTAGGGCGACTTCTCGGAGGATGGCTTGGGCTGAGAAACAAGAATTTTCTTAATCTTCACGATTCAAAATTGTTTTTATGACTGTAAAAAGTTGCACAGAGTTATTGCACCGGCGCAGTACAAAACCGGGGGTACAATTTCGACGGCGCAAAGGTACAAAATAAAATAGACACTCGATTGCAAATTGTTGAAAAAAATTCTAAAACCTTTACAAATAAACACAATACGGGCACAAATGTAGAGAGACAAGGCCGTGATGAGCATGACTTTGATAGTATTTGGATACACCATCAAGATGATGGCCACCGGCAGCAGCAGCAGGCCGAGCAGCGACTGCGAGGCCTTGAAGCCGCTGGTCCAGATGGTGGTGCCCAGCTTGTCGCCGAAGGTGAAACCCAGCACATAGTACAGGGCCAGCTGGGCCAGGTAGAAGAGTAGCGACCAGGCCACGAGCATGATCACGAGCATGCTCACGTTGTGGCTCAAGGCGGCTTGCATGCCAGGCACGAGATAGCCTATGGCATAGAAGGCGATGAGGCCCATCGTGACACAGGTGTTGAAGATGAGCGCGCTCAAGATGCCCAGGTCGCTCACGGTGTGGTCGTCGAAGAGGTTCTCGCGCTTGCGGGTGGAGAACATGTTGTGCGCAAAGTTGGCGATATACATGTAGCCCTTGTTGTAGCTCAGGGTGATGAGCAGCACGCCCAGCAGCAGGAGCGCCATCGACACGGTGTCGTGCAGGGGCGAGGAGTTGTAGCTGCCTGGCGTGCGGCCGGCGGGCACCTCCATCACGGGCAGCTGCGAGAGCTGCTTGCCGGCGGGCACGTGGCTCGCCTGGCGCGGCGGCAGGCCTTGCGGGTAGCGGGGCTTCCAGTGCAGCAGGGTGCTGTCGCGCAGGGAGCTGTCGCGCAGGGCGGCGGCACTGTCGCGCGGTGCTGCCTGCGGCGTTGCAGGGCTGTGTGTGGAATGATAGATGGGCATTGCAATTGTGAGAGAATGAATGGGTGTGTGTGTGCAATCAATATTTCGACTCGGCGGGCACAATGCCCGTCTCGATTTCGCGTTCCAGCTCCTCGAGCACCTGCTGCGGGGTCTCGGCCACGTGCCACAGCTGCTCGTGAGAGGCTTTCATGAAGCCCTGCTTGATGCAGCGCTCCACCATGTCGATCAGCGGGGTCCAGAAGCCTATGGTGTTGAGCAGGGCTATGGGCTTGGCGATGAGGCCCAGCTGGCGCCAGGTGAACACTTCCATGAGCTCCTCGATGGTGCCGCAGCCGCCAGGCAGGGCGATGAAGGCATCGGCCATGTGGGCCATGCGCTGCTTGCGCTCGTGCATGTTGGCAGTGAGGATGGTGTGGGTGAGGCGGTCGTAGTTCCAGCCATTGTCGACCATAAACTTGGGTATCACGCCGGTCACGGTGCCGCCTGCGTCGAGCACGCCGTCGCTCACGGCACGCATCAGGCCCTCGCTGCCGGCGCCGTTGATGCAGCTCCAGCCGTGCTGGGCCATGAGACGCCCCAGCTCATAGGCAGCGTCGGTATAGGTGCGCTCGATGCGGCTGCTCGACGCCCCGAAAATGCATATCTTGCCTCTCGTCTCCATATCGCGTGCAAAGTTACAAAAAAAAACCGATAAGGGCGGTGTGGCGTCGGGCTATCCTCTATCTTCGGCCCTCTCTGAGGGCATGGGGCGAGTGTCGAGCGTGATGATGAGCCCGCAGCGCCTGTTCCCTCACAGGCCCGCGGCCATAAGATTTTTTACATTAGAGTCGAGCCGACGTGTAGAGGCAACTATCATGTGCGAGCCAATATTGTCTTCAGTGATAAAAAGAAGAATGAATGCCGACAGAATGTAAAATATCACTTATATTTGCAAAAAAAAAGACAAATAGACTTTAAAACAAGCAGCACATGAACAGAAGGATTATTATTCTCGCATTGATGGTCGTCATGCTGGCCATGTGGCCACAGGGCTCGGCAGCCAAACCGATAGCTAAAGACAAAGACAAGCCTTGCATGGTGATAGGGCAGGTGAAAGACTACCTCACCCACGTGCTCATCGATGGGGCTAAGGTCACACTGCTCACCCGCGACGGCGTGCCCGTCGACAGCGGCCGCTCCAGCAAGAACCAGACGAGCAGCAACCTGACGACCGTGTACTGGGTCACTGCCAAGACTTGCGACATGCCCGAGATGCTGCTGCGTGTTGAGGCCGAGGGCTATGAGCCTGCGGTGGTCACCCTGCCGGCCAAGAAGGTGCACGGCCGCGGCAGCAAGGGAGTGCGCTATGTAGAGGATGTGCTCCTGAAACGCCAGCCCAAGACGATCAAGTTGAACGATGTGGTGGTGAAGGCCACCAAGGTCAAGTTCTACCACAAGGGCGACACGCTGGTGTTTAATGCCGATGCCTTTCAGCTCTCGCAGGGCAGCATGCTCGACGGCCTCATCCGCCAGATGCCGGGTGTGGAGCTCAAGGACGACGGCCGCATCTATGTCAACGGCAAGTATGTAGAGAGCCTGCTGCTCAACGGCGAGGACTTCTTTTCCAAGGATCGCAAGATCATGCTCGACAACCTGCCGGCCTACATGGTGAAAAACGTGAAGGTATATGAAAAGTCGAGCGTGCTGGGCGAGCGCCTGCACAAGAAACTGGGCGACGAGACCTATGTCATGGACGTGCACTTGAAGAAAGAGTACAACGTTGGGTGGATCGCCAACGTGGAGGCCGGCGGCGGCACCCACGACCGCTATCTGGCCCGCCTCTTTGCCCTGTGCTTCTCCGATCACTCGCGCGTGTCGGTGTTCGGCAATCTCAACAACCTCAACGACGACCGCCGCCCCGGGGAGTCGACGACATGGACGCCCGAGAAGATGCCTGCCGGCAAACTCACGCAACGGCAGGCCGGCCTCGACTATCTCATCAAGCAGAAAGACTCGAAATACAAGCTCTCGGGCAACGCCACCGTCACCCACAACGACGAGCACACGCTCACCCGGCAAAACACGCTCAACTATCTCACCGGCCACGACAGCTGGACGCGCTACCAGCAGCAGCAGGCCCGCCACACGTTCAGCGTCAAGAGCGAAAACGAGTGGAAGTGGACCCCTGCAAAGCGCACCACCTTGTTGATGCAGCCGTCACTCTCCTGGCAGCGCACGCGCAACCGGCAGGCAATGGTGTCGGCTACCTTCAACGAGAACCCCGAGGACTATGTGGGCAGTGCCACAGCGCTCATCGACACCATAGGCCGGCAACCGGCTGGCAACCTGCTGCGGCGCATTGCTGCCAACCGGTTGCTCTACAGCCAGCTGGAAAAGGTCGACAAGCTGGCAGTCGACAACGACATCGACTTCAGCCAGGACTTGGCCGAGGATATGATGACAACCTTCGACTTCTCGGCAGGCCTGCACTACCGGTCGACCAAGACCAAGGCTTTCTCGCATTACCTTCTCGACTACCCCACGCTGCCCACAGCCGCAACCGACTACCGCAACCGCTACGCCCACAGCCAGCCCAACTACAGCCTGAGTTACAACTTCGGCACCTACCTGATGTACTGGTTCAACGACATCATGTATATCCAGCCCACCTATAAAATAGAGCTGGAGCACCAGCACCACGACTATGCCCTCTACCGGCTCGACCAGTTGGCAGGCTATGATGCCGGCAGCGACACGCCACTGGGCACGTTGCCCTCGATGCAGGCCTACGAGAGCACCATCGACTTGCAGAACAGCTTCTGGCGCAGCCAGAACCGGGCGACCAACACCTTTGCCGTGGACTGGAGCATATCGCGTTGGCATGGCGACAACAAGGACATCTGGGTCTATGTGTCGCTGCCCCTTGAGCTCAACAACTACAACATGGACTACCGGCAGGCCGCCTACGACGGCTCGCTCCACCGCCGTGCCTGGTTCTTCAACCCCACTTTCATTTTGCGCAAGATGTGGGACAGTCAGAACAAGGCTATCGAGTTCCGTTACTACCTCACCCATGAGGTGCCCGACCTGGTGCGCTTCATCCCCGTGCGCACCGACGCCGACCCGCTCAACGTGACCCTGGGCAACCCCGACCTCAGGAACCCTTGCACCCACTTCTTCCTGCTGAAGTATGACGGCTACAGCAGTAAGAAACCCGACCTCATTTTCTCGGTGTGGACCCGCTTCTACCTCTACAAGAATGCCCTGTCGATGGCCTACACCTACAACCGCAACACGGGCGCCCGCGTTTTCAAGCCCTACAGTGTCGACGGCAACTCGGCGTTTCAGGCCGGAGTTGACTTTGGCACGCCTGTCACCAGAAACAAGCTGCTCAGCCTCGACACCAAGACGCGCTTCGGTGCCACGAGAAGCGTCGACCTGATGACGGTCGTGAGCACCGACGACTACGATTTCACAACCATGCCAGCGCGCAGCATCGTGCACAACACATGGGCCTCCGAAGACCTGAAACTGGAATATAAATTCCCGTGGATGCGCCTGGGCCTCAACGGCTATGTGCTCTTCAACCGCGCTTCAAGCGGCCGCGAGGGCTTCGAGACCCAGCGCGTGTGGGACTTCCACTATGGCCCCACCCTCAAGGCCACCCTGCCCTGGCAGGTGGAGCTTGCCACCGACTTGTCGATCTACAGCCGCCGTGGCTATGACGACAGCAGTGCCAACACCAACGATGTGGTGTGGAACGCCCGCCTGTCGAAGTCGTTCACTAAGTTGGGCCTCACCTTCCTGGTCGACGGGTTCGACATGCTGCACCAGCTGAGCAACCGCAGCGTGACGATGAACGCCCAGGGACGCACCGAGGTGTGGCGCAACGTGCTGCCCAACTACGTGCTCTTCCACGTCATTTACAAGTTTAGCAAAAAACCAAAGAAATAATTGTATAAGTACATAATTGCAAGATGCCGTCCCTGCCCGGGTTTGCCCGCGGCAGGGACGCGCCGTTTTGCAGGCCGTTTTGCAGGCCGTGGTTGCAGGCCACGGCGGCAAGGCCGGCCAAAAAGCCCGCATAGCGGGCGACAGCATTTAGGCAGGCGGCCACGAGCTCGGTAGCGCGCAACCCCTGCACAGCGGTCCTATCGGATGGTGGGCTGGAGGCAAAAAAAAATTGATTGTCTCACGACAACCAATCTTAATTAACCTTAAATCTAATACCATGAAAAACACGTTGCAAAGATAATTACCCTTTGGATAATTATCAATAAGCTACAATTGAAAAATGATGTGATTTAACATTTTTTTACGTCATTGTGCCTTTCAGAGCCTTTTGGGGTTGACAAGCAAAAGAAACCCTGGCACTTGGCCAGGGCTTCGATAGTTGAGTGTGAGCTTGTTGATTTCAATGGCGAGCGGGAAGTAAGCCTTTTGGGCGGTGGTGCCGCTGCCGCTGCCGCCGAACACTGCTTGGCGCAGTGCGTCAAGTTGCTTGACGTGCGTCGCGGTCATCACACCTGCCGAGCCTTGTGAGGCAGCCGGGATGTAGAAATCGTGCATTTCCACTTCACGGTCGCCTGTGGCGAGGTCGTAGCCCATCAGCATAATTCCTACTCTATTGGTGTCAAGGTGATAGACCATAGCCCCGTTGACCACGCACCCTGCGCCCTGCACTTTCCGCATAGCGGATTGCAGAGCGGTGATGTCCGTCTTGGCGTTAGCCAGTGACGTGACATGTGCTGCAGTCATGGCTCCTGCCTGGTTAGCGGTCGCCGCCGCAATTTGGCAGGTGCCGAGGTTTGGAAAGTCCTCACCGGTGCGCACATCGTGCTTGGTGAGCGAGAGGAAAATCTTGGTGGCGTTGCCGACACCCTGCTTGATGTCGGTCACGACGTAAGCGGCGGCTTGGATTGCCGACAACTGCCAGCCGTGCTGTTGTACGGTGGTCTGCAGGGCAGTGACCGCCAAGCGTACCTGCGGTAGCGAGGATTGCAGTGCCATGATGGCTTGCACATGAGCTGCGGTCATGATGCCGGCTTTGAGGTCGGTTGCGCCGTACAGGGGCACCGACGAGGTGAAAGACGCGCCGTTGCGTAGGCTGCGGCCTTTCAAGGTTAGAAACATGTGCTCCATGTCGGCCATGCCGGTAGCGTGGGCGGCATCATAAACGACGGTCAGCGCTTTCCAGTCGTCGAGGATTTTGCGCTCGGTATCACTACTGGCGGTGGCGAGCAAGTCGAGATTGTCCTGCAGGAGTTTGCCGACAGTCTCGGGTGAGATGGACTCCTTTTCGGTCTCAACCCGAAAAGCGGAAACGAGTGAGGTGAGTTGTGAAGTATCAATCATAATCTTTTGCGATTTTGTTGCAAAAGAAGATTGACAAGTTCACCTCGCAAAAGACACGCTGAGAAGGAAGATATTCGTACCTTTGCAGCGTAATTAGAACGATAAATCGGAATTTACATGTATTACTTAAATAATCTAGTGAGGAGAATACTTTTTGTTATTTTTGCGATGACCTTGCTGGCATCCTGTACTATTGTGCGAGGCTATATGACTGATGGTGCTTATGGTCCAACGAGTTTCAGTTATGAAAAGAGACTAAAGGATACCATTGTCAATCGTTCCGAAGTCTTCACTTTTGAACATGCATCACAGCAGGCTGGCTGGATTGACACCTTGCATTTCTTTAACCAGGGCAAAATGTATTCCAATACCACAATGTGGGAGGCCATCGGCCCCAAGACCGAGACACAGGGCGTGCTTATTATCCAGAAAGACAGTATCGTTTATGAGAAATGCACGGGAGATATTACATCAGACAAGATTGCAAGCGTGTTCTCAGTCTCTAAGTCCATTACGTCGCTGCTCTGTGGCATTGCGGTGGATGAGGGGTATATCAAGAGCATAGATGATCCGGTAACGGATTACCTGCCGGAGCTAAGGAAGGCGAATCCAATGTGGCAGAAACTCACGATCCGGCACCTGCTGAATATGCAAAGTGGCTTAGACTTCGACGACACCTATTCGCTGAGCTTGAAGCTAAAAGATATCAAACGCTTGCACGCAATGGCCAAACTAAACTATGGGCGCAACATCATGGGGCAAGTCAAAAAGTTGAAATTTCGTTGCGAGCCTGGTACGGAGTATCGATACGAGAGTATGACTACAGAGATACTGGGAATCATTATCGAGAGAGCTACTCGGCGTAAATTTGCAGATTACCTTGAAGAAAAGGTATGGTCGCCTCTCGGTATGGAGTCGCAGGCATACATAACTTATGACAGCAAGAATCACCACACAGCACACGCTTTCGGGGGACTAGCCTTGACGATGCTGGATTTGGCGAAAATCGGCCGGCTGTATCTGAACAAAGGGAAATGGAATGGCAAAAGGATTGTCAGCGAATCTTGGATTGAGCAATCGACATTGTATTCACGGGATAATGAAGGATACCATTTCTGCTGGTACAATACCAGTTGTATAGGCGCTGAAAAGCCAGAGTACCCCGGATATTATGCTTTGGGCATCCGTGGTCAGGTACTCTATGTGAATCCTTATAAACAATTGATTATGGTAAGGTTGGGGCTGAAAGATGATACTTATGCCCATATCCCTTATCTATTTGAGCAACTGAGCAATCTTTGGCCGAAATAAAGACAAACTAAATTCCAATTTAGCGAATAGAAAAGCGAGGCCGTTGGCTTCGCTTTTCTAGTGATTTCGTCCGAAATTTTTATTGAGTGCGTTGCTCAAAATGCCCGTGAACGAGCGTCCTATGTTATCCTCATAGAACTCCTTGATTCGCATTACCGAAGCGTAATACTTTCGCGAGAACCAGCGGCGGCGTTTGCGCTTTTTTGCGGGACGGGACTTTGCCGGGACTTTGACAGTTAGAGCGTAAAATCTTTTCTAATGAATTGTTGCACAGTTCATTCTTTATTTATACATTTATAGATAATAGTAGTTGTTGTATCAAAGAATTATCGATATGAAGGCGACATTCGGCACTACAAAGAAGGGCACGTGGGCCTACATCCAGAAGTCGGTGCGCATCGACGGCAAGTCTACCACAAAGACCCACCTCGAGGCCCGTGTGAAATTTTTTTTATGTGCATGAAAATCACACTGCTGCACCGCGGGGAGCTTTGCAACTCAGTTGCAGGGCGAGTGTGCTACCTTTGCACCAGAAAAATATAGACGACATGAAAATGGAAAAAGAAAACAAAGTGAAGCTGGTACGCATCGTGCTATCGGCTGTGTTGCTGGCCGCGGCCTGGGCTCTGGAGCGGTGCACGGCACTGCCCATGTGGCAGCTGCTGCTCGTGTACATGGTGCCCTACTTGGTGGCCGGCTACGACGTGCTGCTGGAATCGGGCGAGAACATTGCCCACGGCGAGGTCTTCGACGAGGACTTTCTCATGGCTGTGGCCACGATGGGGGCCCTGGCCATTGGTTTCCTGCCCGGGGCCGAGAACCAGTTTCCCGAGGCAGTGTTTGTGATGATATTCTTCCAGGTGGGTGAGCTCTTTGAAGACATTGCCGAGGGGCGCAGCCGCCGCTCGATAGCCCAGCTCATGGACTTGCGTCCCGACACGGCCCACGTGGTGCGCTCGGGCCGGGAGCTCACGGTGGCCCCTGGCGAGGTGCAGGTGGGTGAGACGCTGGTGGTGAAGCCTGGCGAGAAGGTGCCTGTCGACGGCGTGGTGCTTGAGGGCCGCTCAAGCCTCGACACGGTGGCGCTCACGGGCGAGAGCGTGCCGCGCAGTGTGGCCGAGGGCGACACGGTGGTGTCGGGGTGCGTCAACCTCACGGGAGTGCTCAAGGTGCGTGCCGCCAAGGCCTATGGCGAGTCGACGGCCAGCAAGATCCTCGAGCTGGTGGAAAACGCCAGCTCCCACAAGTCGCACAGCGAGAGCTTCATCGCCCGTTTTGCGAGGGTCTACACGCCGGTGGTGGTGGGCCTCGCCCTGCTGCTGGCCGTGGTGCCGTCGGTTGTGACGGGGCAGTGGGCCACGTGGGTGTACCGCGGGCTCGTGTTTCTGGTGGTGTCGTGTCCTTGCGCCCTGGTCATCTCGGTGCCGCTCACGTTTTTCAGCGGCATTGGCGGGGCTTCGCGCCTGGGCGTGCTGGTGAAGGGGGCCAACTATCTTGAGGCCCTGGCCCGTGTGGGCATTGTGGTGTTTGACAAGACGGGCACCTTGACCAAGGGCACCTTTGAGGTCACTGCCGTGCATCCCGACAAGATCGACGAGCGGCAGCTGCTGCACCTGGCGGCCCATGTGGAGCGCTACAGCAACCACCCCATAGCCCTGTCGCTGCGCAATGCCTATCCCGACGAGGCCGACGGGTGCAAGGTAGACGATGTGCAGGAAATGCCTGGCTTGGGTGTGCATGCCATGGTCAACGGCGAGACGGTGAATGTGGGCAACGAGAAGCTCATGGCCTCGCTGGGCATCGAGGTGTGCCATTGCGACAAGTGCAAGAGCGGCGCCGGCACGGTGATACACGTGGCCATAGGCAACCGCTATGCCGGCCACATCGTCATCAGCGACCGTGTGAAAGACGATGCCGCCCTGGCCGTGGCCCGGCTCAAGCAAGCCGGCGTGAAGAAGACGGTGATGCTCACTGGCGACTATGAGCAGGTGGGCGCTGCCGTGGCCCGGCAACTGGGGCTCGACGAGTATCACGCCCAGCTCATGCCTGCCGACAAGGTGGCCCAGGTGGAGCGCTTGCTGGCCTCGAAGACCGGCCACGACACACTCGCCATGGTGGGCGACGGCATCAACGACGCCCCTGTGCTGGCCCGTGCCGACCTGGGCATCGCCATGGGCGCCATGGGCAGCGATGCCGCCATCGAGGCGGCCGACGTGGTGCTCATGGACGACAAGCCGTCGAAGATTGCCGTCGGCATCCAAGTGGCCAAGCGCACGCTGCGCATTGCCCGCGAGAACGTCGTGTTCTCGATAGGCGTGAAGGCTGTCATCCTGCTGCTTGCCGCGCTGGGCATGGCAGGCATGGCCCTTGCCGTGTTTGGCGACGTGGGCGTGCTCGTGCTTGCTGTGCTCAATGCCACGCGTGCCCTGCACACAGGAGGGCACGCTATGCCAGCCGCTCGTCGTCGTCGAAGAGGCTGAGCTGCTTGCTCAGCGCGAAGCTCTTGCGGTGATAGGGCGTGATGCCGTAGCGGGCAATGGCGGCATAGTGGCTCCGCGTGGGATAGCCCATGTTGTGCTCCCAGCCGTATTGCGGATACTCCTGTGCAATCTTGCGCATGTACTCGTCGCGGTGCGTCTTGGCCAGTATCGAGGCTGCCGCTATGGGCATCATCTTGCCGTCGCCCTTCACGATGGTCTCGTAGGGGATGTCGCCGTAGGGCTTGAAGCGGTTGCCGTCGACCATGACAAACTCGGGCCGCACCTTGAGCGCGTCGAGGGCGCGGTGCATGGCCAGTATCGAGGCGTTGAGAATGTTGATGCGGTCGATCTCCTCGGGCCACACCCAGGCCACAGCCCAAGCCAGGGCCTGGGCCTCGATCACGGGGCGCAAGGCGTTGCGCTTCTTCTCGCTCAGGCGCTTGCTGTCGTTGATGATGTCGTTGTGGAAGTGGGGCGGCAGTATCACGGCGGCGGCCGTCACAGGGCCCGCTAGCGGTCCGCGGCCCGCCTCGTCGCAGCCCGCCTCGATGCGTCCCTCCACGATGTATCGTTGCAGTTCCATAAAAAATATTCTTGTTGCCGGCAATATTGTCTTAAAGTTTTCGACACGCCTCCCCTGCAATGGCACTGAAAAAAAACGGGATGGGTGCTGCGGTGCGGTGGGGGCCACTACTTGTTGCGGGAGATGATGTAGGAGAAGATCGACTTGAAGGCGTCGACCGTGGGGCCGGGCTCGAAGTCGTCGAGCAGCTGGCAGGCCTCTTTCTCCATGCGCTGCATCACGCGGTAGGCATAGTCGATGCCGCCGCTGGCCTTGGCATAGTCGACCAGGCGGCCTATGTCGCCGTCGGTGAGGGTGGCCTTGTGCACGAGGCGGTTCATCTCGTCGTGCTCGGGCAGCTCCTTGCGGCCCAGGGCGTAGATGAGCGGCAGGGTGATTTTGCCCTCGCGCAGGTCGTTGCCGGTGGGCTTGCCTATGATGGGGTCGTGAAAGTAGTCGAAGGTGTCGTCTTTGATTTGGAAGCACTGGCCCAGCAGCTCGGCATATTTCATGAGCTTGGCCAGGCGCCGGTCGTCGGCGCCGGCTGTGATGCCGCCCACCTCGACGCAGCTCACAAAGAGCGAGGCCGTCTTGCGGCGTATGATGGTCATGTAGGCCTGCTCGGTGATCTCGTGGTTGCGTGCGTTGTCGATTTGGTCGATTTCGCCCATCGAGAGGTTGGCGCCCATGTTGGAGAGCGAGTTGAGCACGCGGTACTCGTGGGTTTGCTCGGCACACTTCAGGGCGCCGGCCACAAAGTAGTCGCCCACGAGCACGGCCACGTGGTTGTCCCACACGCTGTTGATGGTGGGCACGCCGCGTCGCTCCGAGCTCACGTCGATGACGTCGTCGTGAATGAGCGAGGCGTTGTGCAGCAGCTCGATGGCAGCACCGGCATAGAGCACCTTGTCGTTGACACCGCCAAAGAGCTTGCCGCTGAGCAAGACCAGGATGGGGCGTATCTGCTTGCCCTTGGTGCGCAGATATTCTTTCACAATGTGGTCGGTGAGGGCGCTGTTGCTGTGCAGCGTGTGCGCGATGATTGCATTGAGTTGAGCCAGCTCGGGCTTGATAGTCTCTTGTATTTGGTCGAGTGTTGCCATGCGCCTGCAAAAGTAGCAATAATTCTTCATCTAAGCCGATAAAAACAATCTAAATTATTTGTAATAACCTCAAAAAGGAGCCGATGTGGACTGGCAGTGCGCAACTCGGCGATAATGGACGGCATTAAATTTTGTATTGCCGAGCAGTTAGACTAACTTTGCCGTGACTTAACACCACCACTATGGAACAAAAGCGACTATTCCTGCTCGATGCCTATGCGTTGATATTCCGTGCCTACTACGCGCTGCTGCGCAACCCGCGGTTCACGAGCACAGGCATCAACACCTCGGCCATCTTCGGCTTTGTCAACACCTTGCAAGAGCTGCTCAAGCATCAGTCGCCGAGCCACATCGCTGTGTGCTTCGACCCTGGGGGCAAGACCTTCAGGCACGAAGCCTATGCGCAGTACAAGGCCAACCGCAGCGCCACGCCCGAGGGCATACTGGTGGCTGTGCCCTACATCAAGGAGATACTCAAGGCCTATAATATAAAGGTGCTGCAGGTCGACGGCTATGAGGCCGACGACGTGATAGGCTCGATGACCAAGCTGGCCTATGCCCACGGCTTCGACACCTATATGGTGACGGGCGACAAGGACCTGGGGCAGCTGGTGAACGACCGCACCCGCATCTTCCACCCCGGCAAGAACGAGGTGCTGGGCGTGAAGGAAATCGACGAGCTCTATGGCTTGCAAAGCCCTGTGCAGGTCATCGACCTGCTGGGGCTGATGGGCGACACGGCCGACAACATACCGGGCTGCCCGGGTGTGGGCCCCAAGACGGCCGAGAAGCTCATACAGCAATACGGCAGCATCGAGAACCTGCTCGAGCACACCGGCGAGCTCAAGGGCAGCCTCAAGAAAAAGATCGAAGACAACCGGGAGCAGATTGTGTTTTCCAAGTTTCTGGCCACCATCAAGACCGATGTGCCCCTCGACTGGGACGAGGAGGCCTTGCGGCGTGTGCCGGTCGACTATGTGGCACTGCGCAAGGTGTTTGCCGAGCTGGAATTCAAGACGCTGACCACGCGCATCATCGACCACGGCGAGGCCAACGCGGGGCTCGATGGGGTGCCGCTGCCCGCTGCCCCGGCTGGGAGCCAGCCCTCGCTCTTCGGCAGCGAGGCGCCCGCGCCGGTCGAGGCCACGCCGGCAGCCACCATCAAGTCGCACGAGCACGACTACCGGCTCATCGCCGACCTCGACGAGGCCAGGGCCTATGTGGCCGGGCTCATGCAGGGGCAGGGCGACATAGGGTTGCACATCGTGGCCCAGGGCCAGGAGGCCATGAGGGCGCACATCCTGGGCTTTGCCCTGTGTGGCGAGCGCTACCATGCGGCCTACTTGCCGCTCGACGACTTCGGGTGGATGATCGACGTGGTGAGGCCCCTGCTGGCCGGCAGCCGCCGCCTGGTGAGCAACGACGTGAAGCGCGACATGGTGATGTTGCATGCCCACGGCGTGGCCTGGAGTGCCCCCTACTACGACACGGGCGTGGCCCACTACCTGCTGCAGCCCGAGCGCAACCACGACACGGCCAGCATTGCCGCCACGCTCGTTGGCTATGCCGCCATGAGCCCCGACGACTACCTGGGGCCCAAGGGGCGCGGCCAGAAGCAGCTGAGCCAGCTCAAGCCCGAGAAGCTCTCGCAGGTGGCCTGCGAGCTGGCCGACCTGTGCCTGTGGCTGCCCCCGGTGCTCGACCGGCAGCTCGACCACGAGGGCATGACCCACTTGCTCACCGATATTGAGCAACCCCTGGTCGAGGTGCTGGCCTCGATGGAGATGACCGGCGCCCGCGTCGACGTGAAAGCCCTGGCCGACTACTCGGTGAAGCTCACCGCCCAGGTCGAGCGCCTGGAGCAGGAGTGCTATGACCTGGCCGGCGAGCACTTCAACACGGCCTCGCCCTCGCAGGTGGGTGTGATCCTCTTCGACAAGCTGCACCTCGACGACAAGGCCAAGAAGACCAAGTCGGGGCAGTATTCCACCACCGAGGAGATACTCGTGCGCCTGCGCGACAGGCACCCGCTGGTGTCGAAGATACTGGAGCTGCGCGGCATCAGGAAGCTGCTCTCGACCTACGTCAACGCCCTGCCCGAGCTCATCAACCCCCGCACGGGCCGCATCCACACCACCTACAACCAGACGGTGACCGCCACGGGCCGGCTCTCGTCGACCAACCCCAACTTGCAGAATATACCCGTGCGCACCGACGAGGGCAAGGAAATACGCAAGGCGTTTATCCCCAGCGACGGCAACGTGTTTTTCAGTGCCGACTACTCGCAAATCGAGCTGCGCCTGGTGGCCGACTTCAGCCACGACGCCACCATGCTCGATGCCTTCAAGCACGGGCAGGACATCCACGCCATCACGGCCTCCAAGATCTACCACGAGCCGCTCGAGAGCGTCACCCCCGAGCAGCGCCGCAAGGCCAAGACGGCCAACTTCGGCATTCTCTACGGCATCTCGGCCTTCGGGCTGGCCCAGCGCCTCGACATACCGCGCAGCGAGGCCAAGGAGCTCATCGACGGCTACTATGCCACCTTCCCCCAGGTGCGGGCCTACATCGATCGCACGGTGGCCCAGGCCAAGGAAAAGGGCTATGTGACCACGCTCTACGGCCGGCGGCGCATGTTGCCCGACATCAACTCGCGCAACGCCGTGGTGCGCCAGTTCAGCGAGCGCAACGCCGTGAACGCGCCCATACAGGGCACTGCGGCCGACGTCATCAAGATTGCCATGGTGGCCATCTACCGCCGCTTCAAGCTCGAGGGCCTGAAGTCGAAGATGATATTGCAGGTGCACGACGAGTTGAACTTCGACGTCGTGCCCGGCGAGCTCGAGACGGTGCAGCGCATCGTGGTCGATGAGATGGAAAATGCCTATCATGGCGATGTGCGCCTCACGGCCAGCCACGGTGTGGCCGGCAACTGGCTCGACGCGCATTGATGCACCAGCCACGCCCTGCCGTGGCACTGCAGTGAGCAAGCCTGAGTGTGCACAATAGTGCCGCAGTTGCAGCGTTGGCAACCTGTGGAGAGATGCGTGACGATTGCGGGATACTGTTGATTGCCAGCACTATAATGTGGAACGCAGTGAGCAGTGTTTAGCAATAGTTGAGTTTTATAGGAATTTAATATTATCGCTCTTTGAAATTTTGCCACGAATGTTTAATTTTGCACTCGCTTAAAAGAGCGCTAATTTTTGTTAATTTTGAAGGTGCAACAGCTTTTTGAGTAGCGTTAAGGCTTGGAAAACAGTGCATTTCATTTTTAACGGTCAGAGACCATATTCCACTACAACAAGGATTAAGACAGTTGTAGTTATTGCATACCAATGATTTTTTATAGGTCAGAGACCATATTCCACTACAACAAGGATTAAGACCCTTTCAGGTTTGGGTGATTCACTGCATAACAGTGATGTCAGAGACCATATTCCACTACAACAAGGATTAAGACTACCAGTCATTGCTCTTGCTTTCAACACTTGTGATGTCAGAGACCATATTCCACTACAACAAGGATTAAGACTGTATTAGCTCTTTTAAGGTAACTGTATAGTCATAGGTCAGAGACCATATTCCATTACAACAAGGATTAAGACACAAACATGATTTTTTAGAGCATATTTCGTCATTTTGTCAGAGACCATATTCCATTACAACAAGGATTAAGACCAATTGCAAAATTGTAGATTGTTTCTCCCTTGGCAGTGTCAGAGACCATATTCCATTACAACAAGGATTAAGACTCCATGTAGTTGGCTTCACGGGTTTCACCACTTGTAGGTCAGAGACCATATTCCACTACAACAAGGATTAAGACTGGTGCGAGTACCGTCAGCCTCCACAATGGCGAAGTTGTCAGAGACCATATTCCACTACAACAAGGATTAAGACTGAAGAACTTTTAATGTCTCATTGAATTTCTCTGTGTCAGAGACCATATTCCACTACAACAAGGATTAAGACAGGATCCCAGTTACAATCTCACCAGTTTCTTTACTGTCAGAGACCATATTCCACTACAACAAGGATTAAGACAGCCATTTTAATCTTATACCAGCATTGTGAAGCCAGTCAGAGACCATATTCCACTACAACAAGGATTGGGGGGCTGCGTCGTAAGCATCAATTACGACGCAGCCCCCCTTGCCGTGCCCGCCACCATGTTTAGGCGAGCCCCGCCGTGGTTCAGTACATTATATAGCGTAGAGGAAATCGTTTCTCATGGCGCAGGGGCAAAAAAAACAACGGGAGGCAGCCTTGCTGTGAGGCTGTCCTCCCGTTGTGGTAGTGATGGGTGCGGGCTGTGGCGCCGCTATTTCACCACCCGGGCCGGGTCGATGTTCTGCGGGTTGAACACGCGCTGCGGTCGCTCGGCGTTGCCGCGAGCCTTGGCTTTGTCGCCCTTGGCGGCCGGGGCATAGTAGTAGTTCCAGCCGGTGCCCCAGGTATAGCTGTTCCAGTTGGGCGAGCTCGTGTGCACCAGGTCGAAGTTGCGGTCGTTGTCGCGGTTCCAGTATATCGTGCCCGTGAAGTGGTTGTCGTTGAGGTGGTAGCGCTCGATAGAGATGGTGTAGTTGTCTTCCTCGAAGTGGATGCTGATCACCCCGTTGTCGACCTGCCAGTAGATGTGGTTGGCCACGTAGTCCCAGGGGGCATTGCTGTAGTAGTCGATCCAGTGCCCGGTGCCCGAGGTGTAGGTGAAGGGGTCGCGAGAGAAGTCGACATAGCTGTAGGTCGACTGGTAATAGGCATCGTTGTAGTAGGAATACATGTAGGTATTGCCTTCCCACGTGCCCTCGAGCGTGTAGGCGATATCCTCGTCCTCGCAGCTGGTGAGAGCCAGGCCCAGTGTGGCCACTATGGCCAGCATCGTCAATTGTAGTAGTCTCTTTCTCATCGTTTCAACGTTTTAAAGAAAAATATGGGTGAGCGCGGCAAGAGTCGTGCCCGTCGTTTTTTTGTGATTAGACACCTGCGGCGGCCCCAAGGTTTAATGTGGCGGCCCTGCGGCTCACTTCTGCTGCTGCTGCTTCAAGAGGTCGCGTATCTCGGCCAGGAGTTTCTCCTGAGCGCTGGGCTCGGCGGGGGCGGGGGCTTCCTCCTGTTTCTTCTTGTGCATGAGCTTGTTGATGCCCTTGATCATGAGGAAGATGCAGAAGGCGATGATGAGAAAGTCGATCACGTTTTGCAGGAAGATGCCATACTTGAGGGTGGCGTCGCCCACTTTCACGTCGAGGCTCGAGAAGTCGAGGCCGCCGGTGATCATGCCCAGCACAGGCATGAGCACGTTGTCGACCAGCGACGACACAATCTTGCCAAAGGCACCGCCTATGATCACGCCCACGGCCATGTCGATGACGTTGCCCTTCATGGCAAACTCTTTAAATTCAGTTAAAAATTTACTCATTGTTTCAATTGTTTAATTATTTGGTCATTATCTATGAAAAAATCTGCCTGTACAGGCAAATATTAAACTATCTTAATTGAAAGAAAATTTGCCACTTTTTTGTCTTTGGCACAAGCACATTACCAAAAAATGTATTAATTTTGCAGCCGAAAACAAGGGAAACGGAGATTAACAATCAACGCACCTGGTTGGGGGCGCAGGCCACACACACACAAGGCCAGCGCAAAGATACATAAAAAACAAAAACAATATTGGAATTGTTTTAAACAACTTATTTATATTTACAAAATATTTTTTAGATCATGGCAAATGTTAAAGTAGCTATCAATGGTTTCGGTCGCATCGGCCGTCTCGCATTCCGCCAGATGTTCGCAGCTCCTGGCTATGATGTTGTTGCTATCAACGACTTGACCAGCCCCAAGATGCTGGCTCAGCTCTTGAAGTATGATACCACTCACGGTGGTTATCAGGGCATCATCGGTGGCGAGAAGAAGCACACCGTAGAGTACAAGGACGCTCAGTATGCTGAGGACGGCCGCACGGTCACTGTTCCTGGCTCTATCACTGTCGACGGCAAGGAGATCACCATCTATGCTAAGCCTAACGCAGCTGAACTGCCTTGGGGAGAACTCGATGTCGACGTTGTTCTCGAGTGCACTGGTTTCTATACATCTAAGGCCAAGTCGGAGGCTCACCTGAAGGCTGGCGCCAAGAAGGTTGTGATCTCGGCTCCTGCCGGCAACGACCTGAAGACAATCGTCTTCAACGTGAACCACAAGACGCTCACCGCCGACGACAAGATCATCAGCGCAGCATCTTGCACCACCAACTGCCTCGCACCTATGGCTCAGGCTCTGAACAACGTGTATCCTATCCAGACCGGTATCATGCAGACCATCCACGCCTACACAGGCGACCAGATGATCCTCGACGGTCCTCAGCGCAAGGGCAACCTGCGTCGCAGCCGTGCCGGTGCTTGCAACATCACTCCTGCTTCGTCGGGCGCTGCCAAGGCTATCGGCCTGGTTCTGCCTGAGCTCAACGGCAAGCTCATCGGCGCTGCACAGCGCGTGCCTGTGCCCGATGGCTCTACTACTCTGCTCTATGCCGTTGTCAAGGGCAAGGATGTGACTGTTGAGAAGATCAACGAGGCTATGAAGGCCGCTGCCAACGAGAGCTTCGGCTACAACGACGAGGAAATCGTTTCGAGCGATATCCTGGGCATGCGCTACGGCTCGCTCTTCGACGCTACTCAGACTATGGTGGTGAAGATCGACGACGACACCTATGAGGTGCAGGTTGTTTCGTGGTACGACAATGAGAACTCTTACACTTCTCAAATGGTGCGCACCATCAAGTACTTCGCCGAGCTCAAATAATACAGCCCGCCGATAGCGACACACTGATAATTCGGATTGCGAATTATTTTCTAAGCAACCATAACTAAGACAAGCCCCGAGGCCCAGTGCGGCATCGGGGCTTGCTCTGTTACATATGTATGGTGCCGTGGACCTGTGCAGCCGTGCGGCTCGCGTGTGTAGATTCCAAAACGAAGTGCAACATTGAGGAGGCTACATTAGTGTAGATTCAATGGAAAGCGTTAACTTTGCGTTGCCGCGGGCTCCTCGTCGTCGAACCGCGATTGAAAATCGCGTCCCGCCGACCGAGGTTAATGCCTAACGGGAAAACGCCCCTGACACAGTTGAGTTGACTACCCCTTTTGGTCTGCCCAAAACCGCTTGCTATCCTCCCCTTGGTCGTTTATTTGGCTAACCCTAATGTCTTGAAATAGCTTAATATATGTTCGTTTTCAATATTCCGCATATAACTATCCATATATTCCCAATCAGGATTGCCATTTTCATCCGCAGGAAGAGTAAGAACTTCTTTTGCCAATCGAGTGGCACTTCTTTTGTATCCAAAATTGTATTTTCCCCTTATTCTGTCTGCAACTGTTGTGATGAATGTACCAATATATTTGTTAAGATGTTCATTGTACCCCAATGTCATGTCTGATGTTGCAATAAAATCTTCTGCTTTATAAACGGAATATCCCATAGACCCTTCTCCATTACGGATAAAGGCAATACAATTGCCCTTTTGCACCAAATTCTTGTCGACGGTAACAAAACAAAGCACTCCATTGTTCTGATTAGTCGCCCCAAGATAACTAATGCCATTTTCAACTTTTTCAATGTGGTTGAGACCTTTTGATTTGCCAGGCACGAGGATAGGAAACATGTCACGAATGAGGAAGTGTTTCCATTTTACCCCCCCCATTTTAGAATTTTTAACAATTTGTCTATCATTAAAGAATTTGAGCGTTGTTCGGAGGATGTCTTGTTCAACCCCTTTCATAAAAGACGACATAAACGTAAAGTCTATTTCACCTTCATCTGTCGTAGGTAAAATCAATTTCTCTCTTCTTATCCTATTGTCATTTATTTCTCTATTAAAGCTATATTTCTCTGATAAACGATTGATAAGGGGTATCATAAAAAGATATGCATATTTGTCTAATCCGTCTCTTTTTAGTTGAGTAACATGGTCACTTGCCACAAATTCATATTGATGAAAAAATGCGCTCCCAACGCTGCCACTATTGGCAATAGTCAAGCAATCTGAAAACTTTCTTACGCCACTTTTATTTCCAACAAATCCGTCCACTCCATTATTGAGTGCTGTAGCTGATATGTATGGTGTTGTACCTTCTGAATGGTCGGCTTTTTTAAGCCGCTTACCTCGTTGTATCTCTGTAAATACTTCTGTGAAATTAAATGCTTTCCAATGAGTCTGGGATAATTTACCCCCCCCCCCCCATTATTATGTTGTTGATTATCAAATGTTTGCATAACTTTTCTATTGTGGGTTTCAAAATTTGTTGTTCTTTGGTTTTCATGTAATCTTCCATGAATTGCCAATCAGGATATATGCCTTGCTTGTCAACGGGCAACATAAACCTAAAAGACCGTAATCTATTACTATTCAGAGAATAACCATGACCGAACCTATTCCGTTGTTTAGTTATACACATTGCGACGAAAAGAAGGTGATGCCTGTTCATCAGCAATTTAGGAATGAGTGCTGTCACATGGCTATCCAAAGCCATTGTATATGGTTGATAATAGGCTATACCCGCGCCGCCATCTCCGTCGTTATTCAAAGTGATAATGCCGCCTTTATAAAGTTTCTTCTTATTAGGAGCAACAAAATCTTTATATCCATTATCACATTTCTTTGCAGAAACCAAAGGTATATTCCCAAGTTTCAAAGACGCCATATTATTTTGATTTCCTTTTTCGAGAACGAAAAAGTCTGTTAGAAGAAAGTCTTTCCACAACTTTTCGCTTATGTTACTCATGTTGTTCCTCCTTTCTTTCTTCTTCAAACAAATAACCTCTACCATGAGTAATCATGTTAAATTCAAATGTCAGGTAATCAGCCATTGTATTTTCAAAGTCTTTCTCCGTAGGGATTTCATCGTTGAAGTAGTAGAAAGCATGTAGCCACTCATCCTCTGCCTCTATGGTTGTCTCTACACAAAATTTTGTTTCTGCTTCTATGCGTCCGAACCATACATCAAGTAAATGTTGTCGTTTATCTTTGGCACTTGCGGTTTCTTCCAAACCGATGTGCTTGCTTACCACAAAGCCATCATCCTCGAAATTGATAAACTTGCATTTATGACCTTTGTCATGAGGTATGCCAGCCGTAAACACGGCAATGCATGGGTTTGTTCCCACACCATAGAACGTGTTTTTATTAAGTGTAATAACTCCTTCCAAAGTATGATGTTTGAGTATGTTATTTTTGATATTCTGTTCTTCCTTGCTTTTTCCCGTTACCGAAGATTGTGGAATAATAACAATAGCCCTTGCTCCCTCTACCAAAGAATCAAGCAAATGTTCCGTAAAGCTGATTTCATACAAGTCTGGATTACTTTTTGAGCCTTGTGAATAAGGTGGGTTCATCATACCAACGGTGCATCCTTTCAACTGTAATTGGCTTGGATTATGTTTCAAAAAATCCCAATTGTGCAAGTTGCTCTTCCCATCGCCACGAAGTATCATATTTGTTGTAGCAATGGTAAACATATAAGGCTGCAATTCAATTCCAAATAATTGGTCACGTTTAATATGTCTTCTTTGCGCCTCATCGTTGGTCTGCTTGACCATCTTATGCATGGCGGCAATCAGGAAACCTGCTGTACCACAACAAGGGTCAAGCACTTTGTCATCAACTTTCAAATCTGCCAGTTCGCAAAACAATTCAGTTATATGCTTAGGGGTAAGAACAATGCCTAATGTTTGTCCGTCACCACCTGAGTATGACATGAATTCCCCATAGAAACGGCCCAAATAATCTTCTGCCGAGTTTTGGTAACGTATGTTCTTGTAGATGCTGTTATAAAGAAACTCCGTGTAATGTTTTAATGGGGTTTTGCCTAAAGTTTCGTCTTTCTCGTTGATTTTGGTCGTGTCCTTTATAACAGCAAATTGGCTCAAAAGTTTATCGCGTTTCGTGTCAGGCGTTACATTCGCACGTTGCAAATTGCTTCGGATGGCTTCGTAAATCTTCTGACCGTCAGTTTTTACAGTATCTCCAACAAGCGAATCAATGGAAAAGGTTTTATACTCGATTTCTCTCAAAGCAAGCATAATACCTGAAACAATCAAAGGTTTCTGTTCCGTTGTCAGATTGCCGTAATTTCTTAGGTCGTTGTGCAGTTTCTCGGCATCTTTGAGTATTTCAGCGGTTGTCTTTTCAACATCGGTTTCTTCCTTCAAAATTTCTTTCAAATAAAATTCATCTATGTTATTTTCACTAAAAGAAATAAAGGTTTCCACATCGGATAATTCATGATAGTCACCCCTCTCGTTTATAAACACAGGAGTTATACGATGTCTTTTCTCATTGCCAGACACACCAAACGCCAATACCTTATGATAGGACGTATTTGCCGCCAAATGCAAGCCATAAAACAATGCCCCATTAACTGCATAGTCCTTTACACTTTTGACATCTTGTGCTATCAATCCTTTTTCCGTTTTAGCAAGATGCTTGTCAAGTGATGCCTTATCTTCGATTACAAGCAAGAAATCTTTTACCACCCCACAGTATTCAGGATAGCCAGCATTTCCAGTTTGTGCTTTTGAAGCAGTTCTCAATGCTTCATCGACTTCTTTTATGTCGCAACCTTGCGGTGTCAAGTTTAAGCCTGCTTCTTGCAGTAACCCATGCACCCAAAAGTCTGTTTTAATCTCTTTTTTCGCCATTGGCACAACCCTTGTTGATTAGATTTGATATAAGCAACTCTCTGACATCTACATTCAGAATATCTGCAATCCGATACAAAACAGGAATAGGAGGCTGTACTTTATTCGAGGCATACATATTGACCATGTTGAAAGTCTTTCCAAGCCTATTTGCTAATTCTGTTTGGCTAATGCCTTTAGCATCCAATACCTCTCTTATTCGGTTCATATTCGCATTCTTTTGTCTGACGGGTACAAAGGTACAAAATTTTATTTGGTATATAGCTTGCTTCTCAAAAGAAAGTACTAATTAATAAAATAAGAGTTGTTTGACAGAAATACATCGCAAATCACAGAATTTGCGATTGTTGCCAAGTCATTACCTCTCTCTTTGAGAAAAACTCATAAGTCGCTTATTTCTAATATATTCCTATTTTAATATCGTTTTGCAAAATAAAAAATAGTGCTATCTTTGCACACTGAAATGATGCACAACGACAATATCAAGCCCTCCACCCTCTATGTGAGCGACATGGACGGCACGCTGCTGGGCAGCGACTCGCGCCTCTCGGCAGCGTCGGCACTCATGTTGAACCGCGCCATTGCCGGCGGTGTGCTCTTCACGGTGGCCACTGCGCGCACGCCGGCCACCGTGGTGCCGCTCATGAGCGGTGTCGACACGCGTCTGCCCTACATCTGCCTCAACGGCGCAGCCCTGTGGGACAACTGCCGCGGCGACTATGCCCACGTCGAGGTCATCGACGAGGCCACGGTGCGGCGCGTCGTGGGGGTGTACCGCCGCCACGGCCTCGCCCCCTTTGTGTACCGCCGCCACGGCCGCATGATACACGCCTGCCACGACGGCAGCCCCCTCTCGGGGCAGGAGCGCCAGTTTGTGGCCGAGCGCACGGGGCTTGAGCTCAAGCGCTTCTTTCTCGACTGCGACCCGTGCGGCGAGGGCAGCAGTGCCGCCGGCGAGGCCATGCTCATCTTCTCGATGCAGGACTACGAGTTGCTGCGCCCCGTGTGCGACGAGGTCAAGGCCCAGGCCGAGTGTACGGCGGTGCTCTATCACGACATCTTCGACCCCCGGTCGGGCATACTCGAGATCTATGCGCCCGGCGTGAGCAAGGCTGCGGCCATCGAGCGTGTGGCCGCCACGACGCAGGCTACACGTGTGGTTGTGTTTGGCGACAACCGCAACGACATGCCCATGATGCGGGCGGCCTCGTGGAGCGTGGCCGTGGGCAATGCCTTCCCCGAGGTGAAGGCCATAGCCAGCGAGGTGATAGGCACCAATGTGCAAGACGCTGTGCCAAAATACATTATTGCACAAAAGTGAGTTTTTGTAGTAGCTGCTTGCTTGTGTTCAGGCGCCCTGGGGCTTGGAAAAGTGAGCCCGTTGTGCTTAAATTTGCGCCACCGTGCTCGATTAACCTGCAACATCAACACAACAACAGTATAAACTCATGAAAAAAATCATTACATTATGCCTCTTGCTTGCGACAGTCCTCGCGCCTGCCGCAGGCGAGCAACTACCTGTGTACCTCGACGAGCGGCAGCCTGTGGAAAAGCGCATCGACGATGCCCTGAGCCGCATGACCCTCGACGAGAAGATTGCCGTGATACACGCGCAGAGCAAGTTTTCGGCCCCTGGGGTGAAGCGCCTGGGCCTGCCCGACTTCTGGACCGACGACGGCCCTCACGGGGTGCGCCCCGACGTGCTGTGGGACGAGTGGCAACAAGCTGGCCACACCAACGACTCGTGTGTGGCCTTCCCGGCCCTCACCTGCCTGGCCGCCACGTGGAACCCGTCGATGGCCAGGCTCTATGGCCGCAGCCTGGGCGAGGAGGCCCTGTACCGCGGCAAGAACATGATACTGGGCCCTGGCGTGAACATGTGCCGCACGCCGCTGGGCGGCCGCAACTTTGAGTACATGGGCGAGGATCCCTGCCTGGCCTCGGCCATGGTGGTGCCCTACATTCAGGGGCTGCAGAGCAACGGCGTGGCTGCCTGCGTGAAGCACTTCGCCCTGAACAACGACGAGGAAAACCGCTTCAAGGTGAACGTGACCGTGAGCGACCGCGCCCTGCGCGAGATCTACCTGCCGGCCTTTGAGGCCGCAGTCAAGCGCGGTCACACTTGGGGCCTGATGGGCGCCTACAACCTCTACCGCGATCAGCACAACTGCCACAACCGCTACCTGCTCGTCGACCTGCTCAAGGGCGAGTGGAACTACGACGGCGTGGTGGTGAGCGACTGGGGCGGCACTCACGATACCGACCAGGCTGTGAAAAACGGCCTCGACATGGAGTTTGGCACGTGGACCAACGGCTTGAGCGCCGGGGCCAAGAACGCCTACGACATGTATTACATGGCCATGGCCTACCGCGCCGGCATCGTGAGCGGCAAGTACACCACCCGCGAGCTCGACGACAAGGTGCGTCGCGTGCTGCGCCTGTACTACCGCACCACCATGGCCCGCAAGAGCGGCCACGGCTTCTTGTGCAGCGAGGCCCACTACGATGCTGCCCGCACGATTGCCGAGCAGGGTATCGTGCTCTTGCAGAACAAGCGCGGCGTGCTGCCCTTGAAGGCCGGCACCCGGCGCCTGCTTGTGGTGGGGGAAAACGCCATCAAGATGATGACTGTGGGCGGCGGCAGCAGCTCGCTCAAGGCGCAACGCGAGATATTGCCTCTCGACGGGCTCAAGGCCCGCCTGGGCAGTGCTGTGCAGGTCGACTATGCCCGCGGCTATGTGGGCGACACCACAGGCAGCTACAACGGCGTCACGGCCAGGCAGTCGCTTGCCGAGACGCGCAGCGCGGCCCAGCTTGTGGCCGAGGCCGTCGACAAGGCCCGGGGAGCCGACTATGTGATCGTTGTGGGCGGCCTCAACAAGAGCAAGCACCAGGACTGCGAGGATCACGACCGCCTCGACTACGGCCTGCCCTACGGCCAGGACTCGCTGGTCGAAGCCCTGGCACGGGTCAACAGCAATGTGGTGTTTGTCAACATCTCGGGCAATGCGGTGGCCATGCCCTGGAGCGACAAGGTGGCTGCCATCGTGCAGGCTTGGTACCTGGGCAGCGAGACCGGCACGGCCCTTGCCGCCGTGCTTGCTGGCGATGTCAACCCCTCGGGCCGCCTGCCCTTCACGTGGCCCCGTCGCCTGGCCGACGTGGGCGCTCACGCCCTGGGTGCCTATCCGGGCACCTGGCGCCCGGGTCACAACATCATCGACGAGCAGTACAAGGAGGGCATCTATGTGGGCTACCGCTGGGCCGACAAGCACCGCGTGAAGCCTCTGTTTGCCTTCGGGCACGGGTTGAGCTACACCACCTTTGCCATGAGTGGCTTGCGGCTCGACAAGCGCCGTGTGGCCGCCCCCGACAGCATCACGGCCACCGTCACGGTCACCAACACCGGCCGCCGTGCAGGTGCCCAGGTGGTGCAGTTCTATGTGAGCGACCACAGCACCACGGTCGACATGCCGGTCAAGGAGCTGCGCGGCTTTGCCCGCGTTGAGCTGCAGCCAGGCGAGAGCCGCGAGGTGAGTGTGGTGCTGGGCGGCCACGACTTCCAGTACTGGGACGAAGCGGGCGGCGGCTGGCAAGTGTCGCACGGCCGGCGCACCCTGCTGGTGGGCGATGCTGCCGACCACACCCCTCTGCGTGCCGACTTTGCCGTCGAGTAGCGTGCGCGCCTGCAATTAGTGCCCCAGAGGTGCTTGTTTCTTGAGTGGCATGGTCCTGAAAAAGAAATTGCCAAACAGCTGGATGACAGTTGCTTGGCAATACTTTTTGTGTGGTCCCTGGCGGGCTTGAACCGACGACCCACTGATTATGAGTCAGTTGCTCTAACCAACTGAGCTAAGGGACCGCTATCGGTGTTGTTGTGCCGCCGAAAGCGTTGCAAAGGTAGTACAAATTCTTTTACAATGCAAAAAAAAAAAATTCACTGCCCGTTTTTTTCTTCCAGCCTCGGTTTTTGCGGGCAGCTGTGTGGCGGCATGTGGCAGGGGTGGCGGAGAGTGGTCCCTACCGAGAGGGGTAGAAATGTGTCGTGCAACTATGTTGTAGAGCATAAATTGCAATTTTTTAAGAGATTAGGTAAAAAAAAAGGTGAATTTGTTTGCCACTATATGCCGAGAATCACTATATTTGTAACCAGAAAAGCGTGTGAACTCTTTTATAATGCACCGCTCAACTGACGCGTTGCATTATTTACAAATCATTTAGTCTAAATTTCCCTACGCCGTGGTCTTGAGACGTAGCATGTGAATGTGAAGATCGAAAGGAAACGGCAGATGAAGGCTTCCAAATGCATTAATGCAAATGAAAGCCTTCATTTCTTTTTTTTTCTCATGTTTTCCCGATTCAGAGCATCTGCCCCGCCCCTGGGGTGCTCTACTTGAGCTCGAGGGAGTGGTAGAGGTGATCGATGCGCTCGTCGTCGCCCAGGAGCATGGCGGCCAGGGTGACTGAGAGCTGTAGCGAGAGGCCGGCGCCGGCGCCGGTGACCAGGTTGCGGTCGACCACGACGCGGTCGGGGACGATGTTGTAGTCGTTGATTTTGTCTTTCACGCTGTGGTGGCAGGTGATGTTGCTGCCAGTGGCGATGCCGCCCGCCTGGAGCACCATGGGTGCACCGCATATGGCGGCCAGCAGCCTGCCGCTCTGGTACTGGCGGCGGGCCAGGTCAACCACCTGCTCGTTGTTGCACAGGTTCACATAGCCGGGGTAGCCGCCTGGCAGGTAGATGAGCGCGGCCTGGCTCATGTCGGCCTGGTCGAGGGTGCAGTCGGCCGTGACGTGCACCAGGTGAGACGACGCCACTTGCAGGCTGCCCGTGGTAGACACTTGCACGATGTCGAGCCCCAGGCGGTGGAAGATGTCGACCGGGGTCAAGGCCTCGATGGTTTCAAAGCCATCGGCCAGAAGAACGTAACTTTTTTCCATGTTTTTTTTATGCAGTTTTACTGTTGATTTCTCGAGTGCAAAGATAGTGCAACCTGGGCTGCTGGTGGTTAAAAAAGTGTTGAGAAAAGCTGTGCCAGTTGGCATAATTTTTTTAACTTTGCCTTGGTCGGGCGCTCTGTACCCGCCTTGCTGATGCAGGAGCTCGACGCGATGGAAAATTCATAAACTAAATTCAATATATATATAGCTATGACTACAATGAAATTGATAGTTGTGCTGGCGGCTGCCGTAGTGGCCATGCCGCTTGCCCTGGCCCACGAGGTTGTGAGCTCGCCCGACGGCCACATCAAGGTTACTGCCGGGCTCAAGGGCGGCAAGCCCTTCTACAGTGTGGCGCGCGACGGCCGCGCGGTCATCAACCCCTCCTACCTGGGCTTTGAGCTCGACAAGGGCTCGCTCAAAGACGGCTTTGAGGTGATAGCGAGCAAGCGCGACACCAAGTGCGAGACGTGGACGCAGGTGTGGGGCGAGGACAAAGACGTGGTCAACCACTACAACGAGCTGCGCCTGTGCCTGCGGCAGCGGCGTGGCGCTAAGCTGCGGCTGGATGTGGTGCTGCGCGTGTTTGACGACGGCTTAGGGCTGCGCTACGAGTTTCCCAAGCAGGCGGGGCTGGGCGAGTTCCAGATACTCGACGAGCTCACGCAGGTGGCCATGCCAGTCGATGCCCAGGCCTGGACCATACCCACGCAGGGCACCACCTACTATGAGGCCTTGTGGACCAAGGCGCCGCTCAGCCAGAAGCCCGAGGTGAGCACGCCCGTGACCATCGAGGTGAGCGACTCGCTCTACATGGTGCTGCACGACGCCGCGCTTGTAGACTATGCCAGCCTCAACTACACGCCGCGGCACCTGCCGGGCGCGGCAGTGACGCTTGTGGCCTCGCTCACGCCCTGGAAAAACGGTGTGAAGGTGTACGGCCACGCCCCGATGGCCACGCCCTGGCGCACGTGCATCATTGCCCGCACGCCCGGCGAGCTCATCACCTCGCGGCTCATGCTCAACCTCAACGAGCCGTGCAAGATTGCCGACACGAGCTGGATCACCTGTGGCAAGTATGTGGGTATATGGTGGGGCATGCACATGAAGGACTACACCTGGAGCCAGGGCCCCAAGCACGGGGCTACCACGGCCAATACCAAGCGCTACATCGACTTTGCCGCCGCCCACGGCATGAAGGGCGTGCTCGTGGAGGGCTGGAACTATGGCTGGGACGGCGACTGGGCCCGCGACAACAAGTTTGACTACACCAAGCCCTATCCCGACTACGACTTCGAGGGCCTGCAGCGCTATGCCCTGTCGCGCGGCGTGAGCCTGATTGCCCACAACGAGACGGGCGGCTTTGCCAAGACCTATGAAGACCAGCTCGAGGCCGCCTTCTCGCTCTATGAGCGCATGGGCATACACGCGGTGAAGACGGGCTATGTGCACCCGCTCATGGACGAGAAAGAAGACCAGCACTCGCAATACGGCATACGCCACTACCTGAAGGTGATAGAGGCTGCGGCGCGCCACCACATCATGGTGGTGAACCACGAGCCGGCCATGCCCTCGGGCCTGTGCCGCACCTATCCCAATCTGATTTCGGGCGAGGGCTTCCGCGGGCAGGAGTGGAATGCCTGGAGCGCCGACGGCGGCAATCCGCCCTACCACGTGACGGTGCTGCCCTTCACCCGCGGCCTGGCAGGCTCGATGGACTTCACGCCGGGCATCTTCAACTTTGCCAACAAGGCCATGCCGGGCACTCACCCGCAGACCACCCTGGCCAAGCAACTGGCCGAGTATGTGCTGCTCTACACGCCCTGGCAGATGGCTGCCGACGAGATTGAAAACTATGAGGGCCAGCCCGCCTTCCAGTTTATCGAGGACGTGCCCACCAACTTTGAGCGCACCGTTGTGCTCAACGCCAAGATAGGCAACTACCTGACCATAGCCCGCAAGGACCGCGACAGCGACAACTGGTGTGTGGGCAGTGCCACCGACGAGACGGCACGCGACCTGGACCTGAAGCTCGACTTCCTGGACCAGGGCAAGTCCTATACGGCTCGCATCTACACCGACGGTCCCGGTGCCGACTACCGCACCAATCCCTACCCCGTGACCTTCACCACCCAGGCTGTGAAGCGCGGCGACGTGATCAAGGTGCATCTGGCTCCCAGCGGCGGTGCGGCCATCATGATTGTGCCCGTGAAGCCTGTTACCAACCATTGAGGCCGTGGCGGGGCAGTCATGCTCGCCTGCGGCGTGCTGCCCTGCCTTGGCTTTTTTTCTTTAGCAACATGCCCGTTTTGTGGGCATGAAATGTTAATTAAGTTTAAACAGTGCAAGATTTATGTCGAAAAATTATGTTGTAAAACATATATGGCTTACTTTTGCATTGGTTTTTCATGGTATTAGTTTTTAAAGTTACGAGATACCTGGCGTCGTGAGACGGTTTTTATTTCGTTTTGTTTAAGGTTTATGTTAATGGTATTAGAAGGTTAATTAGTTAAGCAATCCCAGATAGTGATATCCGGGATTTTTTTTGTCCCCTTGTGACACACGGGACGCAAAAAAAACAAAGAAGCGCGGCATCGCAATGCCGCGCTTTGTTGTGGTGTGCCTGGCCCCTGGCCTCACATGCTGAGGCTGCGCAGCAGTCCCAGGTAGCTCACGGTGAAGCCCACGGTGCAGCCTTTCATCACGGGCGTGTGCTTGCTGTAGTTGGCATAGGTGATGAAGGGTGAGATGCGCAGACTTGAGGTGAAGCGCTTGTCGCCGTTGCCCATGAAGGGGGTGGCGGTGACGGTGGAGCTGAGCTGGATGTCGATGTCGATCGAGGCGATGAAGCCCCAGCTGTGTTTCTTCTCTTTCCAGGTCTTGCCTTTCTGGTAAAACTCCTTGCCCTGCTCGTCGACGCCCCACTTGAGGCTGTCGACGTCCCAGCTGTACTTGCTGTAGTAGCAGCCCACGTTGGGGGTCACGGCCACGCGGTTGCCCTGCCACACGGTGTAGCCCACCTGGGCGCTCCAGCCCAGGTAGCTGGCATCGGCATTGCTGTTGTGCAGCAGGTCGTGCCCTTGTGCGTCTTTCACGTCCCACATGTTGCTTTGCTTGAACGAGGGCTGGCCGAAGTGGACGTCGGTCTTGAGGCGGAAGTTGTCGTAGCTGCCGGTGAGTCCTATCTGGAACACAGCGCAGCCCTTGAAGTAGTCGGCAGTGCGGCTGGTGGGAAACACGCCGCCTGCGCCCAGGTAGATGCCATAGTCGTAGTCGCTCGATACCAGGATGGCGTCGGCGGGGGTACTCTTCTGGCTGGCGGGCTTCTGGCCGGCGTTGCCGTCGAGGCTTGCATAGCCCGTCTGTGCCGTGGCGAGCACAGGCAGGATGGCCAGCAGGGCGGCGGCAAGGTGATGGATAAGGTGATTCATACGTTTCTTCTTTTTTTTGTAATAGCGATTGTGTGGTTGCTCTTGGTCAGAGAGAGAGAGGGGGGTGTCACATGCTTTCGAGCATGCGCTTGATGACGACCTCGGCGCTTATCTCGCGGTTGGCGGCCTCGGGAATGACGAGCGAGCGCGGGCTCTCGATCACGTCGTCGGTCACCACCAGGTTGCGGCGCACGGGCAGGCAGTGCATGAAGTGGGCGTTGCGGGTGAGGGCCATTTTCTGGGCGCTCACGGTCCAGCTCATGTCGCGGTTGATGATTTTGCCGTAGTTGGGGTCGCGGTAGGCGCTCCAGTTCTTGGCATAGACAAAGTCGGCCCCTTGCAGAGCCTCGTCTTGGTTGTGGGTGATGGTGGCACCGTGGGTGAAGCGCTCGTCGAGCTCCATGCCCTCGGGGCAGGCGATGACAAAATCGTAGCCGGTGGCGCACATCCACTCGCTGAAGGAGTTGGGCACGGCCTGTGGCAGGGGCTTGCAGTGGGGGGCCCAGGTCATCACCACCTTGGGCCGCGGGCAGGTTTTGTGCTCCTCGATGGTGATGAGGTCGGCAAAGGCCTGCAGGGGGTGCACGGTGGCCGTCTCCATGGCAAAGACGGGGCGGCCGCTGTATTGCTTGAACTGCTCAAAGATGCGTTCCTCGTAGTCTTCCTGCTTGTCGTTGAAGCGGGCAAAGGAGCGCACCCCTATCAGGTCGCAGTAGCATCCCATCACGGGGATGGCTTCGAGCAGGTGCTCGCTCTTGTCGCCGTCCATGACCACGCCACGCTCGGTCTCGAGCTTCCAGGCGCCCTGGTTCACATCGAGCACGATTACGTTCATTCCCAGGTTCATAGCAGCTTTCTGCGTGCTCAGCCTGGTGCGCAGGCTGGAGTTGAAAAACACCATGAGCAAGGTTTTGTTCTTGCCCAGGTGCTGATAGGCGAACCGATTTTTCTTGACCTCGAGCGCCTCGTCGAGAGCTGCTTTCAGGTCGCCTATGTCGGCGACGTGTTGAAAACATTTCATCTTGTCACTTTTTTCTTTTTTCGGGCACAAGTGCCGTTCAACATGTAATTGTGAGGCGCAAGTTAGCGATTTTTCCCGACACTACCACCACAAGTTGCGGTAATATTTGTGAAACAGGTCGAGACCTTCCTGCATGGGGCGCAGCGACTCGTGGGCGCGCTCGAGCTCGTAGGCGATGTCTTGCTCGTTGTTCCACACGGCTTTCACATAGGTCTTGTACTCGGGCGTGTCTTCCTCGGTGCCGTTGGCCACGCGGTCGATGGCATAGATCATCTTGTCGAGAATGTCGGTCCATTCCTTCATGGTGAGGCAGTTGTTGGGCACACGGTCGGTTTGCTTCCTGAACTCCTTGAGACGGGGAAGCACGTAGCGGGCAATGGAAATGTCGAGGTCGCGCAGCTCGCTATTGGCGATGTCGGTTTCATCCCGCTTGGCGAGGGGAGAGAGATTGCTTGTCATTGTATCGTTTGAAATTTAATAGTTTTTTTTCTCGCTTGAGGTGCAAGCATGCTAAAGTTTAGTCTACCACTTTGGGAGTGGCAAGATACTCACAATTTTGGTAGTTTCAAAATAATTTCAAACTTTTTTTATCGCAATTGTGTAAATTAGAAAAATTTAATTGCCTTTTTGTTGCATTTTGACTGCATCATTTACAACAATTGAGGGCCGTTTTGCTCCCAGGCTGGAATGGTCGAGAGTGCGGCCTGGTGAAAGACGTAGGCGCCCTGCTCGGGGCGTGTCACGCAGCGGGCCATCTCGAGCTGCGGCGCGGTGCCTGCAAGGCCCGAGTAGAGGGTGAGGTGACGGCCGTGGTCTACGATGGCCGGCTGCTGGCTGCTGCCGCGGGTCCACTCGCTGTACTGGGCCTGGGCCTGGGGGCTGGCAGGGTCGAGAAAGTGGCTCACGCTGTGGCTCCAGTTGCTCAGGCGCCACTCCACGGGCCTCACGCACTGGGGCGGCAGGGCAGCCTCGACCACGCCGCCGGCGCGGGCCGTGAGGGTGATGTGGTCCTTGAGGTCGTCGACGGGCAGCCACAGGGGCGGGGCAGTGGCGAGCAGGTGGGCATACCATTGCCTGATGTGCAGCGTGAGCAGGGCGTCGAGGTCGATGCCGTCGTCGCGCTCGATGGTGCACTCGCGCCGCACCGGGGTGAGGCGCATCACGGTTTTCCACAGGTCGAGCATCTCGCTGGTCGAGCAGCTCATGAGCAAGTCGTAGTTTTCCATAATTGCGGTGTGTGTTGGGTGTGTGTGTAGACGATTGTGGGTCAAAGGTAGACAGGCGGCCCGGCGGCGGGCAATGAGGATAGGTGGCGGCGTTGACCTGAAAAAAACGAGCGCCCGGGGCATGAAAATTGCTGTTGTTTCATGAAAATTGAGTAAATTCGCACTCTATAATTAATAGGAATAGGCGATAACATATTATGGAAGAGAACAAAAATCACAGTCAAGATAAAGCAGAGCAAGCGTGCCGGGAGCGGCAATCGGGCAGCCTGCGCGAGCGCCTGGCCCGGGTGAAGCCCACGCGGTGGGCGCGTTTTGCCATTGTGTCGGTCATCTTTCTGGCCTGGGTGGCCTGGCTGGGCAGCTGGTGGGTAGTGGTGTTCTGGCCCTTGCTGGCCGACATCTACCTCACCCAGTATGTGCCGTGGGACTGGTGGAAATACAGCAAGAGCCAGGCAGTGCGCACCGTCATGAGCTGGGTCGATGCCATCGTGTATGCCCTGGTGCTGGTCTACTTCCTCTTTCTCTTTGTGGGGCAGAACTACCAGATACCGTCGTCGTCGCTTGAGAAGACACTGCTCACGGGCGACTACCTGTGGGTCAACAAGATGGTTTACGGGCCGCGCGTGCCGCAGACGCCGCTGCACTTCCCCCTGGCGCAAAACACGCTGCCTGGCGGCATCAAGAGCTACATCGAGTGGCCGCAGTGGCGCTACCACCGCCTCAAGGGCGTGCGCAAGGTGCAGCGCGGCGACATTGTGGTCTTCAACTTCCCCTGCGGCGACACGGTGACCACCAAGGTCAACAACCCCGACTTCTACCACCTGGTGGCCCTCTACGGCGCCGATGCCATCTATAGCGACCCGGCCACCTACGGCAAGGTGGTGTGGCGCCCGGTCGACCGCCGCGACGCCTATGTGAAGCGATGCATAGGCCTGCCGGGCGAGACCGTGAGGCTGGTGAACGGCACCGTCTACATCAACGGCAAGGCGCTGCCCGAACCCATGCACATGCAGCGCAACTATGTGGTGCTCACCGATGGCACCGCGATCGCCGAGAGCCTCTTCGACAACATGGGCGTGAGCCGCGAGGGCCAGTCGATGAGCCAGATGGAAGACGGCTCGATGGGCAAGAAGATGCCCGACGGCTCGCTGCTCTATGTGCTGCCCCTCACCCGCAAGATGGTGGCCACGCTCAAGGCGCAGCCCTATGTGAAACAAGTGCAGGTGATGGCCGATGCCGACATGGCCGACGAAGACAACATGATGACCTATCCCGTGGGTGTGCGCAAGACCTGGACCCACAACAACTACGGCCCGCTGTGGATACCCAAGAAGGGCGCCACGCTCAAGCTCACCACGGCCAACCTGCCCTACTACATAAGGGTGATACGCACCTACGAGGGCAACACGGTGGCCGTGAAAAGCTCCACCATCTACATCAACGGCAAGCCGGCCCGCAGCTACACCTTCAAGATGGACTACTACTGGATGATGGGCGACAACCGCGACAACTCGAGCGACTCGCGCTACTGGGGCTTTGTGCCCGAGGACCACATCATAGGCACTCCCATGTTTGTCATCATCTCCTTCGACAAGGACAAGGCGTTCCCGGGCAACATACGCTGGAACCGCCTCTTCATCGATGCCAACCCCGACAAGTAAATGACCCGGCTACTCCTGCACAAGCCCATCGTGATGGGCAGCACCACGGCGGGCAGTGTGCGCTGCTATGCAGCCATGCTGGCCGCCGGGCGTGTCTACATCGACCCCCTTGAACGGCACCTGCCCCTGCGCCACAGCCATCACCGCTACCTGGTAGAGGGCCCCAACGGCGTGCAGAAGCTCACCGTGGCCCTCACTGCCGGCACCAATGCCATGCCCGTGCCCATGCAGGAGGTGACCATATCGGAGCATGGCAACTGGCGCCACCTGCACTGGGGCGCCCTGTACTCGGCCTACGGCAAGAGCCCCTATTTCGACTACATTGCCCCCGAGCTCAAGGCCGTGATCGACGGCGGCCAGCGCAGCCTGCTCGAGTTCAACACCCAGCTGCAACAGCTCATCATCGATTTTCTCGACCTGCCCATCCACATCGTCACCACACCCATCACGCCGGCGATACTGGCCCAGAGCACCGACCTGCGCGGTCGCCTGGGCGGCAAGAAGCCCGACGGCCTGCCCATAGCCAACGTGCCCTACTACCAGTTGTGGGCCACGCGGTTTGGCTTCCAGCCCGGCTTGAGCATTCTCGACCTGCTCATGAATTGCGGCCGCGAGGCCGTCTACACCCTGCGCGACATGGTGCAGCAGCAGGGGGCGTCGGCTCAATAGGCATAGCGCAGCCAGGCCAGGGGCTTGCACCGGCTCAGGGCGCGCATGACCAGGCACAGCGCCACGCTCAGGGCCAGCACGGCCAGGTAGAGCGGCAGGTGCCGCAGCGTGGTGCAGTGGCGCAGCAGGTAGTCGAAGATGAAGTGGGAAAAGTAGATGATGGTGCTCAGGTTGCGCAGCAGCCTGTAGTTGAGGTGCCAGGTGGCCTCGTGGTGCAGTATCCACACCAGCCACACGGCCGAGGTGGGCACAAGCAGGAAATACAGGTCGCTGAAGTAGTGGTCGTGGCTCAGCACCTCGATGGCCGAGGCCGCGAGGCAGGCCACGAGCGCGAGGTTTACCTCGAGCTTGCGCCAGGCCATGATTTCGCGCTGGTGGTTGGCAATGAGCTTGCCCAGGGCGATGAAGATGAAAGCCGGCAGGAAGCTGTTGTGCAGCCACCCGAAGGCTTGCAAGTGCCAGTCGATGGCCTGCTGCACCTGCTGCGGGAAATAGTAGTAATAGTTGGTGCACGTGGTGATGGGGATGTAGACCACAAGGCCCAGCAGCAGGATGACCCAGGTGCGCAGGTAGCGCGACAGGTAGAAGACGGCCGCCACGCCTATCATGAGCGCCATGATAAACCACGAGCCCCGGAAGGTGCTGTTGAGCACCAGGTTGCGCATGAAGATGGCCATGTCCCACCCTATGTCGCCAGGGTGCCGGGTGAACGAGCGCTCGACTACCATGGGCAGTTCCACCACCAGCCAGAAGATGTAGAGCAGGGCCATGCGCCGCTCGTAGTGCAGCAGCTTGTGTGTGCCCACGTCTTTGCCGAAGAAGAAAAAGGCGCTCACCACAAAGAAGAAAGGCACCGCCATGCGGGCCAGCCAGTCGATGAGCAGCGTGTAGCCCAGTCCTGTGACGGGGCCCGTGTGGATGGCCACCACCAGCAGCGAGGCTACCAGCTTGGCTATGTCGATCGAGTTGAAAGTGCGGCTTGTCGTGCTCATGTGTTTCCTGTTATATGGATGCAAAGTTAATGTTTTTTTTGGTTAAAATGCGCTGTGGCTGTGTGGGATGCAAGCAGGCAGGCCTTCCATGTGCCTGCAAAAGATGCCACCAGCAACCGCGAGGACTTCGACGGCGGCTATCTCGCCTACTTGTATTACAACGAGGGCGACGTGCAGAGCTACACCGACGGCACCACCCAGGCCGCCAAGGTGATGAAATAGTGCAAGTGCCGGCACCCGAACAATGGCGAGGCTGCACCGTGTGAATGAAGTAACTACACGGTGCAGCCTCGCTGGTTTCTCGCTCTCTTGCTGGGTTGACACAATGACCGAGGCATGACAGAAAAACGCCCGGGTCATCACGACCAGGACGTTTCCCTTAGCAAATGCAAGATTTGCTATATCCTCTTTTGTTTCTATATAATTTTTCAGTCAGTGTTATTCTGTAGCCAGGCGGTTGCGGTGCTGCACAGAGCACCGTGGTTGTAAAAGAGAGGAGAGCATAACAACAGTTTTAATTTATCACACAGATTTCACGTTTCGTTCTTGTCGCCTGGCTGTGCTTGCAGTGCCGGGGGTTAGTAGTTCTCGGCCTTGAGCTCCATGTAGCTCTGCGGGTGCTTGCACACGGGGCACACCTTGGGAGCGTTGGGGCCAATGGAGATGTGGCCACAGTTGCGGCACACCCATATGCGGTCGCCCTCGCGCGAGAACACCACGCCCTGCTCGATGTTGCCGACGAGCTTGCGGTAGCGCTCCTCGTGATGCTTCTCGATGGCGCCCACACCCTCAAAGAGCTTGGCCAGCTCCTCGAAGCCTTCTTCGTGAGCCTCCTTGGCCATGCGGTCGTACATGTCGGTCCACTCATAGTTCTCGCCTGCTGCAGCGTCCTTGAGGTTGCTCACGGTGTCCTTGATGGCACCGCCCTGCAGGTACTTGAACCAGAGCTTGGCGTGCTCTTTCTCGTTGTTGGCAGTTTCCTCAAAGAGGGCTGCAATCTGCTCGTAGCCGTCTTTGCGGGCCTTGCTTGCGTAGTAAGTATACTTGTTGCGTGCCATCGACTCGCCTGCAAATGCCTCTTGCAGGTTCTTTTCGGTCTTTGTTCCTTTCAAATCTTTCATTGTGCTAAAATTTTTTTTTGTTTGTTTGTTTTAATCAAGGCGCCAGCCGCTCACGGCCAACGGCGCCTTGACGAGAACGTGTTTTTTCGTTTAAATTGAATAATTGCGTATTATGATTTATTTCTTGAAGTAGCGGTTGTACAGGCCCTCGAAGCCCTTGCCGTGGCGAGCCTCGTCGCGTGCCATCTCGTGCACGGTGTCGTGGATGGCGTCGAGGTTGGCCTGCTTAGCCAGCTTGGCGATGCGGTTCTTGTCCTCGCAAGCGCCGGCCTCGGCCATCATGCGCTTCTCGAGATTGGTCTTGGTGTCCCACACCACTTCGCCCAGGAGCTCGGCAAACTTGGAGGCGTGCTCGGCCTCTTCCCAAGCATAGCGCTTGAAAGCCTCGGCGATTTCGGGATAGCCCTCGCGGTCGGCCTGGCGGCTCATGGCCAGGTACATGCCCACCTCGCTGCACTCGCCCTCGAAGTGAGCCTTGAGGCCGTCGAGAATCTCTTGGGGAGCGCCCTTGGCCACGCCCACGACGTGCTCGGCTACAAATTGTAGGCCTTCGTCTTCTTTGAGTTCCTTAAACTTGGATGCAGGTTGCTTGCATTGGGGGCAGAACTCGGGGGGAGTTTCACCTTCGTAAACATAACCGCACACTGTGCAAATCCATTTCTTTGCCATAATTCTAATAGTTTTAAATGTGAATGTGAATATAATTTAAGTTGTTATCGTTGTTCGGCGCTGGCTGGCCGGCAAGCCGGGGCCAGGTTGCGAATCGTTGTTTTTTTTTCAGTTTTGGCTCTCAACCTGCTTGGCCTTGCAATTGGGGCACAGGCCGAAGTAGTTGAGCTCTACTTTTTCCACCTTGAACCCCGGGTAGGAGTGCAGGTGCGATTTCAAGTGGTCGTCGATCTCGATGTCAAACACCTGCCCGCACTCGCGGCACAGGAAGTGGGCGTGGGGCTTCAGGTTGCCGTCGTAGTGCACGTTGCGCTTGTCGATGCTCAGGGCCCACACGGCGTTGTGCTCTTGCAGCAGCTGCAGGGTGTTGTACACGGTGGTGCGCGACAGCGTGGGTATCTCGGGCAGCAGGTCGCGGTATATGGTGTCGACGGTGGGGTGGGTGAAATGCTCCATCAGGTAGTGCATGATGGCTACCCGTTGCACCGAGGGACGTATGCCGTGATTGATGAGATGTTGTACTGCCGTTTCCACTTTTTTTTAAATCTGAATTATTGTTTGAAATAAGTTCGTTTTTGAAATCGTTACAAAATTACAACGATTACAATTAACGGGCAAGACTTTTTGCAATTTTTTTCAGTTAAAAAGCGTTAAAAGGCTTGTGCTGCGCGCTCGACGAGGTCAAGAAACCTGCCCTGCTTGCCTGGAGACCATATATATTATTAATGTGGAGCCGGCTATTGTGTGGGGGCAGCCTTAAAAAAATAGGAAAAAGATTGTCGATTGTCGATTTTTATGCTTAATTTTGCTTTGTCGTGTCGAGTAGCTGCTGGACGCGAGGTTCATTGTGTGGCGACAGCGCATGTTGTCACGGGGCAATATAAACAGGAAACGAGAAGCTGGAGTGATTGGATTGAAAGAATTGCTCAGCTCTGAAAATAAATGATGAATGCCAACATTACCTTCTGATTACCCAACATGCATCGCCAGTGCGCCAGTGCCAGCGCGTGGCACACGCGGGGTGCAGGCAATGTGCCCAAGCGGTGTTGACACTTCTTGTTGAGACATTGCCGAGAACACTGAGACAGACAGTAAAATAATATATAATGTTTAACTAACTAACTAAAACTTAGCGCGCTTATGAAAAGACAACTAGCTCTTTTGGGAGCGTTGATGCTCGCATGCGGAACCGTGGGTTCTGTGCATGCCGCCGATCCGGCTCCCCAGGTTGTGTCGACCAATGCCGGCACAGTCATTGTGAAAGGCACCGTAGTTGACGAGAACGGCGAGCCCGTGGTGGGCGCCAGCGTTGTAGAACCTGGCACTACCCGCGGCACCTCGACCGACATCAACGGTAACTTCTCACTCAAAGTCAGCAGCAATGCCAACATTCAGGTGTCGTTTATCGGTTACAAGACCGTGACCCGCAAGGCCAGCGACAACCTCAAGATCAAGCTTGCCAACGACAACGCCTTGCTCGACGAGGTGGTGGTGGTGGGCTACGGCCAGCAGAAGAAGGTGAACCTCACCGGCGCTGTGACCAATGTCGACCTCGATAAGACCCTCACCTCTCGCCCCGAGAAGGATGTGACCAAGGCCCTGCAGGGTGCAGTGCCCGGCCTCACCATCCTCAACTCGAGCGGCGACATCAACAGCGAGCCCACGATACAGATACGCGGTGTGGGCTCTCTCAACGGCACAGGCGCACCCCTGATCGTGGTCGACGGCGTGCCCGTCGAGGACCTGGCCATGATCAACGGCGAGGACATCGCCTCGGTAACGGTGCTCAAGGATGCAGCATCGACCTCGATCTACGGTACCCGTGCAGCCTTCGGTGTGATTCTCATCACCACCAAGCAAGGCAAGAAGGGCGACCGTGTGACTGTGAACTACAGCAACAACTTCGCCTGGGACCAGGCTACTTATCTGCCCGACTACCCCGACGTGCCCACCCAGCTCAAGGCAGCCCTCGAGTCGAAGGCCCGCGCCGGCAGTGGCTCGGTTGAGCTCTTCGGTATGTACTTCGACAAGCTGCTGCCCTATGCCGAGGCCTGGCAGAAGCAGTATGGCGGCAAGAAGGGCTACGGCCCCATGACCGCCTACCAGAGCATGGACGCCGTGGGCGACTACTACTTCAACGGCAACCAGCCCATGTACTATGCCGACTACGACATCCAGGATATATGGTACAGCAACCATGCGCCCAGCAACTCGCACGATGTGTCGATAAGCGGTTCGAGCGGCCGCACCACCTTCTATGCAGCCTTCGGCTACAACTCGAGGCAGGACCTCATGAAGTTTAACCCGGCCAAGCTCAAGCGCTACAATGCCACGCTCAACCTGCAGACCGACCTCACCGACTGGCTCACCGTGGGTGCCCGCGTCAACTTCACGCGCCGTCACTTCAGCCGTTCCGACTCCTATAGCAACATCTACCAGTACCTATGGCGCTGGGGCTCGTTCTTCGTGCCCAGCGGCACCATCGACGGCCTCGACACCCGCTTCGTCGCCATGCAGAAGCAGGCTGCCCGCCAAATGGTGACTCGCGACAACACCCGCCTCAACGGCTGGCTGCGTGCCAACATCACCAAGAACCTCACCCTCAACGCCGACTTCACCTACACCATCAAGAACATGAACAGCCACAGCAGCGACTTCACGGTGTATGGCTACAACTGGAGCGGTGTGACGCCCCAATGGATTGTGGGACAGAGCAACACCGACACCTGGCGCGACAACGTCACCCGCGACGACTGGTCGGCCAATGCCTACCTCACCTATCAGAAGTCGTGGAACGATGCCCACAACCTGAGCGTGATGGCAGGTGTCAACGGTGAAAACATGAGCATGGACTACTTCAAAGCCCTGCGTCCGCAGCTCTACAACCAGGACTATGAGGACTTGGGCCTCACCTACGGTCCCCGCACCAAGTGGGGAATCTCAAGCGATACCAACGACCGCTCGTCGGCTGGCTACTTCGGTCGTATCAACTACGACTACAAGGGCATCTACCTGCTGGAGCTCAACGGTCGCTACGACGGTTCGTCGCGCTTCCCCAGCGGCGACAAGTGGGCCTTCTTCCCCAGCTTCTCCATGGGCTGGCGCTTCAGCCAGGAAGCCTTCTGGGAGAGCCTGCGCGACAAGGTGAGCAACGGCAAGCTGCGCTTCTCTTATGGCGAGATCGGCAACGAGGACGTGGGCTCGAGCTGGCCTTACATTTCCACCATCGATGTTATCGATGAGAGCTATGTGCACTGGCTCGACGCCAGCGGCGCCAAGGTCAACGAGTTCGAAATGCCGCTCTGGGTGTCGTCGAGCCTCACCTGGGAGCGCATCAAGACCATCGACGTGGGTCTTGACCTGGGCATCCTCAACGACATGGTGACCCTGGGCTTCGACTGGTACCAGCGCACCACCAACGACATGCTTGCACAGGGTAGCGCCTTGCCGCCATCGGTGGGTGCCGACGCTCCTCTCGACAACAGCGGCAAGCTGCGCACCCGCGGCTGGGAGTTGAACCTGAGCTGGCGCAAGCAATTCAACAAGGACCTGGGCGCCTATGTGACCTTCAACATTGCCGACAGCAAGAGCAAGATTACCGAGTGGAAAAACGACAAGAACATCGGTCACCCGCTCAGCACCAAGTTTGCCTACAAGGGTGAGACCTGGGGCGACATTTGGGGCTTTGAGACCGACCGCTACTTCACCGAGAGCGACTTCACGGGCAAGGATGCCAAAGGCCGCTGGATCTATGCCGACGGCGTGGCCGACCAGACCGGCCTGCAGAACGACCAGTTTGTGTACGGTCCCGGCGACATCAAGTTTAAGGACCTCGACGGCAGCGGTGTGATCGACGGCGGCAAGGGCACAGCCGACGACCACGGCGACCTCAAGGTGATAGGCAACTGCCTGCCACGTTATGAGTACAGCTTCCACATTGGCGGCAACTACCGCGGCTTCGACCTCGACCTCTTCTTCCAGGGCGTGGGCAAGCGTTCGCAGTGGACTACTTCGGCCTTCATGTCGCCCGAGATGCGCGTGAGCGACCTGGCCATCTATGCCCACCAGACCAGCTACAACCGCTACCTGCCCGAGGAGGGTATCGTGGAGATAAGCGAGAGCAACGACTTCCCGGTGCTCTATCCCGGCAACGACGGCAAGGGCAGCGTTCCAGCTCTGGCAAGCGAGGGCGGCTGCCACAACTTCTACCCGCAGAGCAAGTACCTCATCGACATGAGCTACCTGCGCCTCAAGAACGTGACCCTGGGCTACACGCTGCCCGCAATGCTCACCAAGAAGGCCTTCATCCAGAAGCTGCGTGTGTATGCCAGCGTCAACAACCTGTGCCTGCTGCACAAGGGCTCGGGCGACCTGCCCATCGATCCTGAAATCAACACCGGCCAAGGTGCTGCCTATGGCGGCTGGGGACGTACCTACCCCATCACCCGCAGCTGGTCGTTTGGCTTGCAAGTCACATTCTAACTCACTTATTTTCTATTTTTGGCATTATTTTCAACACAACGCAATATGAAAAAAACGATTTTATATATGCTGGCTGCATCGACGCTGGTGCTTGCAAGCTGCGACGACATGCTCGATAAGCAGCCTCGCTCGCAGTTTGTCAACAATCCGGCGTTCTGGAGCAACGAGAACTCGGTGCTCACCTACAGCAACACAATGTATGAGAACTACTCGGGCTACGGCTATGGCGGCAATGGCGGATGGTTCTACTTCAAGAGCCTGAGCGACGACCAGGCCAACCCCGACTTCGACAACTGGACCTTCACCTCGGTGCCCAACACGTCGAGTTACTGGAGCGACGGCTTCGCCGAGGTGCGCCGTTGCAACTACATGATCGTGGGCCTGGCCTCGTCGTCGCTGCCCGCTGCAACGCGCAACAACTTCATGGCCATTGCCCGCCTCAACCGCGCCTGGCAGTACTATCAGCTCGTGCGCGAGTATGGCGATGTGCAGTGGGAAAACTATGCAGTGATCGACCCTGCCGATCCCACTGTACAGGGTGAGCGCACCGACCGCGATGTGGTGATCGACAGCGTGGTGGCCGACCTCGACTATGCGATCGCCAACCTCACCGCCCAGCGCGGCGCCAACTCGTGGAGCAAGGACATGGCCCTGGCCATGAAGAGCGACGTGTGCCTCTATGAAGGCACCTATTGCAAGTACCGCACCGAGGCCGAGAACGGCAAGGCTCCCGACCTGAACCGCGCTGCCAACTACCTGCGCCAGTGCGTCGATGCCAGTGAGCAGCTCATGACCAGCGGCCGCTACACGCTGAGCGCCAACTATGGCGACGTGTACAACAGCCTCGACTTGAGCCAGAACAGCGAAGTCATCTTCTGGCGCAACTATGCCAAGGATGTGCAGGGCCACAGCACCGTCGACTACACCACGGGCTCGACGGCCCAGCGCGGCATCACCAAGGATGCTGTCGACGCCTTCCTCTTCCGCGATGGCAAGCCGCTGGCTACCACCACGCTCGACACCGACGACAAGGCCACCCTCAATGCCAATGGCAACTATGTGGTGACCAAGATGCTCGCCAACCGCGACAAGCGCCTGGGCGTGATCATCGACTCGGTGGTGTGCTTCAAGGACCATGGTTGGGCTCGCACGCCAGGCCTGGCCGAGATGACCTCGTCGACGGGCTACACCGTGCACAAGTATGACAACCTCGAGATGGGTGCCGACAACCCCACGCTCTACCGCAACGGTATAGGCACGGGCTACACCGACGCTCCCATCTACTGGCTGGCTGTAATCTATCTGAACGATGCCGAGGCCAAGGCCGAGCTGGGCACCATCACTCAGAGCGACCTCGATGCCACGATCAACAAGCTGCAAGCACGTGCCGGCCTGCCCGACATGACGCTCAACCCGGCAGCCGACCCGGCCAACAACCAGGGCGTGAGCAACCTGCTGTGGGAAATACGCCGCGTGCGCCGTTGCGAGCTCATGACCGACAACTGGTACCGCTATTGGGACCTCGTGCGTTGGCACCAGCTCGACAAGCTCGACAGTGGCAAGTATCCCAACATCAACCTGGGTGCCAACCTGAGCAATGTGGCCAATGTGAGTGTGAAGGTCGACAACGGCTATGCCGTGGCTACCAATGCTACCCGCACGTGGGACAGCCGCAACTACTTCTTCCCCGTGCCGCAAACGCAGATCACGCTTAACAGCAAGACCACGCAGAACCCTGGCTGGAAGTAAAACTGCATGCACACAGTGAGGCCTCATGCGCCCGGCGCGCATGAGGTGCTGCACTGGCAATGATAAAAACAGCAAGAGCCGCCGAAACCTTTCTTGGGTTTCGGCGGCTTGTTGTTTCCTCACACAGTCAAAAAAAAGTGTCGTCCCCACAATGCTGGAGGATGTCATTTAAATAGTGCTGGCCCAATGACACAGCGTCCACCAGATGACCGCCTCTCGAGGGCTTATGTTGAACTGAACGACATCGGTGCCCGAGCCCCTGCCCGAGCCCTTGCGGTCACGTGCTTAGCCGTTGGCTTGTACCTTGATGCCGGCAGCCTCGATGCGGGCCTTGATGGCGTCGAGCTCTTGTGGGGTCACCTTCTCGAGGTTTTTCTCGGGAGTGGCGCGGTCGATGGCATAGATCATCACCTCGCGGGGATTGATGAGCTTGTAGGCCTCGATGAGGGCGTCGATCTCGGCGCTGGTGGTGTTGTCGATTTTCACCCCGTTGTGCTCGCCGCGCAGCAGGCACGTCTGCACGATGCACTGACCGTTGTAGTCCTTGAGGTCGTCGATCACGCCCTCGGGCAGGCAGCCTGGATTGAGCGGCTGGTTGATGGTGCGCATGGTGTGGGCGATGGCCGAGTCGAGCTTGAGGATGTTGTTGTCGACCGTGAGCAGGGCTTCTTTCACTGCAGGCTTGCCGGCCATGGTGGCGTTGCTGAGCACGCTCACCTTGGCCTCGGGATAATACTGGTTGCGCAGCAGCAGGGTGTCGTGAATGATGCCCTTGAAGTCGGGGTGCAGTGTGGGCTCGCCGTTGCCGCTGAAGGTGATGACGTCGAGGCCGCTGCCGGCTTCCTTCATCTCGTTGAGCTTCTTTTTCAAGGCCCGTTTCACTGCGGCGCGGCTGGGCACGCCGTCGCGGCCCTGGCCCTGGGCGTTCCAGCCGGCCTCGCAATACACGCAGTCGAACGAGCATATCTTGCCGTCGTTGGGCATGAGGTTGATACCCAGGGAGATGCCCAGCCGGCGGCTGTGGATGGGCCCATATACAGTGCTGTGGAATAATACCGTTTGCATGATGATTTAGAATTGAAAAAAAAGTGTTGTTGTTGTTCTGTTATATTGTGGATGAGTGCAGCTCTTGCTGCCTGCCGTGGAGCAGGCGCTCGAAGAGGTCGATATACTGCCGGGCCACGGCCTGGGCGGCAAACTTGCGCTCTACCTCGCGGTGCAGCGCCTCGCGGCTCACGGGCTGGCCGGCAGCCCACTCCAGGCCCTGGGCCAGGCTCTGGGGGCTCTTGTAGGCGGCGATGTAGCCACTCTTGAGGTGGTCGACGATGTCGGCCTGCCCGCCCTTGCCGTAGGTGACGGGAATGCAGCCGCTGGCCTGGCCCTCGATCAGGGTGCCGGGCAGGGTCTCGTAGAGCGAGGTCGAGAGCACGATGTCGCTGTGGCGGTAGAGCTGGCTCAGCACGTCGCGCGATGCCACTGTCCCCACATAGGTGTAGGGCAGGGCGAGCTGCCCGAGCAGCTCCTCGCGGGCGATGTCGCCGTAGAGCAGCAGGTGCAGCCGGCTGGCCAGCGCGGGCTTGTGGCTGGCGATGTGCTGCGTGGCGGCGATGAGCTGGTCGAAGCCCTTCACCCCCTCGTCGAGGCGCCTCGCCCCCATGATGACCACGCTACGGCCGGCCGGCAGGTCGAGGTAGCCGTCGCAGGGCAGGCGATGATAGTCGAAGTCGGACACGGGGAAGGCATTGGGTATCACGCTCACCTGGCTGCTGGCCATGAGCGAGCTGTGGCGGCAGGTGTCCTCGAGCCAGTGGCTCACGGCCACAAAGTGGATGGGCACGCGGCTGTAGAGCGCGGCCTTGCGGCGCTGGGTGCGGGTCGACAGGTCGCGGCCCTTGGTGCCCAGCAGGGGGCAAGCCTGGCAGGTGTGCTGATACTTGCGGCAGTCGTAGGCATGGTGGCACACGCCGGTGGCGTTCCACATGTCGTGCATGACCCACACGATGGGCTTGCCCAGCTTGTGGATGCGCTCGATGCCCTTGAGCGAGAGGGTGCCCTGGTTCACCCAGGCCAGCACCACCACGTCGGCCTCGCGCACCCAGGGGTGCTGGCTGGCGTCGACGCCGTGGGTGCAGGTGTCGACTTGAAAGAGCGTGCTGCGGTCGAAGCCGTTGTGCAGGTAGATGCCCAGGCGCTCGAGCAGGAAATTCTTCTTGTTGTTAAGGGCGTCGCCCATGGGCTGGGCATAAACGTCGATGCCCTGGCGGTCGACGACCAGCATGCGGGCATCGACGCCCTCCTGGCGCAGGGCGTGCACCAGCCTGAGCGAGACCACTGCGGCCCCGCCTGCCGTGTCGCTGTGATTGATGATGACCACGTTCATGAGAACTCACAGTATTGAGAGCTGGTGCAGGATGTCGTTGATCTCGCTGCGGCTGAAGCTGCGGTGCTCCTTGAGCAGGGCCACCATCTCGTCGATGGCCTTGCGTATGTCGGCGTTGGAAAACACCTTCACCAGGTGGGAGAAGTACTTGTCAAAGATGGGTTCCACCTCGTCGCGTTCGAGCTGGCACAGTTCCTTGCCTTCCTCGGCCATGGCGTCGAGCAGGGCTTTTTTGCTCTTGCGGTCGATCGTGCCGTGGTCGAGCAGCATCTTGCGGCACACGGTGTCGGCAATGATGAGGCCCATCGATATTTGATAGTGGGAGTAGATGCACTGCCACGACTGCTTGGCATTGATGCGGGGGTTGCCGCTGAAGAAAAACTCGGGAGTGAACTGGATGCAGTCGAGCCCGTCGGCATCGAGCGTGACGCCGGTGTACAAGTCGGAGGCGTCAAATATCGACAGCCCAATGGTCATGCCCGCCACTCCGTAGCATTTATCGTCTTCGTTTCGATATCTCATCTTTATTGTTTCAACATAAAAATATAGTTTACTCGAGGGGCAAAAACTGTGCCTGCCTGTCACTTGCGGCCAAAATCGGCAGGGCACTCGCCCCACTTGTCAGTTTGCCACTTGATCACAAAGTTCTTGTAGTCGTGGGTTGCCAGCCAGCGCTCGGCGCGTGCGATGATCTCAAAGAGCTTCTCGTTGCGGCCGGTGCGGGCCAACTTGGTGTTGCAGTGCTTTTTTTTCACCCACAGCAGGGCGTTGCGGCTGTCGGTGTACACGGCGGTCATGGTCTTGCCCTGGTTGTTGAGCCAGGCCAGGGCGTGCACGATGGCCAGGAACTCGGCCACGTTGTTGGTGCCGTCGGGATAGGGGCCCTGGCGAAAGAGCTCTTTGCCCGAGAAGATGTCGACGCCGCGATACTCCATGAGCCCCGGGTTGCCGCTGCAGGCGCCGTCGACGGCCACGCTGCCGGGGTAGATCTCGGGTATGGCGGCATAGTTCACGACAGTAGTGGTGGGGGCGTTGGCGATGGCCCTGATGAGGGCTGCATCGTCGTCGCCGTTGTTGCGGAAGGCCACGATGGCCTCTTCACGGGTGTTGAACGACTTGTAGCGGGCGTGGGGCACGTGCTCCACGCGCTGCCGGCACTCCTCCCACGTCTCGCATATGCCTGGCTCGGTGCCTTCCCACACGACGTACCACTTGCGTTTGCCCATAATGCTTTGTGTCGATTTCGGTTAGTAATTTTACAAAGTTACGATTTTTTGCTTACATTTGCTGCCTGCAAGCGAAAAAACTGGATGACTACAATATTTCTTATCGGATACATGGGTTGTGGCAAGACCACGCTCGGGGCTGCGCTGGCTGCCGAGCTGGGCGTGCCCTTTGTCGACCTCGACGACTACATCGAGGAGCGGTGCGAGGCCCCGATATCGCTCATTTTCAAGCAACGCGGCGAGCGAGGCTTCCGCGAGATCGAGCGCCGTGCGCTTGTCGAGGTGGCGGCCTCGGCGACGGGCAGTGTCGTGGCCTGCGGCGGCGGCACCCCTACCTGGCCTGGCAACATGGAGCTCATGAACGGCGCGGGCCTCACGATATGGCTCACGACCAGCCCCGAGCGCATTGCCGCCCGCCTGGCCCTGCCCGAGCAGAAGGCCAAGCGCCCGCTCATAGCCGCGATGCAGGATAGCGAAATTCTGCGCTATGTGAAGGAGAACCAGGCGCGCCGCGAGCCCTGCTACAGCCAGGCACAGCTGCGGTTTGACTCCACCCGCATCGAGACGGCGCGCGAGACGGTGGCCACGGCACGCGAGCTGGCCACCCTGCTGCGCACTGTGCTGTAGCCGGCCTATAGCCAGCCGGCCTGCCTGTACCAGGCGATGGTCTCGTGCAGGCCTCGCTCGAGGTCGTATTGCGGGGTGAAGCCCAGCTCGCGCTTGGTGAGGGTGGTGTCGCACATCCAGTTGCGCTGCTTCAAGATGTTGTACTTGTCGTTGTTGAGCGGCGTGCCCTTGCCGGTGAGCTGGGTGTAGAGGCTGCCGGCGAAGCAGACGACGCGCAGCAGCCACAGCGGGCAGGTGATGGGGATGACCAGCTTCTTGTGCAGCTCGCGCAGCACGATGCGGCGAAATTGCTGCTGGCTGTAGGCACGGTCCTCGCTCAGGAAGTAGGCGCGACGCTTGGGGCCGGCCTCGAGTGCCTTGATCACGGCTGCAGCCAGGTCCTTGACATAGATGAAGGTGAGCATCTGCTTCTTGAAGCCCACACTGAAGTCGAAGCCGTGCTTTATGGTCTTCATCATCAAGTAGTAGTCGCGCTCGTGGGGGCCGTAGACGCCTGTGCAGCGGAATATGGTGTAGGGGAAGTCGGGGTTGAAGGTGGTGAGGTAGTTCTCGGCCTTGGCCTTCGACAGGCCGTATTGGGTGTTGGGCACCGGGTCGTCGCTCGTCTTGAAGGGGGTGTAGTTTTTCTCGTCGCCGGCCCCCATCACGCTCAGGCTGCTCATGAGCAGGAAGGTCTCGGGCTCGGCCTTGAGCCGCTTGAGGGTGTCGACCATGATTTTCAGGTAGCCGTAGTTCACTCGCTCAAAGGCCTGGTAGTTGGGGGCCTTGGTGGCACCCAGGTTGTGCACCACATAGTGCCACTTGCCGCCCATCTCGTCGATGGCGGCCTGCAGTGCTGTCTCGACCTGCCCGGGGTGGCCAAAGTCGAGCTCGATGAAGTGGATGCGCTCGTCGCGCAGGAACTCGCGACTTGTGGAGTGGCGCACTGCCGCCCAGGTCTCGTAGCCGTGCCTGAGCGCCTCGGCCACGATGAAGCCGCCTATGAAGCCGCCGGCGCCGGTCACCAGTATTCTCTTTGCCATGATGCTATGCAATAGTTTGTTTTATCTTTTCTACAATGGTTTCGGGCTTGATGCCCGTCATGCAGCGGTAGTCGCCATACTTGCACGGGCGCTGCCCGAATACCGAGCACGGCCTGCAGTCGAGCTCGAGCTGCACGGCGCTCTCGGGGGGCTGCCGCCAGCCCATGAAGCCGCAGTAGGGGTGGGTGGCGCCCCATATCGATACCACGGGGGTGCCTGCGAGCGAGGCCATGTGCATGTTGGCCGAGTCCATAGTCACCATCACGTCGCAGGCTGCCATGAGTGCAAACTCGTCGACAAAGTTGTGCTTGAGCTCGGCCATCGACAGGGTGTGGGGGTACTTGACGGCCAGGCGGTGCAGCTCCTGCTTCTCCTGGCTGCCGCCGCCGAAGAGGAAGATGCGCACCCGGGGCCAGGCAGCCACCTGCCCTATCACTTGCTCGAGCAGGGGCATGGGGTAGACCTTGCCCTTGTGTTGCGAGAAGGGGGCAATGGCTATCCAGCGCTCGCCGGTGTCGCGGGCCGGCAATTTCGGGCTACTGATGTGGGAGAACCCTTCGAAGGTCTCGCTGTAGTCGAAGCCCAGGCGCTCAAACACGGCCACATAGCGGTCGTGCGAGCTGGCGAGCTGGCGGTGCAGCCTGCCCTTGCACAGGGCGCGCTTCTCGCGGCGGCCCTTGTCGATGCGCGCCACGGCAATGCCGTGCAGGCGCATCGAGGCATCGATGAGCCAAGAGCGCAGCACGTCGTGCAGGTCGGCCACGGCGTCGATGTGGTAGTGCTTGCGCAACTCGGCAGCGAGCCTGAGCATGCCGGCGGCGCCCTTGTAGTCGGTCGTGACCTCGGCGTCGACAACCACCAGGTTGGCCGGGCGCTCGATGAGCATGCCGGCCGGCCAGGGGCGGGTGAGCATGACAAAGCGTGTGTGGGGGTAGGCCCGGCACATCGAGTAGAGCACCGGTATGGCTATGGCCACGTCGCCCAGCGCCGAGAAGCGTATCACCAGCACGTTGCGGGGCAAGTCGTTGTGGCTATTTCTTGCCATAGAGTACAGGGTTGGTGGCCGGGTCGTTGTACATCTTCATTTGGCGGTACACTTTCATGTACTTGCGACCGGCGGCGATGTCGTCGAGCAGCTGGGTGATGGCTGTCGAGAGGTCGGCACGCTGCTCAAGCAGCACGTCGAGCTTGGCCTTGCAGCGTGCGCGGTGGTCGGGGGTGGCGTCGGGGCGCGTGGCCTGCTCCTGCATGTGATAGATTTTGAGTGCCAGTATCGACAGGCGGTCGATGGCCCAGGCCGGGCTCTCGGTGTTGATGGTGGCTTGCGGCAGCGGCTCGACGCCGGCATAGCGCGTGCGCAAGTAGGTGTCGATTTTCTCGACCAGGTCGGTGCGGTCTTGGTTGCTCTTGTCGATGCGGCGCTTCAGGGCCAGGGCAGCCACGGGGTCGATGTCGGGGTCGCGTATGATGTCCTCCAGATGCCACTGCACGGCGTCGATCCAGGCCTTGGCACACAGGTCGTGCTCGATAGTGCCCTGCGCATAGGGGTTGTGGAGCGGGGCGTCGACGTCGTCGGTGACGTGATAGCGTGCTACCGTGTCGTTGAATATCTTGTTGCAAGTGTCTACAAGTGTCATGATTTCATCGTTTGGGTGTGGTGCAAAGGTACATTAAATTGCCCGCAATATCAAAAAAAGCATTAACTTTGCATCGTTCTTAAAGTTACGATACACAGTTATGGGTGACAATACTTATATCAACGAGGCCGAGCTCAAGGCCACAGTGCACAAGCTGGCCAACGTCTCCACCACACAGCGCATGTGCCACATGCGTTTCGGCAGCGAGCCGCTGCCCAGTCAAGACATGATAAAGCAGATTGTCGCCGTGTGTCGCGAGTTGCTTTTCCCCGGTTTTTTCGGCTGCGACAATGTGAACAGCTACAACCTGGAGTATGTGATAGGGCTGCAGTGCGAGCGGCTCAAGGCCATGCTCGAGTCGCAGGTGGCAGCAGGCCTGTGCTTTGACCGGCCCTGCGACAAGACCGACCTGGGCGACATCTTTGCGCGGGCCGAGGCCATCACCCGCCGCTTCATCAACAGCCTGCCCGAGTTGCGCAGTGTGCTGCACGACGACGTCGAGGCCATCTACAACGGCGACCCGGCGGCCACGAGCTACGAGGAGGTGATATACTGCTACCCGTCGGTCAAGGCCATCACCAACTACCGGCTGGCCCATGAGTTTATGGCTGCCGGGGTGCCCATCATACCGCGCATGATGACCGAGCTGGCCCACAACGAGACGGGCATCGACATCCACCCGGGTGCCAGCATAGGGCGCCACTTTGCCATCGACCACGGCACGGGCGTGGTGATAGGCGCCACCACCATCATAGGCGACAATGTGAAGTTGTACCAGGGCGTGACGCTGGGTGCCCGCAGCTTTGCCCTCGACGAGAGCGGCAATCCCGTGAAGGGCGTGCCACGGCACCCCATCATAGGCAACAACGTGATCATCTACAGCAATGCCACCATACTGGGCCGCATCCATGTGGGCGACAATGCCGTGGTGGGCGGCAACATCTGGGTCACCACCGATGTGGCCCCTGGCGAGCACCGCGTGCAGGCAAAGCCCAGCAATGTGGCGGCACAAAAAAAATAGGGGGGCTTCTCTTTTCTCTTAGCACGAGTTGCCGTAACTTTGCACCCGCAACATTTTTCTACTTGATATTTTACCTAAATAAAAATAAATCAACACGATGAGTGAAAATTTTGAAATGGTGGCCAAGACCTTCCAGGGTCTGGAGGGCGTATTGAGCGACGAGCTGAAGGAGCTGGGCGCCCAAGATGTGCAGCAAGGCAAGCGCATGGTCTCCTTCACTGGCGACAAAGAGATGATGTATCGCGCCAACTTCTGCCTGCACACGGCACTGCGCGTGCTCAAGCCCATCTACAAGTTCCGCTCGGCCGATGCCGACGACCTCTATGAAAAAGTGAAGCGCTTCGACTGGAGCACGATCATGCAGGCTACCGACACGTTTGCCATCGACTCTACGGTATACAGCGAGAGCTTCCGCCACTCGCGATTTGTCACCTATCGTGTGAAAGACGCCATTGCCGACTACTTTATGGAGGCCGAGGGGAGCAGGCCCTCGATAAGGCTCAACGCGCCCGACTTGCGTCTCGACGTGCACATCTCGGGCGACGAGGTCACGCTTTCGCTCGACTCGTCGGGCGAGCCGCTCTACAAGCGCGGCTGGCGCGTGGCGCAGACCGATGCCCCCATCAACGAGGTGCTGGCCGCCGGCATCATCAAGCTCAGCGGGTGGCACGGCCAGTGCAACCTGGTCGACCCCATGTGCGGCTCGGGCACCTTCCTGATCGAGGCAGCCCTGATTGCTGCCAACATCAACCCCGGCGTGTACCGCAACGACTTTGCGTTTCAGCGCTGGAGCGACTACGACCCCGAGCTGTACAGCAAAATCTACAACGACGACTCGGGCGAGCGGGAGTTTGGCTACAAGATATATGGCAGCGACATCGCTGTGCAGGCTGTGGCCATAGCCGAGGCCAACGTGAAGAGCGCCGGCCTGGGCAAGATGATCGAGGTGAGGCAGCAAGACCTGCGCGAGCTGGAGGAGGCTCCCGAGAAGGGCTATGTGATCACCAACCCGCCCTATGGCGAGCGGCTCAGGCCCGACGACATCGCAGGCCTCTACGAGAGCATAGGGCAAAAGCTCAAGAAGGTGTTTCGCGGCTATCAGGCCTGGCTCATCACCTACGACAAGGAGCTCACCAGCCTCATCGGGCTGCACCCCTCGGTGACCTACCCGCTGCTCAACGGCGACCTGGAGTGCGAGCTGCGCGAGTATGTGATTTTCGACGGGTCCTACAAGGACATGAAGCGTGCCGGCGGCACCCTGCGCAACGAGGGCTTCCGTGCCAGCGACAAGGACCGCGGTGCGCGCAGGCCCTTCAAGGAGACCTACGGCGGCGACGGCGATGCCGAGTCGCATGACGATGGCGGCAAGCCGCGCCGCCGCTTCGACCGCGACAAGAAGGGCCGTGGCGAGCGTGACGGCGGCAAGCCGCGCCGCTTCGACCGCGATAAGAAAGGCCGTGTCGACCGTGTCGACCGCGACGACGAGCAGCCGCGCAAGCCGCGCCGCTTCGACCGCGACAAGAAAGGCCGTGTTGACCGCGACGACGAGCAACCGCGCAAGCCACGCCGCTTCGACCGCAACCGCGACGAGCGTGACCGCCGCCGCGAGCAACGCCGCGAGGAGCGCCACGAGCGCCACGAGAGTCTGCTCGACCGCGATGCCTTCTTCCACAGCGAGAAGTTTGCCCGGCAAGTGCTGCAGCACCGCGAGCCCACGTTGGGCAAGGATGCCGAGGTGCCCATCGTGCGCGGCCGCCGCAAGAGCTGGAAACGCAACGACGGCAGCAATGAGAACGGCAACTCGTCTACTGCCGGCGACCAGTAGCGAGCTTGGACAATGAAACAGAGCGGGGGCCTGCGACTGGGGTCGCGGGCCCTCGTTTTGGCATCTTTGGGGAGAGCAGCCGAGCCTGCCGGGCACGAGCAGGGCGGGCGAGGCGCTCATTTTGGAGGTCTACACTTCTCAATGTGCGATAAATTTTATACTTTTGCACACAACCGGGAAATGCGGTAGTAAAACAGTAATTTTAACAATGGACAAGGTGAAAATATTGCTGCTGGGCTCAGGCGGCCGTGAGTGCGCTATTGCGTGGAAATTGAGTCAAAGTGAGTTGCTCGACAAGCTGTATATTGCCCCTGGCAATGCAGGCACGGCACAGTATGGCGAGAACCTGGCGCTGTCGCCCGTCGACTTTGACGCCGTGGGCAAGGCAGCCCTCGACAAGGGCATCGACATGCTGGTGGTGGGCAACGAGGACCCGCTGGTGGCCGGCATTGCCGACTACTTCAAGACCCGCAAGGAGCTGAGCCACGTGATGGTGATAGGCCCCTCGCGGCTGGGCGCGCAGCTCGAGGGCAGCAAGGACTTTGCCAAGGGCTTCATGCAGCGCCACGGTATACCCACGGCCCAATACCTGAGCGTGACGGCAGCCACGCTTGAGCAGGGCTACGACTTTCTCGAGAAGCAGCGTGCGCCCTATGTGCTCAAGGCCGACGGCCTGGCTGCCGGCAAGGGCGTGCTCATTGTGCCCACGCTTGAGCAGGCCAAGGTGGAGCTCAGGGAGATGCTGGGCGGCCTCTTCGGCAAGTCGAGCGCCACGGTGGTGATCGAGCAGTTTCTCAAGGGCATCGAGTGCTCGGTCTTTGTGGTGACCGACGGCAAGGACTATCGCCTGCTGCCTGTGGCCAAGGACTACAAGCGGGTGGGTGAGCACGACAAGGGGCTCAACACCGGCGGCATGGGCAGCGTGTCGCCCGTGAGCTTTGCCGACGAGGCCTTCATGGCCAAGGTGAAGGCACGCATCATCGAGCCCACCATCGCAGGCCTGGCCCAGGAGAAACTGCCCTACACGGGCTTCATCTTCTTCGGCCTCATCAATGTGGAGGGCGACCCCTATGTGATTGAGTACAACTGCCGCATGGGCGACCCCGAGACCGAGGTGGTGATGCCGCGTCTCAAGAGCGACCTGGTGGCCCTGCTGCTGGCTGCAGCCCGTGGCCAGCTCTCGACAACCACGGTCGAGATCGACCCGCGCTATGCCGTGACGGTGATGATGGTGTCGGGCGGTTACCCGCAGGCCTACGAGAAGGGCAAGGTCATCACCGGGCTCGACAAGGTGCAGCACAGCATCGTGTTTCACGCGGGCACCAAGCGCAGCCCCGAGGGCGAGCTGCTCACCAGCGGCGGCCGCGTGCTGGCCGTGACCAGCTATGGCGCCACCAAGCAAGAGGCCCTGCAGCAGTCCTACGACAATGTGCACATCATCGACTTCGACAAGAAATATTACCGCCGCGACATAGGCTTCGACTTGAAGTGACCGGCGTGGCTGCCTGGCAGCTGCGTGCGTGGCGAGGAGTGAAATAATGAGCTACTACGAAGACAGAATAAACGAGTTTCTCAACGGGCGTGCCTTCATGACGCTGCAAGCAGTGGCGCTGGTGGCGTGCTCGTTGCTGGCCTATGCCAGCGGCCGCTTTGAGAGCTTCGACACGGGCAACGGCGTGTTTTTCAGCCTTGCGGCCAATTACTTGATACCCGATGCGCGGGTGTCGCTGGTCGTCAACATGGCGGCATTGCTGGCCATAGCTTTTTCCACGATAGTGCTCAACAAGGTGTACAACTTTGTGCGCTCGGTCACGTTTATAGGGGCCTCGGTATTCTTGTTGCTCATGATGGCCAACCCCTTTGTGTGCACGCAGCTCAATGCGGGCACGGTGCTGCTGCTGGTGGCTGTGGTCTCGATGTTTGTCATGTTTTCGACCTATCAGCGCAAGGGTACCTCGCAGCGCAGCGTGTACATCATCTTTGCCCTGCTCTCGCTGTGCTGCATGTTTCAGTATGCTTTCATCGTGCTGGTGGTCACCTTTGTGGTGGGCCTGCTCATGATGCGGGGCATCGACTTCCGCGGCATTATTGCCATGTTGCTGGGTCTGGCCACACCGTTCTGGATAGGGCTGGGGCTGGGGCTGGTCGACGTGCACACGGCCATGTTGCCCGAGATTGAGACTATATGGAAGCAGCTGCAAGGCAACCAGATGCAGCTTGTCATAGCCTCGACAGCTGTTGTGGCGGTGCTTGCCGTGGTGCTCATGATTGCCAATATGTTCACCATACTCAACTACAGGCTGCAGATACGCGTGTACAACAGCTTCTTTCTTGTGCTCACGGTAGTGGCCATAGGCATGATGTGCATCGACTACCGCAACATGATGATCTATGTGCCGCTGCTCAACTGGTGCCTGGCCATCCAGGTGGCCCACGCCTTCACAATCAACAACACGTTGACGCGTCGATATATACCTGTGCTGCTGCTCATTGCAGGAGCCTGGGCCATATATGTGGCCCACATCATTTCATAACCATGATAAGGATTATAGTAGAAAGCCACATCCCCTACATCAAGGGGCTGCTCGAGCCCATGGCCCGAGTCGAGTATCTCGACACCTGCGACATCACCGCGGCAGCGGTGCGCGATGCCGACGCGCTGCTGGTGCGCACCCGCACGCGCTGCGATGCCAGCCTGCTCGAGGGCAGCCGTGTGCGTTTCATCGGCACGGCCACCATCGGTACCGACCACATCGACCTCGACTATTGCCGCGAGCGCGGCATCGAGGTGGTCAATGCCCCGGGGTGCAACGCCCCGGCAGTGGCCCAGTGGGTGCATGCCGCCCTGGGCTGCTGGCTCGGGCAGATGCCAGTGCCAGTGCACGGGCCCCTCACCCTGGGAGTGGTGGGCGTGGGCCACGTGGGCAGCATTGTGGCCCGGTGGGGCCGTGAGCTGGGCTACCGCGTGCTGCAGTGCGACCCGCCGCGTGCTGCCGCCGAGGGCAGCGAGGGCTTTGTCACGCTCGACCAGGTGAAGGCCCAGAGCGATGTCGTCACCTTTCACACGCCGCTCACGCGCGAGGGCCAGTGGCCCACGTTTCACATGTGCGATGCGCAGTTTCTGGCCCAGGCACCGCACCTGAGGCTCGTGATGAATGCCGCCCGTGGCGCCGTGTGCGACAACAGTGCGCTTGCCGGCTGGGCGGGCGACGTGGCTATCGACTGCTGGGAGCACGAGCCGGCCATCGACCGCCAGCTGCTGGCCAAGGCCCTTGTGGCCACGCCCCACATTGCCGGCTACAGCAGCGACGGCAAGCACCGCGGCACGGCCATGGTGGTCGAGGCGCTCAACCGCCACTTCGGCTTCGACGCCCGCCCCGTGCAGGCCCAGGCACCCGCCTCGGGCGCGAGCCAGGTGACCCTGGAGCGCATCATGCGCAGCTACGACCCCATGCTCGACACGGCACGGCTCAAGGCCTGCCCCCACGACTTTGAGCGCCTGCGCAACAACTACGACCTGCGTCCCGAAGTGATGTAGTCACCCACACACTCTCTCACCGAGTATAAAGCAAAGAAAATGCATGAAAAGCTGTAGCAAGCATATTGTGGCACAAGTGTTGTGGCGGTGCGTGTGCATCGCCGCCGTGGCTCTGCTCGCCCGTTTCCCGGCAGTTTGAGCGCAGGCACCCCCAGCTGGTGCAGCACAACGCCGTGTTCGGGTTCACCATGGGCGACACCTACGAGCGGCGGGGGCGGGCGGGAAGCCGTGAAAGTGCGGGCTGAAATCAAAAAAACACACATTATTATAGAAAGTAAAGAATTTTTGCCTAATTTTGCACCCGATTTTGAAAAAAGCCCCCTTTTTTTCTGCACGGTGTGCTGGCAGGGGGCAAGATAAAAAGAGGTTTAAGATTTATGCCAGACAATTTAGTGATTGTAGAGTCTCCGGCCAAGGCCAAGACCATCCAGAAGTTTCTGGGAAATGACTACAAGGTGATGTCGAGCTACGGGCACATACGTGACCTGCACAAGAAGGACTTCAGCATCGACATCGACAATGGCTTTGAGCCTATATATGAAATTCCAAGCGACAAGAAAGCCCTCGTGGCCGACCTCAAGAAGGCTGCCAAGCAGGCCAAGACGGTGTGGCTGGCCTCGGATGAGGACCGCGAGGGAGAGGCCATCTCGTGGCATCTCTACGAGGTGCTGGGACTCAAGCCCGAGAATACCAAGCGCATCGTGTTTCACGAGATCACCAAGCCTGCCATCGTGGAGGCCATCAAGCACCCCCGCGCCATCGACATCAACCTGGTCAATGCCCAGCAGGCGCGCCGCGTGCTCGACCGCATCGTGGGCTTTGAGCTCTCGCCGGTGCTGTGGAAGAAGATAAAGCCGGCCCTGTCGGCCGGGCGCGTGCAAAGTGTGGCGGTGAGGCTCATCGCCGAGCGCGAGAAGGAGATACGCAACTTCAAGAGCGAGCCCTACTACCGCGTCACCAGCACGATGCAGCCCGAGGGCAGCCAGGCCAGTGTGGCGGCCGAGTTGAACACGCGTCTCAAGACGCACGACCAGGCCGTGGCCTTTCTCGAGGCCTGCCGCACGGCCCGCTTCACGGTGGGAGCGGTGACCGTGAAGCCGGTGAAGAAGTCGCCGGCCCCGCCGTTCACTACCTCGACCCTGCAGCAGGAGGCTGCTCGCAAGCTGGGCTTCTCGGTGTCGCAGACGATGCGCGTGGCCCAGTCGCTCTATGAGTCGGGACTCATCACCTACATGCGTACCGACTCGCTCAACCTCTCCAACCTGGCCCTGGGAGCCATAGGCAACGAGATTGAGACCACGCTGGGCAAGCAATACCTCAAGATACGCAAGTACCACACCACCAGCAAGGGCGCCCAAGAGGCCCACGAGGCCATACGCCCCACTGCCATTGCCCATCGCGACATCGAGGGCACTGCCCAGGAGAAGAAGCTCTACAACCTGATATGGAAGCGCACCATTGCCTCGCAGATGGCCGACGCCGAGCTCGAGCGCACCACGGTCGACATCGCAGTGAGCAACCGCCCCGAGCACTTCACGGCCACGGGCGAGGTCATCAACTTCGACGGTTTCCTGAAGGTGTATATCGAGTCGACCGACGCCGATGCCACCCCGGCCGACATGCACACCCTGCCGCCCATGACCACGGGCAAGGGCATGATGGCCCGCGACGTCACGGCCACGCAGCGCTTCACGCAGCAGCCGGCACGCTACACCGAGGCCTCGCTCGTGCGCACGCTCGAGGAGCTGGGCATAGGGCGCCCGTCGACCTACGCCCCCACCATCTCTACCATTCAGGCCCGCGGCTATGTGGAGAAGGGCGAGAGCAAGGGCACCAAGCGCGACTATGAGGTGATGATGCTCGCTGGCGACAAGATCGAGACCAAGCGCAAGAGCGAGCTCACCGGCGCCGAGAAGGGCAAGCTGCTGCCCACCGATGTGGGCATGGTGGTCAACGACTTCCTCATGCAGTATTTCCCATCGATTCTCGACTACAACTTCACGGCCAAGGTCGAGAACGAGTTTGACGAGATTGCCGAGGGCAAGGAGGTGTGGAACAACGAGATAGGCAAGTTCTACAAGAAGTTTCACCCCGATATCGAGAAGGTGTCGGCCCTGCGCCTCGAGCACAAGGTGGGCGAGCGCGTGCTGGGCAACGACCCCAAGACGGGCAAGCCCGTGTCGGTCAAGATAGGGCGCTTCGGGCCTGTGGTGCAGCTGGGCTCAAAAGACGACGACGAGAAGCCGCAGTTTGCCTCGCTGCAGAAGGACCAGAGCATCGAGACGATAACGCTGGCCGACGCGCTCAAGCTCTTTGAGATGCCCCGCAACCTGGGCAAGTTTGAAGACGCCGATGTGACTGTGGCCATAGGCCGTTTCGGCCCCTATGTGAAGCACAACGGCAAGTTTGTGTCGATTCCCAAGACCATGTCGCCCCAGTCGATCACGCTCGACGAGGCCTGCCAGCTCATCGTCGACAAGCGCGAGAGCGAGGCCAAGAAGGTGATCGCCACCTTTGCCGAGGAGCCCGAGCTGCAAGTGCTCAACGGTCGCTACGGCCCCTACATCAGCTACAAGAAGCAAAACTTCAAGATACCCAAGGGCAAGGACGCCGCCCAGCTCACGCTGGCCGACGTGAGGGCTATTGTGGCCGACGAGAGCAATGCCACCAAGTCGTCGGCCCGCCGCGCTGCCCGTGCTGCCGCAACCAAGAAGCCTGCCGCAACCAAGCAGCCTGCAACGCGAAAGAAGAAGGCCGCCAAGGCCTGAGGCGTCGCTGCCTCGCAGCAGTGTGCTCGCGGCATCACGGCACAGCTGTGGGCATCACGATGACACAATCGGGGGACTGAGGCGACTCAATCCCTCGATTTTTCATTTTGAATTGCGCCCAGTGTGCACTATCTTTGCAATCACAAGGCATGAATCTACGCAACATATACGACTCGCGACGCATCTGGAAGATAGGTCTCATCACCGTCTCCCTGCTGCTCATGGGCATGTTTCTGCTCATCTCCAACCACCTGGTCAAGGACCTGGCCAAGCAGGAGCGTGAGCGCATGGAGATATGGGCCGATGCCACCAAGGAGCTGGCCTCGATGAGCAGCGAGCCCGGTGCCATGCCCACCGATGTCGACTTTGTGTTTCGCATCATCGAGGGCAACCACAACATACCGGTGCTGCTGGTCGACGACCACGACAACATCTTGCAATACCGCAACTTCCGCCTGCCCGAGAAGGTCGACAGCCTCAACCCCATGCAGCTCTCGGCCCGCAACAAGCACTACCTGCAAGGCAAGCTGCAGCGCCTCAAGCACTCGCCCAACAAGATCGTGATCAATATCGACAAGTCGACGCGGCAATACCTGTACTACGAGGACTCTACCGTGCTGCGCCGCCTGGCCTACTACCCCTACATTCAACTGGCCGTGCTGCTCCTGTTTCTGGGTGTGGCCTATTTCGCCCTCATCAGCGTGAAAAAAGCCGAGCAAAACAAGGTGTGGGTGGGCCTGTCGAAGGAGACGGCCCACCAGCTGGGCACGCCCATCTCGTCGCTCATGGCCTGGACCGAGCTGCTCGACACGATGGGCGTGGACAAGAGCATCGTGGCCGACATGAACAAAGACGTGCAGCGCCTGTCGAAGATTGCCGACCGCTTCTCCAAGATAGGCTCGATGCCCGAGAAGGAGCTCGAGTTTATCAACGAGGCTGTGGTCTCGAGCCTGGAATACATGCGCAGCCGCATTCCCAAGCGCGTGAGCCTCGACCTGCATCTCGACCAGGCCCGCAATTGCGGTGTGATGCTGAGCCCGCCCCTCTTTGAGTGGGTGATGGAAAACCTCACCAAGAATGCCGTCGATGCCATGAGCGGCCAGGGCAGCATCGACATCACCGTCGACACCAGGGGCGACCAGGCCGTCATCCTGGTCAAAGACACGGGCAAGGGCATACCGCGCAAAAACTTCAAGACGGTGTTCAATCCGGGCTACACCACCAAGAAGCGAGGCTGGGGGCTGGGGCTCACGCTGGTGAAGCGCATCGTCGAGGAGTATCACGGCGGCCGCATCTATGTCAAGGACTCAGAGCTGGGCAAGGGCACCACCTTCTGCATCACGCTGCCGCGAGTAGCCGACAGCTGATCCACGACAAAGCCTTAACAAAACAATATTATATAACGAGCAACATCGCATCACGACAACCAAACTCATCACAACGCTACAATGGAACAACTCATCATGCTTGGCACGGGCAACGCCATGAGTACCCGCTGTTACAACACGTGCTTCTACCTGAGCACCCCCGCAGGCGGAATGATGGTCGACGCCGGCGGCGGCAACGGCATCTTCAGGCAGCTGCACCGGGCCCACATCGCCTTTGAGCAAATACATCACCTCTTTGTGACGCATTGCCACACCGACCACATCCTGGGCGTGATATGGTTGATACGCAAGATATCGCCGCTGCTGCATCGCGGCTTCTACCACGGCACATTCACCATCTACTGCCACAACGAGGTGAAAGACGCGCTCTTGACAATGTGCCGCATCGTGCTGCCGGCCAAGATCTTCAAGGCCGTGGGCGAGGATATCATTATCAAGGAGGTGACCGACGGCCAGCAGTGCCAGGTCGACGACATGCAGGTCACGTTTTTCGACATCGGGTCGACCAAGATGAAACAGTTTGGCTGCGACGCGCTCCTGCCCAGCGGCAAGCACGTGGTGTGCCTGGGCGACGAGCCCTACAACGCGCGCAACGCGAGCTATGCCCGGGGAGCCGACTGGCTGCTGTGCGAGGCCTTCTGCCTCTACAAGGATCGTGCCGCCTTCCGCCCCTACGAGAAGCACCACAGCACCGCTCTCGATGCCGGCCGCCTGGCCCAGGAGCTGGGTGTGCACAACCTGCTGCTCTACCACACCGAGGACACCCACCTCGCTACCCGCAAGCAGGACTATACCGCCGAGGCGGCAAGCGTCTACAGCGGCAAGGTGTGGGTGCCCTGTGATCTCGAGGTCATCGACCTGTAGCCGTGGTTCAGCCCCGGTGCATCTGCGCCCTGCGGTTGGCCGCGGGGCCGCTGCTAATTCCAATTAGAAGTGCAAAACTCTGCGGTGCATTAAAACATGAAAAACACCGCGGAGGTTTGCCTTGCGGCTGGGGGCGCGAAGCCCCCAAAGAGCATTGGCGGATAACTTAAGCAATACAAAAAAAGAGGAGATCTTTCGTTCCCCTCCCTAAGATTAATTAATTTTGTATTGTGATGTATAAACAATTAACCTCGGAGCAAAGATACACAATAAGTGTGCTACTCCAAACGAAATTCTCACTTAGTTTCATAGCCGAGACTATTGGTGTGTCAGTAAGCACGGTTTCTCGTGAGCGAAGGCGTAATTCTAATGCTAAAGGCGTTTATGACGCACGTACGGCCGTATTGAAAGTCAAACGACGCAAGGCCAGGACACCTGGCAATCGCCGTATCGCTCCCTATGTACGCAGCCGTGTTTTTGAACTTATCCGTAAGGAGCAGTGGTCGCCGGAGGAAGTCGCCGGATGGCTTGGCAAGAAAGAGGGCATCACGGTGTCCAAGTCAACCATATACAACTGGATAGCGGCCCTTTCCCCACATTACGGGGACAACATCCGAAAGCACCTCAGGCATGGAGGCAGACCAAGGCAAAAGTCCTTGCTTACCACCAAGGCGCATATTCCCAACCGCCTCTCCATTGACGAAAGACCGGAAACGGACTATGGACAGACCATAGGAGACTGGGAGATGGACACCATCGTAGGAAAGGAAGGCAAAGGTGCCATCGTTACTCTGGTTGAGAGGAGGAGCTGCTTTATGCTCATGGAGAAACTCGATACGGGAAAGCAGGCCGTTCCACTGGCATATGCCGTGGTGAGACTCATACGGGAGAGCGGGTTGCCTGTAAGGTCGATAACGACAGACAACGGGCCGGAGTTTGCCGCACACGAAATCATTGCGAGGGAACTTAACACGAAAGTTTACTTCGCACATCCGTACTGCTCGTGGGAGAAGGGAGCTATCGAGAACATGAACGGGCTCATCAGGCAATATATTCCGAAGAAGACGGACTTTAGGGGAATTTCAAGGCTATATGTCAAGAGCATCATCGAAAAATTAAACAACAGGCCAAGAAAGAAAAACGGATTTCGAAAGCCCAAAGACATGATTAAAGAAAAATAGCGTAACTTTGCACTTGCTTCTGGAATCCGCCCGCTGGCACAGCTTGTTAAAAACTGCAAAATGTTTTTGCAGTTTAAATAATTGGGTCTAATTTTGCATCTTGATTTTGAAGAGTGTGAGTTAAATCCGCCCATGGTTGTGTGCAGTCACCCTGCACGCGGGCGGCTGCTCAGGGATATTATTATTTGATTTGATACATTCACATATATTATTTTTAGAAATCGTTTGATGAAAAAATTTACAATCATTGCATCGCTTGTGCTCATGATGGTCGTTGGTACATCGTCGGCACAAGCTGTTACCTCAAGGCCTCGCTCGCAGGCGCCTGCCCGGGCCGAGGCTACCAATTCCAACATGAAGATCCTCACGCTTGCCGAGGCCCAGGCCATCACCTTCACCTGGACCGATGCCCAGGGCGTGCAGCACACCAACAGCATTGCCGACCCGGCCACCGACCCGCGCCACATCGTGGCTCTGCTGCGCGAGATCTACATCAACCGGAAGGTGCCTGGCATCAAGAAGGTGGGCTACAGCAGCGCCGATGTCACAACGCCCGATAGTGGGAAAGTAAACTATGTGATTACCGATGATTATCTTGATGAAAAATCATGGGAAGGTTATCCCCTCACCGAAAGAAACGACAAGAACAAGTTTGCTCGCGATTGTTACAATATCCTCACCGAGACAGAACAAGATATTTGGAAGAATTGGTATCAAATAGATGGAAGGGGTTATTACTCCGACTACATGCCCGAAGATGAGGGCTATACCACGCTCCTGGTCAAGACGAAGCATGATGTAAAAATTGGCTCGGTTACTACCCAGCAACAACTTTACGACGCAATAGCAGCCAATATCGAAGAAGTCGTCTTGCTCACCCAGGGAAAATACTATGCCAAGGGCGACGGCATCGTTAAGACGGGTGCCTTGTACAAAACCAGCGGCACGGCCTCGAGTTTCTTCTTTATCTCCAAGGGTAAGGCTCGCAGAAATACGCTCAATGGTAGTGGCCGAACCTGGTCGTTTGCGCCTTTCTTCGGCCTCTACGAGGAGTATAGCCCCGAGATCGTAAACAGCTCGACCCAGACCACCGATGTTTGGGTGAAGATGAAAAACGGAAACGACTACAAGGTGCAGCACGACTGTGGCAGCGTTATCATTTTGAAGCACCAGTTCAACATGGCCGACAGGGAGGAGAGCCACTCGATCGACAACATGGTCTTCTTTATCCCCGACAGGCGACTGGAGTACTGGGACAATAGAGACCCGGCTAACTTAAACTCCACTTTCACCAACTACAAGCCGGCCTATGCCCCGGCCATTGCCATGCTCTATATCCCGCTCAAGGCCACGGGCGCCAAAAACGCCAGCGATGGCAAGAAGTGGGACATCACCCTCACCTGGTCGTCGAACCTGAACGCGATGACGGGCAATGTGATTCCGCAGAAGTTCAACCTCTACACCGTCGACGATGCCGGCAACCGCACTCTGCTCAAGCAGGACTTCACCGATGCTCCCGACGCCCAGGGCAACTACCACTACACCTATACCGTCGACCGGGAGACTGAGGCTCGCCACATTCGCTACGTGGTCGAGGGCACCCCGCTTGAGGGCGAGTTCTCGCCCGTTACCTCCAACCGCGACCTGGTGGAGGTGCCGGGTCTCGACCCCAACCAGCGCCTGCAGCTGGGCCTCAACGTGAGCCCCGAGAGCAACTACAACCTGGCCGAGGAGCTCAATGTGTATCGCAACCACCTGAACGTGTCAAACAGCGCCGATGTATACATCACCCGGGACTACCTGACTAAGCCCAACGCCCGCATGGAGCTCTACCGCCACTGGACCGACGCCGATGGCAATCCCCAGGAGGTGCGCATCGCCACCATTGGCACGTTTGCCCAGGACGGCGACAAGGGCTATACCTACAAGGTGGAGCACTACAACCAGGACCACCCGATGACTGCCGATGTGTTTGACCCCAGCGACAACAGCACCCACTTTGTGGTGGCCACGGGCAGCACCGACGGCAAGATCGACTTTGGCAAGCTGGAGATATGGGACCAGTTCTCGGCCTCCACGAGCCAGAACCTGCACCCCAGCCGCTACACCTACGACGTGCGCTACCTGTGGGACGGCATCAAGACCGACGCAGGGGTCGACTACTTCTATAGCTCGGCCGTGCCTGTCGATGTGTACAAGACAACGACGGGCAACAACAACCAGACCTTCACCGCCGAGCAGGTCGAGGCCGACCACACGCTCAACACCATCGACCGTGCCACCATCGACAGCTCCAAGCCTGCCGTGACCCTGAGCCTGACGAGCAACCAGGACATCAACTACTACAAGGTGTATCGTGTGGGCCTCGACAGCAATACCTATCCCAGCACCGAGGCCCAGCGCGAGCAGGACGAGGCGGGCTATGCCAACGTGGGCGCAAGCGACCGCTACGACGTGTTCCAGAATGGCAACTTCCTCAACACGGTGAACACGGCCGACGGTGCCAAGATTGCCGACGAGACCGCCATGCAAGCGAGCGATGCGAGCACCTATGCCCGCCGCATGGTGCCCGTGATATGGACCAACCGCTACAGCCTCGATGGCACGCTCGACGCCACGGCCCAGAATACCTATGGCGCCCCCATCGAGACGGTGCACCGTGTGGGCGTGACGGTGAAGCTTGCCGACGGCAGCAGCGTCGAGACGAGCAACTTCGCCTTCAACCACAACGGCGTCACGGGCCGCTACTACAAGGTGCCGCTGAGCTTGCAGGCGCTGGTGCCCTCAACGCTGCGCCCGGTGAAATACCGCATTTGGCGCTCCACGCCCGACGGCGTGGCCATGGAGGGAACCGATGTGGCAGCCTACAAGAAGCGTCTTGATCAAAAGGACCACCCGCTCACGGTCAACGTCGACGATGACGGCAACATGAGCTTCGACGCCAGCAACGAGGGCGAGACCCTTCAGACGACCGTCGACGAGACCCAAGACGGCCAGGAAAAGGTGTGGATACCCATTGCCGACTACTTCGGCGCCCGCAGCGTGAAGGAAAACGACGGCTTCGCCAACTTCGACGTGACCTATTATGTGCGCATCTACTGCGTGCCTGCCACCACCACCACGGCCGCCAAGGCTGCCGTGGCGAGCGCCGATGCCACTGCCACACCCTACTATGTGGCCGAGGCTCAGCTCAAGGTGCCCGTGGTGGGCAGCAACGTGGTGACGAGCGTGACCAGTGTCGACGCCTCGAGCCAGGTGCAGAGCGTGGTGTACTACAGCACCACAGGCCTGGTGAGCAACACGCCCTTTGCCGGTGTGAACATCAAGGTCACCACCTATGTGGGCGGCCGCAAGACCGTAGAGAAACTCATTGTGAAGTAACGCGCGACAATCACAATACAACCCATGCCGATGCGCCCGCCACTACTGGCGGGCGCATCGTGTGTTTATATATAATATAGCAATGGGCATGGTGGCACCCCCGGCAGATGCTATTTCAAAGGCTTGAGATAGTCGTCGAAGTACTGCGTGATGCGCTCGTGCAGGTGCACGCTTTGGTGGCCGCGCATGTTGTGCCCCTGGCCAGGATAGGTGAAGAAGTCGGGTTGTGTGCCGGCCTCGATGCAGGCCTTGAGAAAGGTGAGGGCGTGCTGTGGCACCACAGTGGGGTCGTTGTAGCCTATGATGATTTGCAACTTGCCTTTCAGGTCCTTGGCTTTGGGCAGCAGGCTGGTCTTGGCATAGCCCTCGGGGTTGGACTGGGGCGTGTCCATGTAGCGCTCACCGTACATCACCTCGTACCATTTCCAGTCGATGACAGGGCCGCCGGCCACACCCACCTTGAACACATCGGGATAGTTGGTCATGAGGCTGATGGTCATGAAGCCGCCGAAGCTCCAGCCGTGCACACCCAGGCGGGTGGTGTCGACATAGGGCAGCGTGCGCAGGAACTCCACTCCCTTCATTTGGTCTTTCATCTCTTCCTGGCCCAGCTGGCGGTAGGTGGCCTGCTCAAAGTCGCGGCCACGGTTCTCGCTGCCGCGGTTGTCGAGAATGAAGAGCACGTAGCCCCGTTGCGCCATGTAGGTCTCCCAGCTGCGGCTGCGCCAGTGCCAGCCGGCGTCGACGTTGTGGGCGTGGGGACCGCCGTACACATAGACCACCGTGGGGTATTTCTTGGCGGGGTCGAAGTGGGCGGGCTTCACCATGCGGTAGTAGAGCGGGGTGACGCCGTCGGCCGCCTTGATGGTGCCGCACTCATAGGTGGGCACGGTGTAGCCAGCCCACGGGTCGGGGGCGTCGTAGTAGGCGAGCTTGCGGCCGTTGTCGACGTTGACGATGTCGATGTGGCGAGGCACGTCGGGGGCCTGGTACTTGTCGACCAGGTAGCGGCCGCTTGCACTCAGCGCAGGTGTGTGCCAGCCGGTGTCGCTGCCCAGCAGTGTGCGCCGGCCTGTGTTGAGGTCGACTGCAAAGAGGTTGCGCTGCAGGGGGTTGAGCTCGTTGCTTGCGATGATCACGCTTTGATGCTGGGGGTTGAAACCCACAAGTTGCTCAACCACCCACTTGCCGCTGGTGAGTTGCTTGATTTCGTGGCCGCTCTTGTCCATGAGGTAGAGGTGGTTGTAGCCGTCCTTCTGGCTTTGCAGGATAAACTGGTCGGCATTCCAGGGCAGGAACACGATGGGATGCAACGGTTCTACATATTTCGGGTCGGTCTCACGGTAAAGTTCGGCGATTTTGCCCCCGGTGGTGGCATCGTAGCTCACGAGCCTGCAATCGTTCTGGTCGCGGTTGAGCTCAAAGACGTAGATGGTCTTGCTGTCGGGGCTCCAAGCCACGTTGGTGAAGTAGCGGTCGGTGGGGTCGCCGGCCTGCAGCTGCACGCTGCGGCCGCTTGCTGTGTTGTAGACCAGGATGGTGACTTTGTGCGAGGCCTGGCCTGCCATGGGGTATTTCTCGGGGGCCGGGGTGGCGATGCGGTGGGTGCTGTCGTCGACCTCGGGAATGTTGACCTCGGGATAGTCGGTGACCATGCTTTGGTCCATGCGGTAGTAGACCAGCAGCTTGCCGTCGGGGCTCCAGAAGAGGCCGCCGTCGATGCCCCACTCGTTGCGGTGCACGCTTTGCCCGTACACGATGTCGCGGCTGCCGTCGGTGGTGAGCTGCTTGCCGCCCACATAGAGGTTGTCGCCCGTCACGCAGGCCAAGATGCGGCTCTTGGCGTTCCAAGAGGCGGCCTGCTCATTGCCGGTTTTGGCGATGCGGCACTCCACGCGGCGGGTCTTGAAGTTGTAGAGGGTGTAGGCCTTGGTGCCGGTCACCAGGACCAGCGGCTGGTCGGGGTAGGGAAACGATACTGCGCCTTGCAGCGTTGCGGTCTCGTCGCCGCCGGCTGCCTCGATACTGCGGTTGAGGTCGGCAGCGGTGAGCAAGAGGCTCTCCTTGCCGTTGCTCGGGTTCACGGTGTAGCAGGCGCTGGCCTCGACGTGCACGAGCCGGTCGCCCCACCACAGGAGGGTGCGGTCGCCTGGCGTCATGTTTTTATAGTTGGTGCCGCCGAAGTTCAGGTCTTCGAGAGTGAATTGCTTTTGTGCCATGAGGGTTGTTGATAGTGTGATGAGTGCAAGTAGTGTGAGCACTCGCAGTGCTTTGTTGTTCATTGTTGAAATTATGGTGTTGTGAGTGATTATGCTTGAAAGTTGCAGTTTTTTTTAGAATAGCGACATCTGGCGGCTTTCGTCGTGTGGGTGCTGGGCTGCGCGCGGCGGCTCGGGCTGTGGTTGTGGCTCGGGCTCGGGCTGTGGTGGCTCCTCGCCGCGGGGCTGGCCCTGCTGCCCGTTGAAGACGTGGGCAACGGCCTCTTGCAGGTCGGTGTCGATGGCCGTCTCGCTCTCGGCGTTGACTTTGGGCTCCTGCTTGAGCGCCAGTGCGGCCATCTTCTGCACCTGGGTCTCGCTGTGCTTGAGCTGGTCGCGGGTCTCGGCCAGGGCACGGTCTCGCTCGTCGAGCTGTCGCCGGGCCGCGTCGAGCTGGCTGCGCAGCTGTCGGGCGGTGTCGAGACTGGCTTCTTGCGCGGCCCTGAGCTGCTGCAGCTGGCTGCCTTTGTTTTTGGCCTCGTCTTGGGCGCGGTTCAGCATGGTGAGCGTGTCGCCTGCCTTGAGCTTGAGCTCGTCGCGTGCAATGGTGAGGTCTTGTATCGTTTTCAGCTGGTCGCTTATGGTCTTGTTGAGGTTGGCTACCAGGTGGTCGTTGCTGTCGATTTTCTTGGCGGCGATGTTGACTTGCCGCTTCAGGTCGTCGATGCGGTTGGCCAGCTCCACGTCGCGGCGCTTGTGCTTGGCCTTGGTCTCGGTGGCCTCTTGCTGCATGCGGTCGAGGCGCTTGAGCAGGTCGTCGCGTTCGGCCTGGGTCTTGAGCAGCTGGTCGCGTTGGTCGTTGATGGTCTTGGCATTGATGGCGCGCTGGTTTTCAATGTCGGTCTTCATGTCGGCGATTTCCTTGTTTTTCTTGGCCTTGAAAGCGTCGACTTCCTTTATTTTCTCTTCGATTTCAGATGCGATTTTCAGGTTTTCGTTGGCCTCGTCGAGTTTTTGGCGGGTATTGTCGAGCTGCTGCCTGAGGCGCGCGATCTCGTCGTCTTTGTCTTTGAGCTGAGCGGCATGCGGGTTGCCCTGGGCGATTTGGGCCTTGAGCCGCTCGAGTTCTTTGGTCTTGCGGGCGGCATCGGCGCGCAGGTCGTTGAGCAGCTGGTTGGTGATTTCCATCTTCTGCTTGTACTCGCTGGTGAGCTGGTCGACGGCCTCGGCGGGATTTTGCCCGTTGGCTTTCACTTGCATCACGCGCAGCTTGTTGTCGAGGTTTTTTTTCTCGAGCGCGAGTTGCTCGTTAGCGTTTTGTAGCTTGGCTACCTGGTCGAGGAGCGCGGCGGCGTGTCGCTCTTGCTCGGCGGCCTGTGCCTGGCTCAGCTTGAGCTGGTTGCGCAGGTTGTCGACAATCTCGATGTTGCCGCCACTGCCAGTCGAGTCGATATACTGGCCTATGAGGCCGGCAATCTCGTCGATGAGCGACTGGGGCACGGCCTGCCGGGGGCTGGCCGTCGGCGTTGCGGCTTGGCTGTCGGGCTGGCTTGTTGCTGCCTGGCTCTCGCCTTCGGCCTCATGCTCTTGCAGCTTGCTGCCAGGGGGCGGCGTTAAGCCCAATGTGCGTTTTAGAGCGCTGAAAAATGCCATGTGTTGGTGAGTTGTTGTTGTTGTGTTTATGTATCTTCGGTGTTGATGGGGGATCGTCATTGTTGCGGCTTGAGCACCACGCCTTTGCCCTTGAGGCCGTTGATGGCCACGGTGAGCGGGCTGTCGTAGCGCACGATGCGCACGTGCGCACTCTCGTAGCAGGCCTTGCAACCCTCGAGGTAGTCGCTGTCGATCATGCCCTCGTCGCCCGGCAGGCCCACGGTGAAGTAGCCCACGCCGAACGAGGTGAGGTTCTGGAAGAAATGGGTGCCTTGGCTGGGCTCGATGCGCTTGCCGGGCACCGACATCTCTACTATGAGGCGTGCCTCGCTGATGTGCGGCCACTTCACGGGCACGCCCAGGGCGGGATCGGACGAGCCCCAGCGCCCCATGCCTATCAGGATGTAGTTCTCGCCGCGCTCGGCAAAGCCGCGGTTGATTTTCTCGATTTCGGCGGCAATGGCCACATTGTTGTCCATCGAGAAGCTCTCGGGCTTCACAAGCACCACGCTGGTGATGTTGTCCATCAAACCGTGCCCCAGGGCGTTGCTGCTGGCGATGAGCAAGCGGGCGGGGTCGGTGTCGACGATCTTCTCGTCGAGCATCTCCTTGCGGTCGACCATGGGCCTTATTTGCAGCCAGTAGAGCTGCCCCTTGTTGCCCTTGCTCATTTCCTGGGGCGAGGCCAGCTCGCCGGCAAACTCTATCTCGACGGGGCGCCCCATCTGCTGCTGCCCGGTCGAGAGCATGAAGTCTAAGGCTTGCGGCAGCGGGAACACGCCGTGCTGCAGGATGTTGGCAAAGGTCACCACCTTGCGCCCCGGGCCCAGGTCGTTGTCGACGAGCATGTCGTTGTGGAAGTCGTAGGTCGACACGATGTATTTCATGTAGCCCTCGCGGGCGGCGTCGTTCACCTGCAGCTGCGCAATATCGAAGCCCTCGTCGATGCCAAACTGCTCGTTGCAGCCGTTGGTGTCGAGGGCGTAGAAGCGGGTCTGTGTCTGGTGCAGGGCCAGGTCGAGCGTGCTCGTCTGCAACACCCGGCCAGGGTGGCGTGGCGAGAACCTGAGGCTCATGCCGCCGTCGACGATATACTTGCCCAGACCGGCGGCCAGCTCGACCACGCCGTCGGCCGGCTGCTCGTCTCCCGTGGGGTAGTAGTTGAGCGAGCGGCCCACGCCAGCCAGCGACGGGTAGTAGTAGCCCCCCTTCTGGCTGCCTGCCACCTCCTGCACAATCACGGCCATCTTCTCCTGGTCGATGACATTGCTCGTGGCCACCATGTAGGCCTTGCTGTCGGCATAGAACACCGAGGCATACACGCCCTTCACGGCATCGCACAGGAGCTTGAGCGAGCGCTTGCGGTCGCTCAGGTGGGGCACCATGTAGGTGCTGTAGACGCCGGCAAAGGGCTGGTAGTGGCTGTCTTCGAGCAGGCTCGAGCTGCGCACGGCCAGCGGCGTGTCGATCACGTCGTAGATGGCCATGAGGTCGTCGTCGAGCCACTCGGGCAGGCGGGCGGCGAGAAAGGCCTTGAGTATGTCTTCGTCGGGGATGTTGGACAGGGCCAACGGATACAGGTTGTTGGTCTCCATAAACTCGTCGAAGATGTCGGTGCACAGCACCACGGTGTGGGGTATCTTGATGCTGATGCCCTCAAAGTTGTCGCACACGGGGTTGCTCTTGATGATCGAGTCGATAAAGGCCAGGCCGCGGCCCTTGCCCCCGAGGCTGCCCTTGCCTATGCGGGCAAAGTTGCTGTACTGGTCGAAGCGGTCACGCTTGAACTCGGCCACCACACCGCGGTTCTTCATCTTGCGGTACTTCACGATCAGGTCAAAGAAGAGCTGCCTCACGGCCGGAGCCTCGTCGATGTTGCCGAAGCGGTGCATTTTCACCACCTGGGCTATGGGGAAGAGGGCCCGCGAGTAGAGCCAGCGCGATATGTCGTTGCGGCTGGCGTGGTAGTAGAGCGACTCGGCCGGTATCTTGAAGATGTTGTATTGCAGCCCTTTCAGGTCGTGTATGGTCATGATTTGCTCGCCCGTGGCGGGGTCGCGGAAGATGAAGTCGCCAAAGCCGAAGTCGTTCATCACCGCCTTGCCCAGGTCGACGGGCAGCGCCTTGGAGTTCTTGTCGAGGAAGGTGCAGTGCAGCTGGCTGGCCTGCTCGCGGTTTTCGCTGTCGCTCGACTCGATGATGATGGGCAGGTAGGGGTCGTGCTCCTTTATCCATCGGGCCAGCTGCAGGCCGGCATGCATGTCCTTGCCCCCGTGGTGCTTGAAGGAGACATCGCTTATCACCCCCAGCACGTTGTTGTGAAACTTCTTGTAGAGCCTCACGGCTTCCTCGTAGTCGCGCGCCAGCATCACCTTGGGGCGCCCTCTCATGCGCAGCATGGCCTCGTGCCCGTTGAGTGCCTCGGTCGAGAACGACTGCGACTGCCGCAGGATGAACTTGTAGAGCGTGGGCAGTATCGACGAGTAGAAGCGCACCGAGTCCTCGACGAGCAGTATCATCTGTATGCCCACCTGCGAGATGTCGTGCTCGGCGTTCATCTTGTCCTCGATGAGCTTGATGATGGCCACCAGCAGGTCGACGTTGCCCAGCCACGAGAACACATAGTCGACCCCGGCGAAGTCCTCGTTCTGCAGCCGCAGCGACACCTCGCGGGAGAAGGGCGTGAGCACCACAAAGGGCACGTGAGGATATAGCCGCTTGATGTCCTTGGCCTTGTCGAAGGTCTCGGTGACGTCGACACCTGGCATGGCAATGATGAGGTCGAAGCTCTTGACCCGCATGATGGTGAAGGCCTCCTCGTAGTTGCTCACGCGCAGCACCCGGGGCGGCGAGCTCAGGTTGAGCGACATGTACTCGCTGTATATCTGCTCCTCCACGCGTCCGTCTTCCTCCATCATGAAGGCGTCGTAGTTGGAGGCAATGAGCAACACATTATATATGCGCTGCTGCATCAGGTCTTGAAAGGCGGTGTCTTTGAGATATAGCTGGCTTAAAAACTCCTCGTTCATGATGGCTGTTGGTTTTAATTTAACAAATTTAGGCATAATCTGCGACATGCACAACGACTGGCCGCCTCATGTGTGTGTTTTTTTTTGCCTCGTCGGCCTGATTGCCTCCCATGGGGGCTATAAGGCCTTTTGGTGAAGTTTGGCTTGTGGCGAGGGGGAAATGTTGAAAATTTTTTTAGTGGTTTTTGTGGCTGTTGTTCAGTGTGTTGCGCGGTTGCGACGGTTTGCGCGTTGAAAAAAAGTTGCAAAAAGTTTTGGCAGTATCAGAATTAGCAGTACCTTTGCAACCGCAAACGGGAAAACGGCCGACCGCGCCGCGAGCGCCAGCGGGCGCGAGAGCGGGGCCGGGCGAAAAAAACCGAAGAAAAATTTGCACAAGTCAAATATTCGGCTTACCTTTGCAACACTTTCGCCTCACACTCCAAAAATGATGTGAGCGATTTTTTTGACACCAGTTTCGACTGGGGAGATCTTTGAAATATTTGCGATAGACAGAGATTGACAAAGCAAGAGAGACAAGGAACAAGGAACCGAGTGCTCTCGTCAAGATTCTGAACGACAGGTTAAAAGATACAGTAAATCAGCGATAGTCCGGAGGGGCTGGGCGACACTTCGAGCGTCGTTGTCGCTGCCTGCTCGCACAGGGCAGGCGGGTCGTGAAACAGAGGGACGGAGTCCTAACAACAACGATTCTTTTTGAAAGAAGAGAGACAACAAGATAACAACAACGAAGAGTTTGATCCTGGCTCAGGATGAACGCTAGCGACAGGCTTAACACATGCAAGTCGAGGGGCAGCGGGCGAGTGGCAACACTTGCTGTCGGCGACCGGCGCACTGGTGAGTAACACGTATGCAACCTGCCCCCTTCTGGGAGATAACCCATAGAAATGTGGCCTAATATCCCATAGTCGGTCCAGCCGCATGGCCGGGCCGGGAAAGGTGAGCCGGAAGGGGATGGGCATGCGGCGCATTAGCTAGTTGGCGGGGTAGAGGCCCACCAAGGCGACGATGCGTAGGGGTTCTGAGAGGAAGGTCCCCCACATTGGTACTGAGACACGGACCAAACTCCTACGGGAGGCAGCAGTGAGGAATATTGGTCAATGGGCGAGAGCCTGAACCAGCCAAGTCGCGTGAGGGAGGAAGGTCCTACGGATTGTAAACCTCTTTAGCCGGGGAGCAACGTGCGCCACGCGTGGCGCAGTGAGAGTACCCGGAGAATAAGCATCGGCTAACTCCGTGCCAGCAGCCGCGGTAATACGGAGGATGCGAGCGTTATCCGGATTTATTGGGTTTAAAGGGTGCGCAGGCGGCGCGAAAAGTCAGCGGTCAAAGTTCCGGGCTCAACCCGGTGACGCCGTTGAAACTTTCGAGCTGGAGTTCGTGCGAGGGAGGCGGAATGCGTTGTGTAGCGGTGAAATGCATAGATATGACGCAGAACCCCGATTGCGAAGGCAGCTTTCCAGCACGCGACTGACGCTGAGGCACGAAAGCGTGGGGAGCGAACAGGATTAGATACCCTGGTAGTCCACGCGGTAAACGATGAATACTAGCCCTGCGGCGCGATTGGGTGCTGCGGGGCAGAGTGAAAACGTTAAGTATTCCACCTGGGGAGTACGCCGGCAACGGTGAAACTCAAAGGAATTGACGGGGGCCCGCACAAGCGGAGGAACATGTGGTTTAATTCGATGATACGCGAGGAACCTTACCCGGGCTCAAACGGCGGGAGACGCGTCCGGAAACGGGCGTTCCCTTCGGGGCTGCCGCCGAGGTGCTGCATGGTTGTCGTCAGCTCGTGCCGTGAGGTGTCGGCTTAAGTGCCATAACGAGCGCAACCCCCATCTTCAGTTGCCAGCGGGCAAGGCCGGGCACTCTGGAGAGACTGCCAGCGCAAGCTGTGAGGAAGGCGGGGATGACGTCAAATCAGCACGGCCCTTACGTCCGGGGCGACACACGTGTTACAATGGCAGGGTCACAGAGGGAAGCCAGGCGGCGACGCCGAGCCGATCCCGAAAACCTGTCTCAGTTCGGATCGGAGTCTGCAACCCGACTCCGTGAAGCTGGATTCGCTAGTAATCGCGCATCAGCCATGGCGCGGTGAATACGTTCCCGGGCCTTGTACACACCGCCCGTCAAGCCATGGAAGCCTGGAGTGCCTGAAGTTCGTGACCGCGAGGAGCGACCAAGGGTAAGACAGGTAACTGGGGCTAAGTCGTAACAAGGTAGCCGTACCGGAAGGTGCGGCTGGAACACCTCCTTTCTGGAGCCGTTCCCTAATGGCCGGCCAGGCGCTGCAAGAGGCGCCGGGCGACGACGCAATAGAAAAATGGAGAGAAGCCTTTTAAAAAGCAGCTTCCTCCGGGCGCTGTTTTACGAGCCGTCCTTCAGCAATGGAGGCGAGAGATGAACACGAGGAGAGATTGGTCCTTTTTAAAAAGCTCTCATGCAAGCCGGTCGCTACGATGTCTACCGCAAACGATATACTCAGCAGGCACCCTGTGCGGCTTGAGACAAGCAGTCCTATAGCTCAGTTGGTTAGAGCGCTACACTGATAATGTAGAGGTCGGCAGTTCAAGTCTGCCTGGGACTACTGAAGAAAAAGAAAAAGAGATCATTGACATGCTGGAAACGCTAAACTTGAAGCAAGATCAAGCGATTTCACCGCGGATTTCATAATCCGCGCTGGAAGCAAAGAGCGAGAATCGAGCGACAACTACAGAGGAGGCCCGCAGCGCCCTGCACAAACGCAGGCAAGCGGGTCCCGGTTCTGAAGGCGAAAAGGAAAAGAGAAAGCAAGAAAGGGCGCACGGGGGATGCCTGTGGCTCTCGGAGGCGAAGAAGGACGTGACAAGCTGCGAAAAGCCGCGGTGAGGGGCAAATGCCTTGTGACCCGCGGATGTCCGAATGGGGAAACCCGCCGGGAGAGATCCCGGCACTGCGGCGACTGCCGCAGAGCGAACGCGGGGAACTGAAACATCTCAGTACCCGCAGGAAGAGAAAATAACAATGATTGCGCCAGTAGTGGCGAGCGAACGCGCAAGAGCCCAAACCGGGGCGGTCGAGGCCGCGCCCGGGGTTGTAGGACCGCCGGCAAAGGCGTCGTGAAGGGTAGCCGAACACGCAGGAAAGCGTGACCATAGGGGGTGACAGTCCCGTAGGCGAAACCCGGAGCGGAGCCGAGGCGGCACCTGAGTACCGCGGAACACGAGGAATTCTGCGGGAATCTGCGGGGCCCATCCCGCAAGGCTAAATACTACCGAGAGACCGATAGCGCACAAGTACCGTGAGGGAAAGGTGAAAAGAACCTCGAGCAGAGGAGTGAAACAGACCCTGAAACCGTGCGCCTACAAGCGGTCGGAGCACCAGCAATGGTGTGACGGCGTGCCTTTTGCATAATGAACCTACGAGTTGCCGTCGCCGGCGAGGTTAAGCGCGGGCACGCGCGGAGCCGAAGCGAAAGCGAGTCCGAACAGGGCGAAGATGAGAGTCGGCGGGGGCAGACGCGAAACCGAGTGATCTACCCTTGGCCAGGATGAAGGACGGGTGAATCCGTCTGGAGGTCCGCACCGATAAGCGTTGAAAAGCTTACGGATGAGCTGAGGGTAGGAGTGAAA